>DASVWB010000472.1:0-10003 GCA_036389815.1 Pyrinomonadaceae bacterium | reverse complement strand
AGGAAGTCAGCAGGCAGTAGGAACAGGTAGTCAGTAGCCAGTAGTCGGTAGACAGTAGGAAGACAAAGCGGCGCGCCTCGGCCTTCGGGTCGGGCGTGCCGCCTCTCTTTTCTACCGACTACCGACTACTGACTACTGTCTACTGACTACTTGTCTTTTACTGCTTACTCATCTCCTTCTCCCCCGCCAGCTTCGGCGTGACGCCGAGGTTGTACATGAGGAAGGAGTAGATGTCTGCGGTCTGCTCGATGGCCTTGGTCGTGGAGCTTGCGCCGTGGCCGGACTTGGTGTCGATGCGGATGAGGACGGGGTTGTCGCCCGCCTGCGCGCCCTGCATCGCCGCCGCGTACTTGAAGGAGTGCGCGGGCACGACGCGGTCGTCGTGGTCGGCCGTCGTAATCAGCGTGGCCGGGTACTTCGCCCCCGACTTCACGTTGTGGACGGGCGAGTAGGCGTAGAGGGCCTTGAACTCGGCCTCGTTGTCCGACGAGCCGTAGTCCGCGATCCAGTTCCAGCCGATGGTGAACTTGTGGAAGCGGAGCATGTCCATCACGCCCGCCTGTTGGATGACGACTTTGAAGAGGTCGGGGCGCTGGTTGGCGACCGCGCCGACGAGCAGGCCGCCGTTCGAGACGCCGTGGATGGCGAGCTTTTCAGGCGACGTGTACTTGTTCTGGATGAGGTACTCGGCCGCGCCGATGAAGTCGTCGAAGACGTTCTGCTTCTTGAGCTTCGTGCCGGCCTCGTGCCACTTCTCGCCGTACTCGCCGCCGCCGCGCATGTTCGCCGAGGCGTAGACGAAGCCCTGCTCAAGGAGCGCGAGCCTCAAGGCGCTGAAGCCCGGCGTGGTGCTGGCGTTGAAGCCGCCGTAGCCGTAGAGCAGCGTCGGGTTGCTGCCGTCGAGCCGGAGCCCCTTCTTGTGGACGAGGAACATCGGGACGCGCGTGCCGTCCTTGCTCGTGTAGAAGACCTGCTTGACCTCGTAGTTCGCGGGCTGGAAGCCGGGAATCTCCGGGGCGCGGAAGAGCGTGGACTTGCGCGACGAGATGTCGTAGCGGTAGATGGACGGCGGGTAGTTGAAGGACGTGAAGGTGTAGAAGATGACCTTGTCGTCGGGGTTGCCGCCGAAGCCGCCCGCGATGCCGAGCGCGGGGAGCTGTATCTCGTTCTCGGGCTTGCCGTCGAGCGAGTAGACGCTGACGCGCGTCGTCACGTCCTTCAGGTACGAGGCGAAGAGCTTGCCGCCGGCCGTGCCCGCGCCCTGGAGCGGCTCGGCCTTCTCCGGCAGCACGTCCTTCCAGTTCGCCTCCGCCGGGTTCTTCGGGTCGAAGAGGAAGACGCGGCCGTTCGGGGCCTTGTGGTTGGTCTCGACGAGGAACTTGTCGCCGACGTTATCGACGACGCCGAAGTCGTCGTCGCCGACCTCCGCGACGATGGGCTTCCAGGTCTTGTCGGCGGCCTTCGCGTCGCGGAAGAAGAGGGCGTTGCCCTTCTTGCCCGTGCCGCGGTCGGAGACGGTGAGGAGCGCGAAGCGCTCGTCGTCGGTGGTCGTGACGTTGTTGAAGCGCTGCGGGTGCGCGGGGTCCTGGTAGACCAGCTCGTCCGACGACTGCGGCGTGCCGACGCGGTGGAAGTAGACCTTGTGGTTCTCGTTCTTCGAGGTCAGCTCCCTGCCCTTCTCCGGCGCGTCGTAGCGGCTGTAGTAGAAGCCGTCGCCCGCCCACGCGAGCCCCGAGACCTTGACCCAGTGCAGCTCGTCCGAGAGCTGCTTCTTCGACGCGACCTCCATCACGAAGCAGTCGCGCCAGTCGGAGCCCCCCGAAGCCTTGCAGTAGGCGGCGTACCTGGCGTCGCGCGAGATGGCGAGCCCGCCGAGCTGCGTCGTGCCGTCGGGCGAGAACTTGTTCGGGTCGAGGAGGACTTCGGGCGCGCCGTCCAGACCCTTCTGCACGTAGACGACCGACTGGTTCTGGAGCCCGTCGTTCTTCGAGAAGAAGTAGTAGGCGCCGCGGCGGTAGGGCGCCGAGTAGCGCGCGTAGTTGAAGAGCTTCGTCAGCCTGTCCTTCATCTGCGCGCGGTACGGAATCTTTTCGAGGTAGGCGAAGGTGACTTTGTTCTGCTCCTCGACCCAGCGGGCGACCTCGGGCGTCGAGGCGTCGTCTTCGAGCCAGCGGTAGGGGTCGGCGACCTTCGTGCCGAAGTAGGTGTCTACGGTGTCGCCCTTCTTCGTCGAGGGGTACTGGAGGCGCTGCGCCGCGGCCGGCGGGCACACGGAGCACAGCAGGATTGCGGAGGCGGCGAGCCCCCGCGCGAGGCTGGTAATTCTATTCATGGCTTCGTCCCGGTGTTGAAATTCCAAACTCACTGTCCGATGCCCGCGGACGGGCAGAGCCGCGCCAGCGCGCACTCGCCGCACAGGGGCGTGCGCGCCTTGCAGACCTTCCGGCCGTGGGCGATGAGCAGGTGCGAAAAGTCTATCCAGTCGGCCTCGGGGACGACGCCCGTCAGGTCGCGCTCGATCTTCTCGGGCGACTTCTCGGCGGAGAGCCCGAGGCGGGCGGAGAGCCGCGCGACGTGCGTGTCCACCACGACGCCCGAGGCGATTCCGTAGGCGTTGCCGAGCACGACGTTGGCCGTCTTGCGCGCGACGCCGGGCAGCCCCAAAAGCTCGTCCATCGTGCGCGGCACGCTCCCGCCGTGCCGCTCGCCGATCAGGCGGCACGCGCCGCGGATGGACTTCGCCTTGTTGCGGAAGAAGCCGGTCGGGCGAATCTCGCGCTCAAGCTCTTCCGCCGGCGCGGAGGCGTAGTCCTCCCACGTGCGGTACTTCCTGAAGAGACCGGCCGTGACGGCGTTCACGCGCTCGTCCGTGCACTGCGCCGAAAGTATCGTCGCCACGAGCAGTTCCAGCGCGTTCGCGTGGTCGAGGCTGCAACGCGCCTCGGGATACTCCTTCCGAAGCAGCCCGATCAGCCGCCGGACTCTCTTCTTCTCTTCGGGGGGCGCTTCCAAGCTCGAACCTCTTCGATGTGTGACGAGTGACGAGGGAAGAAGCAGGAGCCGCGTCCTTCTCTCGTCACCCGTCACCCGTCACCTTCCTTCACCTTCTGCGGGCGCGCCCCGGGCGGCGGCCGGCGCGCGGCGCCGCCTTGGTCGTCTTTGACTTCGACATCTCACTCCGGACGAGGTCGGCCACCGTCTTCTGCGGGACGGAGACGCTGAGCATGAGCCGGTTGCCCTCCGTGCGGTTGACGAAGGTCTTGAGGGCGGCGAGGCCCGCGCGCGTCTGCGCGTAGTCCTTGTCCTTCGGCGTCTGCTTCGCGGCCTGCTGGCTGAGCGCCGCCTGCGCCGCGAGGAGCCCCATGCGAACCATGCCGCTGAAGGCGCTCGCGTGCTCGGGCGCGTCGGTCAGCACGGCCGCGCTCAGCGTGTAGTTGAGCGCGTCCATGCCGTTGGCGAGGCTCACCTGCTTGACCCAGCCGATCATCTGGTCGGCCTCGGCGTTGGTGGGCGCGCCCGACTTGCGCAGGTACTCGGCGAGGTTCGGCGGCATCTCCATCGTGAAGCTCCACAGCGCGTTCGGGTCGTGCGCCGCGAGGTCGGCGAGCGAGGCGCGGAGCGCCCCCGTCCCGCCCGCCGCGTCTACCGCCGAGCGGACGTAAGAGGGCACGCCCGCGACGAGCGTGTTCGCGTCGAGCGCCGTCACGGCCAGCTCCTTGTACGGCAGGCCCGACTTGTTCTGCGCGCCGCCTGCGCCTTCGCCGCCCGCCTCGGCCTTCACGCCCAGCGATTCGAGGTCGATGATCTCCAGCGTCTTCGAGCCGTAGGTCTCGCTGCGCGGCCTGATGTTCTGCGAGCCGGCGACGACGCGCCCGAGCGCGAGCAGCGCGTCGGCGCTGAAGTTGCCCTTGACGACGACGGCCACCTCTGGGAAGTCGCCGGGCGCGGGGGACGCCGCGAGGCGGCCGACGAGGGCGACGTATTCGAGGCCGCGCGCGTCGAAGCCGACCTTCTGCGCGTCCGCGAGCATCTTCCGGTACTCGGCCGGCGTCATCATCTTCGGCAGCATCTCGTTGACGATGCGGCGCGCGTTGATGAAGAGGACGGCCTGCGCGTCGGGCAGTTGCGACAGCTCGCGGCGCGTGTCGAGCGGGGCTTGCGCGGCGGCCGCCTGCGCCAGCGCGAAGAAGAGGGCCAGAGGCAGCAGGAGCCTCGCGGGCTTCGGTTTGCTCATTGCGGTTTGAACGTCCTTTCGGGAAAGCGGGGAGAGCGACAGAAACTTTGATGAACGCCGTCCAAAATATAGCTTCGGTGCGCAAAGTTCAAGGCGCGGGTTCGGCGGCCGGGGCGGCCACCGGCACGTCGAGCGCGAAGCCGCCGGGGCGCGCGCCCGCGCCCGGCTCCGTGTAGCGCAGGTCCGCGACCTGCACGACCCACGCGCCCCCGCCGCCGCGCCGCACGCGCGCCACGGGGAACCGCGCGAAGTCGAGCAGCACGCGCGCGTCCGCGTCCGCCGCCGCGCGCGACACGGCCTCGGCCTCCGCGCCCGCGGGCTCGGCGAAGCCCGCGACGTTGCGCAGCCCCCCGGCGTCGGGCCGCGCCAGCGTCACGTCGAAGCGCGCGCTCAGGCGGTCGGTCTTCGAGAGGCAGCGCCACGTCAAAGGGTCTGCGAGGACGGGCGTCGCCGCCACGCGCGAGACCGTCTCGCCCCCGGCGGCCGCCAACGCACGCGCGACGCGCTCGGCCGCGGAGAGAGCGCGCGCGTGCACGAACATCAGCGCCCCGCAGTAGGCGGCGACGAGCGCGAGCGCCCCGGCGGCGGCCCGCCCGCCGAGACGCCGGCCGGCCGCCTTCAGTCTCAGAAGGGAGAGCGCGGCGAGGCCGGCGCACCAGAGGGCGAGCGCGCCGGCCGGGACGGTCGTGTCCGGCCGCGACGCGACGCGAAAGAGGAGCAGCGTGACGGCCGCCGCCAGCAGCCCCCAGGCGGCGGCGCGCGCACGCGTCTCCGCCAGCAGGAAGCACGCCCCGCCGAGGGCGAGCCACACCCACGGGTCTACGATGAAGAGCAGGTCGCCGTAGAACCAGCGCCCGTCCCACGGCAGCAGCGGCCGCACGCCGTAACTGTTCGTCCAGTCCAGCAGCGGGTGCGAGGCCGACAGCAAGAGCGAGCAGACCAGCAGCCCCTTCAAGCGCGCGCGGCCTGCGCGCCCGCGCGCGCGCGCCGACAGCCGCTCCGCCGCGAAGAGCAGCACGGGGAACGCGACGGCGAGCGCCGCCGTCCCGACGAGCGAGTGCGTTATCCCTCGGTGGTGCTTCAGGTAGAAGGCCGGCCCGCCCGCGAGCGCGACGATGTCTATGTCGGGCAGGTTCGCCGCCGCCACGCAGGCGAACGTCGCGTAAGGCGAGAGCCTCCCGAGCCCCGCCTTCGCGGCCGCCAACCCGACGAGCGAGTGCGTGAGATTATCCACGGAAGGCAATGATGGGTGATGGGTGATGAATTAAAAGCCCGCCGCCTTAATTCATCACTCACCACCCATCACTCATCATTACTCTTAGAACGGGAGCGAGCCGCCCGTCACGGGCTCGGGCGGGAGCTGCGCGTAGCGCTCGGGGCTGAGTTCCTGTAGCTTGTCGGCGGCGGCGCGCACGGTCATCGAGGTCTGGGGCGGCTTGCCGTCCTTGCCCTTCGCCTCGCGCGCGGCCTTGACCATCTCGAAGAGGAGGTTCGCGGCCTCGTCCCGCTTGCCCTGCTTCTCGTAGACGTTCGCCAGCCGCAGCCTCACCGTGTTCTGCGAGACGGCGCCGCTCTTGTCGTTCAGAAGCTCCTGGTAGGCGGCGGCCGCGGCGTCGTACTGCCCGTCGGCCTCGCGCGCCTGCGCCAGCGCGAAGCGCGCGCGGGCCGCGACCTCCGCGTCGCCGCCCTTCGAGAGCGCCTCCATCTCGCTCAGGCCCTTCGGCCGGTCTACGGTCAGGAGGCCGGCGGCGGCGAAGTAGCGCGCGATGTCGCTGTAGGGCGAGCCGTAGCTGCTCTGCACCTTCTGGAACGCCTCGACGGCCTTCTGCGCGCGGTCGCGCTCGCTGGCGAAGGTCGGGCCCGTCTGGCTCGGGTCGGGCGTCGCCGAGACGGGCGCCTCGGCGATCTCGATGGCCTTGGCGAGGGCGAAGCGCGCCTCGTCGGCGCGCCGCTCGCGCCACCAGTTGAAGGCGAGGAGGAGTGCGACGAGGGCGACCGCGCCGGCGACGGCGTAGAGAATCGTCCGGCCGCGCCCCTCGAAGCGGTGCTGGAGGCGCCCGGCGTAGTCGTAGGTCGTGTCGCGGAACTTGTCGTGCTTGAGCTGCTGCGCGCGTTTTTTTGTCGTTCGGGCCACTGCTTTTATCCGGTGCAAGGACGCACAGTCGGTTGCGTTCTCTGGTGTGGAGTTCGAGGCAAAAACTCACTCTAGCGGGGGGTCAGAAGGTTGTCAAGCAAGGGCTTTGCCGGAATTTTCGTTGTCAGGGCGGCGCGGCCGGGCTATGCTTGCGGACAGTTTCGGCCGCCCGCGACATCAAACAAAGCGCGCATGAAAATTTCCCGGGAACAACAAGGCCCGCGGCGGTGTCGAAGTTATCAGCCGGGGGGGGACGGGGCCTCCGGCAGACCCTCCCGGTTCGACGGAGGACGTTCGTGAGCTTCGGGGAGCCAATCGCCCTCCGCATGGAAGCGGAACTGGAGGGGGCCGGCGACGTGGCGGCCTCGGCCGAGGCGCGCTTCGTCACCCCTTCGGCCGAAGAGCAGTTCCTTGAAAGGCTCCGGCGCGGCGAGGCGGCGGCCTTCAACCGCCTGATAGAGGAGCGGCACGGCGACGTCTACGCCCTGCTCTACCGCCTGACGGAAGACCCCGAGGAGGCGCGCGACCTGACGCAGGAGACCTTCCTCCAGGCGTTCCGCCACCTGGCGAACTTCCGCGGCGACGCAGACCTGCGCACATGGCTCTACCGCATCGCCGTCAACCAGGCGCGCAACCGCTGGCGCTGGTGGAAGCGGCGGCGGCGCGACCGCACGGTCTCGCTCGACGCGCCGGCGAGCGAAGGCTCGGACGCGCCTCTCTCGGCCGGGCTCGAACAGGCGGGCGCGGCCGACCCCGAGTCGCAGGCGCTGGCGCGCGAACGCGAACGCGCGCTGCACGCGGCGCTGCGGACGCTTTCGCGCCCCTACCGCGAGGTCATCGTGCTCCGCGACATCGAGGGGCTCAGCTACGAGGAGGTCGCCTCCGCGCTCGACCTCAACGTCGGAACGGTCAAGTCGCGGCTCTCAAGGGGCCGCAACGAGCTGCGGCGCAGGCTCGAAGGCTCTTTGTAGATTTTAGATTTTGATTCGCGATTCGGGCCGCCGTCAGGTGGCCCGCCAGTCAAAAATCTAAAATCAAAAATTCCGGATGGCTGCCCCGCCCCGGCTTCGACCAACACACCCCGGTGCCATGTGGGTCAGGAAGCGGCGGAGGCTGCCCGCCCGGGCGCGGCGCGGACTCGCGCGCGCGGGATTCCCGGCCCTCGCGGGGCGGCTTTGAAAACGTGGCCAGCAACACCCGTTCTTCTACCGCCGCCGCGCAGGACGAGAACCCGCCGCCAGGGGTCGCGGCGCGCGCGAAGCGGACGCACACCAACTGCTTCCTTTCAAGAAGGGAGCAGCCGGGGTCGGCCAGCCATCCGGAACCGGCGGCTAGAGGCCAGGGGCTAGGGGCCAGTTAAAACCTTTACCGGCGCATGACGCTGGTTCCATTAAGACCCGACCCAACTGGCCCCTGGCCTCTAGTCCCTGATCCCTGAAATTATGATGACGTGTTCGGAAGCACAGAAGGTCTTCTCGGCGTACCTCGACGGCACGCTCGCCCGCGAGGCGTGCGCGGCGCTGGCGGGGCACGTCGGCGCGTGCCCGGTCTGCCGTCATCAGTTGGAGCAGACCCGCTCGCTCGTGCGCGGCCTCTCGCTCATGACGCGCCCGGCCCCCCCCGCGGGGCTCTCCGCCGAGATACGCGACGCCCTCGTCATCGAGCGCGCCGCGCGCAACGCCGCCCCGCGGCTCTCGCCCGCCGAGCGCGTCGCGCGCTGGGTCGGCGCGCGGCTGATGCCCTACTCGGTCGGCGCCGTCTACTCGGTCGTCCTCTTCGCGGCCGTCTTCGCCGGGCTCCGGCAGCAGATCATCCTCCTGCGAAACGTCGCCGAGGCGCAGGCGCTTGAGAACGAACAGTCCGTGCCGTGGGCGGACGGGCGCGGCGGCTTCGACGTGACGCGCCCGCTCTCGCCCGACCTCGCGGCGGCCGCGGCGCGCGCCAACTGGGGGCCGGAGTCGCCGACGCTGAACCCGCGGGGCGCGCTGGCCGCGCTGACGCTCACGCCCTCGCGCGACGGCAACCCCGACGACGACGACATGATCGTCGTCGCGGACGTTTATTCCAACGGCACGGCCTCGCTCGCCGAGGTCGTCGAGCCGCCGCGCAACCGCCGCATGGTCGAAGACCTCCAGGACGCCCTGCGCAAGAGCCCCGCCTTCGTCCCCGCCTCGCTCGACCGGCGCCCGCAGACCATGCGCGTCGTCTTCGTCCTCCAGAAGATGAACGTCGCCGACACCGCCTACTGAAGCCGAGGGAGTCTGAAAGAGAGCCCCGCCGGACATCGCGCCCGGCGGGGCTCTCGCCTTTCCACACCCGAACGGGTCCCGCTCACTTCACCAGCGGGTAGAGCCTCTCCGCCATCGAAGCGTTGACGGCCTGGAGCCGCTTGTAGGTCTCAAGCGCCTGCTTCTTGTCGCCGCTCTTCCGGTAGGCGTAGGCGAGGTTGAAGAGCGCGCCGGCGTAGTCGGGCTTCTGGCGCACGGCCTCGGCGTGCGCCGCGACGGCCTCCTTGAACCGCCCGAGGCTCCCGAGGGCGACGCCGAGGTTGTTGTGCGCCTCGGGCCAGTCCGGCTTCAGGCTTATCACCCGCCTGAGCGTCTCGACGGCCTGCCCGAAAAGCTCCTTCCGCTCGGCGTCCGTCTTCGCACCTTTCTGCGCCAGGTGCCCGTATGCCGTCCCGAGGTTGAAGAGCGCGGCCGTCGCGTCGGGCTTCGAAGCGACGACGGGCTTCAGCGTGTCAATCGAAAGCCGGTACTGCCCCGAGTTGTTGTAGACCCACGCGAGGTTGACGGCCGCGTCGGCCTCGTCCGGCCTGAGCGCGACCGCCTTCTTCAGCGCGTCGGCCGCCTCGGGCCAGTTCTTGTTGCGGCCGAGGGCGAAGCCCAGCTTCTGCAAGACCTCCGCGTCGCCCGACTTGAGCCGCGCCGCGTCGCGGTAGGCGGCCGCCGCCTCAGCCCAGCGGTCGAGCGCGCGGTAAGAGTCGCCGAGGTTCTCGTAAGCCTCGCCGTTCGACTTCGTGACGCGCGTGACCTGCGAGAAGGCTTCGGCCGCCTCCGCGTAGCGCCCCTTCGCGTAGAGCGCCTCGCCCAAGTCGAACTGCGCGTCCGTGTCGTTGGGGTTGAGCGCGACGACGCGCCGGAAGGCGCCCAACGCGCGTTCGGCGTCGCCGGCCGCCTCATACTCGGCCGCGAGCGCCGCCAGCGTCTCGGCGTTCTTCGGCGCGAGCCGCGCGGCGGCCTCATAGGCGGCCGCTGCCTCGGCGTGCCGCCCCGTTCCGGCGAGCGCCGCGCCGAGGTGGGTGGCCGCGTCCGCGTCCGAGGGGTCGAGCGCGGCGGCGCGACGCAGCGGCTCGACCGCCTCCGCGTGCCGCCCCGCGGAGTAGAGCGCGAAGCCGAGGTTGTACTGCGCGTCGGCGTATTCGGGCTTGAGTTTGACGGCCTGCCGCAGCGGCTCGACCGCCTCGGCGAAGCGGCCGGCGTCTATGGCCTGCTCGGCGCGGGCGTTGAGCGACTCGGCCGTCGCGGGCGGCGGCTGTGTGTTCCGGCCGGGAGGCCGTGCGGGCGTCGGGGTCGGGGCGGGCCTCGGCCTCGAAGCCGTGCGGCGCGGCGCGGCGCGCTGCGGCGCGCGCCTCT
>DASVWB010000471.1:0-16033 GCA_036389815.1 Pyrinomonadaceae bacterium | reverse complement strand
CCCCGAGAACACGCCGCAGCCCGCCGCCGAGCCTCGGCCCGAAGCCCCCGCGCCGCAGCCCGCGGCCGAGGCGAAAGCGGCCGAACCCGAAGCGCCTGAGCCGGCCGCCGCCGCGCCCGCCGCGCGCGAGGCCGAGACCGTTCCGGCCTCCGGCCGCCGCGCCGCGCCGGAGCCCGACGCGGGGACGCGCAAGCACGGCAAGAAGGCCGAGCACGAGGACGAGACCGAACGCCCCGCCGGCCGCGCCGCGCGCCGCGCGGCACCCGTCGACCTCGTCACGCGCGCCGACGCCCCCGTCTTCCAACGCCCGCGCCGCGCCGCGCGCCGCACGCCCCCCCGCCGCGACACCGCCGCCGCCACCACAGACCGCGTCCGCCGCATCTTCGAAGGCACGCCGGAATGAGAGAAATCAGTAGGAAGTAGACAGTAGACAGTAGACAGTAGGAATACAAAGGCGGCGCGCCCGGTCAATAAGTCGAGCGCGCCGCCTTCGGTTTTCTACTGTCTACTGTCTACTGTCTTCTTCCTACTTCCTACTTCCTACTCCACTCCGTTTCCCTCCCGCGGCGCTCTTAACCTAAAATTCCGCGCGTGAAGCGCGAGCGCGTGGACAAGCTGCTGGTGGAGCGCGGGCTCGCGCCGACGCGGACGCGCGCGCAGGCGCT
The DNA here is from genome assembly GCA_036389815.1 of Pyrinomonadaceae bacterium. Taxonomy (GTDB): domain Bacteria; phylum Acidobacteriota; class Blastocatellia; order Pyrinomonadales; family Pyrinomonadaceae; genus QHXN01. The sequence continues at coordinate 15,368 of DASVWB010000471.1, read as the reverse complement.
GGTGATGGCCGGGCGCGTGCTCGTCGGCGAGCGCCGCGTGGAGAAGCCTTCGGAGACCTTCCCGCCCGACGCCGCGCTGCGCGTGCGCGGGGGCGACGACCCGGCGGCGCGCTACGTCGGGCGCGGCGGGCTGAAGCTGGAGAAGGCGCTGGCCGAGTTCCGCATAGACCCGTCGGGGCTGACCTGCGTTGACGTGGGCGCGTCCACCGGCGGCTTCACAGACTGCCTGCTCCAGCACGGCGCGCGCCGCGTCGTCGCGCTCGACGTGGGGCACAACCAGATAGACTGGCGGCTGCGCACCGACCCGCGCGTCGAGGTGCGCGAGGGCGTCAACGCGCGACACCTCAGCCCCGCGGACTTCGCCGAGCGCTTCGACCTCGCCGTGATGGACGTCTCCTTCATCTCGGCGACCAAGGTGCTGCCGGCGGTCGTGCCGCTGCTGAAGGAGGGCGGGCGCGCCGTCGTTTTAATCAAGCCGCAGTTCGAGGTGGGCAAGGGCGAGGTCGGGAAGGGCGGCGTGGTGCGCGACCCCGCACAGCACGCGCGCGTCGTCGAGGAGGTCAACGCCGCCGCGCGCGCGCTCGGCCTGCGCGTCGCGGGCGTCGCCGACTCGCCCATCACCGGCGCGGACGGCAACCGCGAGTTCCTCGCGCTCTACGAGAACAGTAGACAGTAGACGGTAGACGGTAGCGCTCCGCGTCGCGGAAGTTGTTAATGACGGCCGTCGGGTTCGAGCGACGAACGGTTTTCCTACTGTCTACTGTCTACCGTCTACTGTTTCCCCGGCGGCCCCTTCGGGCCCCAGTAGTAGTAGACTATGAGCAGCACCGTGCCGAGGATGCAGAAGAGGAAGATGGCCGAGAGCAGGATGACGTACCACATGGCAGGCGGAGTATAGCATGCGGAGGCTGAGCGAGCCGGAGGCGGTCGCGCGTCTCAAGCGCGGCAAGGCCGCCTTCCAGACCCACGTCAAACTCAACTACGAGCACAGGGCCTTGAGCTGCCGCGCGTGCCCGACGCCCGGCGTCTGCTGCACGGACGCGCACTTCGTCAACGTCCACATCACGCGGCTCGAAGCCGTCGCCATCCGCGATACGCTGGCCCGCACGCCGCGGCTGAACGAGGACGAAAGGCGCGCCGTCTACGCGCGCGCGCGCGACTGCGTGGGGCGCTACGGCCTGAGCCCGGCGGGCGAGACCTTCGCGCAGACCTTCTCGTGCCCGCTCTTCGTGAAAGATGTAGGGTGCCTCGCCCACCGGCGTGCGAAGCCCGCGCCGTGCGTGCAGCACGCCTGCTACGAGGACTGGGCGGACGTGCCGCCGCAGGATGCGCAGTGGCGCGAGGAGCGGCGCGTCGAGCGGCTCAACGAAGAGGCTTACGGCGCGGCGTGGGAGTGGCTGCCGCTGCCCGTCTGGCTCACGCTCGTAGACCCGGACTCGGACGGCGCGGAGCTGCGCCGGCTCGCGTGCGTCTGGGGCTCGCGCCGCGCGCGCGGCGAGGGCGGCGGCTACTCTGGCGGCCGCGCCCTCCGGCCGCAGGCCAAATCCAGAGCCTTGCCCGTCCTGCGCGCCTAAGGCCCTGCGCGCGTGGCCGCCGCCGCCCCGGCCCGCACGAGCAAAGCCGCCCCGGACGAGCCGACCGGCGCCCAAGACACGCAAGCAAGTCTTATGTACCGCCCGTGCTTCGGCCGAAAGGCTGAAAGCCGACCGCCGACCGCTTCATTGACACCCCGCGACGCGCGCGGCTATCATCCGCGCAAGTTCTTCGCGCCATTTTTCGAGCCCCTTTTTCAAGAGCCTGAGCCCTCTCCCGCGAGAGGCGTGCGGGCCTTCCCCCGCCGCGGTTTTCGGCACGTATGGAGAAGCTCGTAGTCCGACGCGTCGGCGTGCTCGTCAAGCCGAACCAGCCCGAGGCGCTCCAGACCATCTGCCGCCTCGTGGAGTGGTGCGCCGCCCGCGACATCGCGGTCGCGGGCGGCCCGCGCCTGCGCCGCGACGAGATAGAGGCCGTGACGGGCTGCGCCGTCGAGTCGGTCGGCCACGACGAACTCGTCCGCGGCTCCGACCTCGTCGTCGTCCTCGGCGGCGACGGGACGATGATCGGCGCCGCCCGCATGGTCGGCGACGCCGAGACGCCGGTGCTGGGCGTCAACTTCGGCACGCTCGGCTACCTCGCCGACTTCACCGTCGAGGACATGATAGGGGCGCTCGACGCCGTGCTCGCCGGCGACTACACCATCGACCGGCGGCTGATGCTCGCCGCCACGGTCGAGAGGGGCGGCGAGCGCCTGATGCACGACCGCGTCCTCAACGACGTGGTCATCTCGAAGTCGGCGCTCGCCCGCATCATCGAGATCGAGACGCGGGTCAACGGCCAGTTCGTCAACTGCTTCCGCGCCGACGGGCTCATCATCTCGACGCCGACCGGCTCGACGGCCTACAACCTCTCGGCGGGCGGCCCCATCATCTACCCCTCGATGGACGCCGTCGTCATCACGCCCATCTGCCCGCACACGCTCTCGAACCGCCCGCTCGTCGTCCCTGACGACGTGGAGTTCGAGCTGGTGCTGAAGACGCCGCGCGAGGAGGTCGCGCTCACGCTCGACGGGCAGGTCGGCATGCCGCTCGAATACGGCGACCGCGTCACCGTGCGCCAGAGCAGCACCGGCTTCCGCCTCATCCAGGCGCACACGCGCAACTACTTCGACGTTCTGCGGAACAAGCTGAAATGGGGGAGGTGATGAGGGGATGAAGGCGGAAGGCGGAGGGATGAAAGAGGTGCCCTGTGGCATGACCTTCATCCCTCACCCTTCATCCTTCACCCTTCCCGAAGATGGCTGACAAAGAGGAGACGCGGCGGCCGCTGGAGCCGGACGCTTACGAGCGCGAGGCGACGACCGACCTGAAGGACACGACGCCCGACCGGCCGAAGGGGATGCCGCTGCACACGCGCATCCTCATCGGGCTCGCCGTCGGCGTCCTCGCCGGCGTGGCCGTCAACGCGCTGCGCGGCGACCGCGACCCCGGCGTCGAGTGGTTCGTCTCGAACTTCACAGAGCCGGTCGGCGCGCTCTTCCTGCGGCTGCTCCTGATGATCGTCGTGCCGCTCGTCTTCTCGTCGCTCGTCGTCGGGGTGGCCGGCATCGGCGACGTGCGCAAGCTGGGGCGCGTCGGCCTGAAGTCGTTCGCCTACTGCCTCGTCATCTCGGCCATCTCGGTCGTCATCGGCCTGACGCTCGCCAACACCATCCGGCCGGGCGAGCGCATCGACCCGGCGACCTCCGCCGCGCTCCAGCAGCGCTACGGCGAGGCCGCCTCGAAGCAGGTCGGCGCGGCCAAGACCTCCGCGTCGAGCGACACGCCGCTGATGTCGGTCGTCAAGACCGTCGTGCCGGCCAACCCGCTCGCCGCGGCCGCCGGGCTCGTCACGGGCGCGGCCACGCAGAGCGACACGCCGAACATGCTCCACCTGATGTTCTTCGCGCTCGTCGTCGGCGTGGCCGTCACGCTGCTGCCGGCGGAAGTCACCGCCCCGCTCCTGCGCGGGTTCCAGGGGCTCTACGAGGTGACGGCGAAGATCATCGACCTCGTGATGAAGTTCGCGCCGTACGCCGTCGCCTGCCTGCTCTTCAACAACATGGCGCGGTTCGGGCTCGACCTGCTCGTCGCGCTCGGGTGGTTCGTCGTGACGGTGCTCGCCGGCCTCGCGCTCCACATGTTCGGCGTCTACTCGCTCTCGGTCTACTTCCTCTCGCGCATCAGCCCGCTGACCTTCTTCCGACGCATACGCACCGTCATCCTGACGGCCTTCTCGACCTCCTCCTCGAACGCGACGCTCCCGACGGCGCTGCGCGTCTCGGAGGAGAACCTCGGCGTCCCGCAGGAGATCAACAGCTTCGTGCTCACGGTCGGCGCGACGGCCAACCAGAACGGGACGGCGCTCTACGAGGGCGTGACCGTGCTGTTCCTGGCGCAGTTGGCGGGCGTGGACTTGACCATCGGGCAGCAGTTGATGGTGGTCTACCTCGCCATCCTCGGCGGCGTGGGCACGGCGGGCGTGCCGTCGGGCTCGATACCCTTCATCATCGGCGTGCTCGCGTCCATCGGCGTCAACCCGGCGCTCATTGCCATCATCCTCGGCGTCGACCGCATACTCGACATGTGCCGGACGACTTTGAACGTGGCGGGCGACATCACGGCGGCGACCTACGTCGCGCGCTCCGAAGGGTACGAGCTGCTGAAGCCGCACGTGCCGGCGCTCGCCGCCGCCGGCGTCGTCAAGGCCGGACTGAGCAGCCACGACGTTCTGGACTGAGGGGGTTTGATTCATTCGTTCATTGATTCAAACTGTTCGTTGATTCATTGGCCGATTGCCGTGGCCGGCGAACGAATCAATGAACGGTCGGACGAATGAATCAATCCTTGAAACTCCCGTCACACTTCCGGCAGAAGAGTGTCGGAAGCTCTCCCGCCTGTGCAGGAGGTCGGTCTGTCCGCCCGCGCGCGTCGCGCGGGGAGAGGTGAGAAGGGAGATGGTCTTCCCCATCGGCGACGACAACACGGGGCGGACGACCACGCCCGTCGTCAACTACCTGCTCATCGCCGCCAACGTCCTCGTCTTCGTCCTGCTGCAAGGTCTGGGCTCCGACGACAACCGCTTCACGTACGCCTGGGCGACCGTGCCGCAGGAGATCGTGACGGGGCGCGACGTGGTGACGCCCGACCGCGACGTGCGCGTCGAGCCGACCGAGCAGCGGCTGCGCGTCCCCGGCCTCCAGCCGACGCCCGGCAGCGTCTACCTCACGCTGCTCGTCTCGATGTTCATGCACGGCGGCCTGATGCACCTGTTCGGCAACATGCTCTTCCTCTGGATATTCGGCGACAACCTGGAAGACCGCCTCGGGCGCGCGAGGTATCTCGTCTTCTACCTTCTGTGCGGGGTGCTGGCGTCGCTGGCGCACGTCTTCTCGACCGCGGCCTTCAGCCAGGGCGGGTCGGGGATGCTCGTGCCGAGCCTCGGCGCGTCGGGCGCCATCTCGGGCGTGCTCGGCGGCTACGTGCTGCTCTTCCCGCGCAACCGCGTCCACGTGCTCCTCTTCCGCGTCTTCACGACCGTGCCGGCCTACGTCGCGCTGGGGCTGTGGTTCCTCTTCCAGTTCGTGAGCGGGCTCGGGCTGCTCGGCGGCGGGGCACGGGAGGGCGGCGTGGCCTACGCGGCGCACGTCGGCGGCTTCGTCGCGGGGCTCGCGCTCGTCAAGCTCTTCGCCGCGGGGCGTCCGGCGCCGGCGCCCGCGCCGCGGCGCGGTTACTGAGACATCCGGGAGGACTTTCCGATGGCAAGCAACGACGAGGTCGTCTCGACCCTGAACCGCCTGATCGAGACCTGCCGCGACGGGCAGGAGGGCTTCCAGACGGCGGCCGAGGGCGTGAGCGGCGCCGGGCTGAAGGAGCTCTTCTACGAGTACTCGCGCGAGCGCGCGAGCTTCGCCGGCGAGTTGCAGGACGAGGTGCGCCGCCTCGGCGGCGACCCCGAGCGCACGGGGAGCCTCGCCGCCACGCTCCACCGCGGCTGGATGGGGCTGAGGGCGGCGCTCGAAGGCGGCGACGACTCGGCGGTGCTGAACGAGTGCGAGCGCGGCGAGGGCGTGGCGCTCGCCGAATACCGCGCGGCGCTCGGCATAGACCTGCCGGCCAACGTCCGCTCCGCGGTCGAGCGCCAGTTCGCGCAGGTCAAGAAGGCGCACGACCACATACGCGGGCTCGCGGCGGCGGCGGGCGGCGCCGGCTGACGCCGCCTCCACGCGGCCGACAATCAATTAGGGGGGATGATGAGCAAGAACACGGTGAGCGGCATGATACTCGTGCTCGCGACCTGCGCGGTGCTCGCGCTGGCCGTCGCGGGCGCGGCGGGCACGACGCAGAAGGCGAACTCGGGCGCGGCGGGTAACGGCAACGACAACCCGCACGCGGGGCACGGCGCGGCGATGGCGGCCGACCACAAGTTCGCCATGGAGGCGGCGATGGGCAGCATGATGGAGGTCGAGCTGGGGCGCGTCGCGGCGCAGAAGGGCGCGAGCGACGAGGTGCGCCAGTTCGGCCAGCGGATGGTGGACGACCACACGAAGGCCAACGAGGAGCTGACGCAGTTGGCCTCGGGCAAGGGGCTCGCGCTGCCGGCGGCGGCGGACGCGAAGCACCGCGCGGAGATGCAGAAGCTCTCGGCGCTCTCGGGCGAGGCGTTCGACCGCGCCTACGTGAAGATGATGCTGAAGGATCACAAGAAGGACGTGGGCGAATTCCAGAAGCAGTCGGCGCGCGGCTCCGACCCCGACCTCAAGGCGTTCGCCGCGCGCTCCCTGCCCACGCTCCAGGAGCACCTGCGCATGATCCAGCGCATCAGCGACAAGATGGCCCTGCGCAAGAGCGGAAATCTGAAGAGCACGAACGACAATGCGAACGGCAGTAGACAGTAGACAGTAGACAGTAGACAGTAGGAAAACGAAGCGGCGCGTCCCGGTTATCTGCCGGGCGCGCCGCCTGTCTTCCTACTGTCTACTGTCTACTGTCTACTGTCTACTGTCTACTTCCTACTGTCTACTTCTTCCCCGCCGCCTACTTCTTCTCCACGATGTCGGCCTTGACGCCGGAGACGAAGGCGAGCAGCTCCTTCTTCTCCGGCTCGGGCACCTTGAGCTTGTCGAGCGAGGCGACGAGGTGTTTGGCCGCCGCGTCCCACTCGGCCTCCGAGATGCCGAGCCCCGCGTGCGAGTCCTTCATCGGGCGCCCCGTGTAGAGGCACGGGCCGCCGGCCGCCGCGCAGAACTGGTCTACGATGTGCTGGCGGATGCGCCTCTTCGAGTCGCTGCTGTGCCCGACGAAGAAGCGCTCGAACTGCCTGTCGGTGACGAGGCGGCCGACGAAGTCGTCCACGACGGCCGCCACCGCGTTGTAGCCCCCGAGCCGCTCGTAGAGCGACCCCTTCGTCTGCCCTCCCTGCGCCGACGCCGACCAAAGGGTGGCGAGCGAGAGCGAGAGGGCGAGGGACGCGAGCATGGTTCTGAATGCCGTTCGGCGCACGTTCATAATCTCCTCCTGAAGGCGAGTCTGGGGACGGCGGCCGGCCCCGATGCCGGCCGCGCTTCTCTGAACGCACTGATTTACGCAGTCCCCGGCCCGAACGGATTCGGGGGCGGAGGCGTGCGGGCGGGGCTGTTGGCGCCGGGCGCGGCCGTCGGTTAAGATTCCCGCAAAGAACCTAAGGAGTTACAGACATGTCCACGACCGGGGCGGGGCTCCCGCCCGCCAACCAGCAGGGGCTCGACATCCGCTCCACGCCGCGCGAGGAGATGCGGCTCTACCCGCTCGACACCTTCCCCTACGACTACGCCGGGCGCGAGATACGGATCAAGTTCGAGCTGCCCGAGTTCACCTGCGTCTGCCCCTTCTCGGACTTCCCCGACTTCGCCACCTTCCGCCTGGAGTACGTGCCGAACGAGCGCTGCGTGGAACTCAAGAGCCTGAAGCTCTACGTCAACTCGTTCCGCGACGTGAAAATCTTCCACGAGCACGTCGTCAACGTCATCCTCGAAGACTTCGTCCGCGCCTGCGACCCCCTCGAAGTGAACATCGAAGGCGACTTCAACGTCCGCGGCAACATCAAGACGACCGTGCGGGCGTCGTACAAGAAGGGAGTAGACAGTAGACAGTAGACAGTAGACAGTAGTAGGTTCGGCCCGGCCGCCATCGGGTGAAAGTGTTCAGAACCCGGCGAAAGGGGTACGTATGGCAGCCAGGTCGTTCGAGGAGGTGGAAGTTTGGAGGAAGGCGCACGCGTGGGTGTTGGCCGTTTATCGCTTCACGGAGCGGTTCCCCAGGCACGAGCTTTTCGGGCTGACATCTCAACTGCGGCGAGCCGCGGTGTCGGTCCCCGCGAATTTCGCCGAAGGATTTAAAAAGCGTGGCCACGCGGATAAGCTCCGCTTTTACAACATCGCACAGGGCTCGCTCGAAGAGTGCCGTTATTACTTCATTCTGGCCCGGGACCTGAACTACGGCGACTCGCGCGCTTTGAAGAGCGCGGGTGAGGAGATCAGCAAGATGCTCGACAGCTACATGCGCGCGCTTCATTCAACGCCCTAAGCTTTATCTACCGCCTTAAGCTTTATCTACTGACTACTGACTACTGTCTACTGTCTACTCGCCTTATGGAAATAGTCATCATCATCGCAGCCGCCCTCGTAGGGTTCTGGCTCTTCTTCTTCGTGTTGAAGCGGGTGCTGCGGATGGCCGTGAGGCTGGCCGTCGTGGGCGGGCTGCTGCTGGCGCTGCTCGTGGGCGCGGTCGCGTGGTGGTGGTACGACCCGCTCGGCCCCTCTTCGAACGGTAACCGCAGCGCCCCCGCGCGCGCGACGCGTAACGCGCGGTAGCGGGCCGAATCAAGGGCATGGGGGAGACGGACACCGACGCCGCCGACCAGTTCGACGCGCGCGTGAGCGGGGGGCGGATGGACGAGTCCACTCCCGGCCTCTGGCGGCGCGTGTGGCGGCTGCCGCGGAACGTCGTCTGGATAAGCTTCGTCAGCCTCCTCAACGACGCGTCGAGCGAGATCATCTACCCGATGCTCCCGGCCTTCCTCGCGCTCGCCCTCGGCGCCAGCCCGAAGGCCATCGGCGTCGTCGAGGGCGTCGCCGAGTCGGTCTCCAGCCTCCTCAAACTCTTCTCCGGCTACTTCAGCGACCGGACGGGGCGGCGCAAAGGTCTCGTCGTCTTCGGCTACGGGCTGGCGAGCGTCGTGCGCCCGCTCCTCGCGCTGGCGACGAGCTGGCCGCAGGTGCTCGCCGTGCGGTTCACAGACCGCGTGGGCAAGGGTATGCGCAGCTCCCCGCGCGACGCGATGATCGCCGACGCCGCGCCGCCCGCCGAGCGCGGGCTGGCCTTCGGCTTCCACCGCGCGATGGATCACGGCGGCGCCGTGCTCGGGCCGCTCATCGGGCTGGCGGCGCTCTGGCTCCTCGCCGCCGACCCCGAGACGCCGACCGCGCGCGACTACTCCAACATCTTCCTGCTCGCCTCCGTCCCCGCGCTCCTCGCGATGCTCGTCCTCATCTTCGGCGTGAAGGAGACGCGCCGGCCCGCCGCGGGCGCGAAGGCCGAAGGCGGCGCGGCCGGCGCCGCCGCGCCCGCGCCGGGCGCGGCGGAGTTGCGGCTGACGCTGAGAGGCTTCGACGCGAACTTCAAGTGGTTCCTCGTGCTGGTCGCGCTCTTCACGCTGTCGAACTCGACCGACGCCTTCCTCATCCGCCGCGCGCAGATGGCCGGCGTCTCGACGGGGCAGGGGACGCTGCTGCTCTGGGCGGCGCTGCACCTGAGCAAGGTGGTCAGCTCGGTCGTGGGCGGCGACCTCTCCGACCGCCTGGGGCGGAAGACTCTGATCGTGTCTGGGTGGCTCCTCTACGCGGCCGTCTACCTCGGCTTCGCGCGCGTCTCGACGCCGGGCCAGGCGTGGGCGCTCTTCCTCGTCTACGGAGTCTACTTCGGGCTGGCCGAGGGTGCGGAGAAGGCGCTCGTCGCCGACCTAGTGCGCCCCGGGCAGCGCGGCACGGCCTACGGCCTCTACAACCTCGCCTTCGGCGTCACCGTGCTGCCGGCCTCGCTCCTGATGGGCGCGCTCTGGGACTGGCGCGGCCCCGCGACGGCCTTCGTCGCGAGCGCCGCCATCGGCGCGACGGCCGCGCTCCTGCTCGCGTTCGTGGTGAGGCCGGGCGCGAAGGGGGGCCCGGCGCCGGCGTGAGGCGGGGGCGGCGCCGGGCCGGGGGTTTACGCCTTCAAGGGGCGCACGGGCCCGCCTGCACCCGGCCCCCGGCCGCCTTACGCGTGGCGTCCTCCACGCCGCACACACACTGCCTGGCCTCGCCGTGGAGCGCGTCGAGGTCTCCGCGCCCCGCCCCGAAGAGGTACCTGTCGTAGCCGTCTATCTCGTCCTGTATCTTCTTAAAGCACTCCCGGTACCTGTTCCTGTCCGCGCCGTCGGGGATGTCGGTCGGGACGAGGAGCGCGACGCCCATCGCCGTCGGCGTGATGAAGGAGGTCGTGAGCACGAGGCTCTGGCTGTAGACGGTCTGCGGCGGCTTCTTCCAGCTCAACAGCTCGCCGACGACCGGCGCCTCGCCGAAGAGCCCGCGCCAGAAGGGGCCGATGATGGGCACGTAGGCGCGGCCGCCCGACAGCGTGGCCTGGCTGGCGAAGGCCGAGAGGTCGAAGAAGTCGAGCGCGTTGACGTAGACCTTGGTGTTCACGTCGTGCTGGCTGACGCGGGTCAGCGGCCGCGCCCCGGCCTCGCGCGTACCCGCGGCCTGCGGGTCGCCCGTCCCGAGGTTGACTTCCAGCTCGGCCGAGGTCATGTTGCGCAGGACGTTGGGCTTGATGGTCAGCGAGATGCCCGAGTTCAGCTCGCGCCAGGTGGCGCGGTCCTGGCCCAGCGCGCCGACGAGCCCGAGGACTTCCGCGAACGGCACCGTGCCGAGCATGTTCGTGGTCGCGGCGTTCGGGACGAGCGGCGCGGTCTTGTCCGTGATGCTCTTGGCGGAGTCGAGGAAGTCCGTGAGGCTCAGCGGCCGGATGGTCTCGAAGGCGTTGACCGACTTCGAGGTGACGATCGTCGAGACGCCGCTCAGGCTCGCCACGTTGGTCTTCCCGACCTGCGCGTACTCCACGTCGCAGAACCCGTCCGTGATGTGGCGAATCCGGTCGAGCGTCGGGGCGACGAACACCTCCTCGATGTCCTGGTTGAGCGCGTCGATGGCGGCCTGGAGCCGCGTGTTGAGCACGCCCGACGACTGCTGGAGGTAGTAGGGGTCGAAATTCTCCGGGTCGTGGACGAGCTGGCCGTAGTTGAGCGCGAACCTGAGCAGCGCCGCCTTCGCCATCCTGGCGGCGGCGCGGTCGGTGTCGTCCCCCTCGACCCACCCCCCGCCCGCGCCCTTCTTCACGTACCTCAGGCCGCGGTTCGTGAAGAAGTGTCTGAACGGGACCCAGTCTTTCGGGCGCGGCGTCGGCGGGAACAGCTTCTTCGACTTGCACGGCCGCAGGGCCTCGTCCTCTTTGGTCGCGCCGCCGAGGTACCTCGCCTGCTCGGGCTCAGACCTCAGGTACCCGTCGAGCCCGTTGGCGACCTGCGCGGTCGCCTTCAGCGGGTCGTCGGCCGCGACGAGGCGCAGCAGGATGTCGGAGAGCGAGAGCGGCCGCCGCGTTTCGAGCGCCGATCTGTAGTAGAGCTCGTCCTGGAGGATCGCCTTGAAGCTCGCGTCGAGGCTTCGGTCTTCCACGAGGCGCGCCCGCTTCTCCAGCTCCTGGTAGGTCGCGCGCACCGCCTGCTGCGTGCGGTCTATCTCCTCGCGCACCCTCTCCATCACCTGCGCCAGCTCTTGGGGCTTCCGGCTCGATATCTGCACGCCCCACATCTCCATCTCGACGCCGGGGCGCGGGAGGTCGAGCATGGCGATGATGCGGCTGGCGATCTTCCGCTGCCCCTTCGTGCCGACGACGATTAGCTCGTCGTCGGCCACGGCGCTGACGATCATGCCGTGCGCCTCGGACTCCGTCGGCGCGGCCATCGCGTTGAGCGCCGCCGCGACCTTCGTCCCCTCGCGCAGGTAGTAGAGCTTGACCCGCTGGCCGGCGGTCGGCGTGGGCGTCGCCGTCGGCGTGGGCGAGGGCGTGGGTGTCGGCGTGGCGGCGGGCGCCGGCGTGGCCCCGGCGGCGGCGCGCACGGCGGCCTTCCTCTGCCGCGCGGAGTCGGCCGAGGAGGCCGGGGCGGCGAGACTTATCCAGACGAGGCAGGCGAGGGCGGCCGCGGCGGACGCGAGCGCGGCGCGTTTCGGGGTCGACGGCGGGACGTTGCTTTTCATGCTCTTCTCCGCCCGGCGGCGGCGCGCCGGGGTCTTCGATCTAAAGGGCGGTTCGCGGACGGCCGCGCGGGCGCGCCGGCGCCGGAAAGGGGGCGGCCGCCGCGAGGCGCGGCCGCGGGTGACGGCTTCATATAGAGATGGCCGCGGCGCGCGTTACATTTCGCCCCGCCGGGCCCCGCAAAATATCCACGCGCGCGGCCCGGCGTCAAACGGGGGCCGGGCCGTTTGTTGACAGCCCCTCGCGGCACACTGTATACAGCCTAACTGTCGAGCGTCAGTCGCCGCGGCCGCAGCAGGCCGCCGCCGCGCCGAGTCCCACTCCCGAGCCACAGTCGAACAGAGCCACAGGCGGAGAAGCCCCCGCGTCGCCATGCAGTACGAGTACGACCTCTTCATCAGCTACGCGCACATCGACGACATGAGCCCCTTCGGCGAGGAGAGGGGCTGGGTCAGCCTGCTCCACGAGCGGCTCTCGCTGCTGCTGACGCAGGCGCTCGGCTACCGCCTCAACATCTGGCGCGACGGCCACAAGCTCCAGGGCAACGACGAGCTGACGGGCGCCATCTCGGACGGCGTCACGCGCTCGCTCCTGCTGCTGCCCGTCATCTCGCCGCGCTACGTGCAGTCCGACTGGTGCAACCGCGAGATGGCCGCCTTCCACGCCTCGGCGCCCGCGGGCGGGGGCGGGGCCGCGCCGGCCTTCCGCTCGCGCGTCTTCAAGGTCGTCAAGACGCCGCTGCCGGAGCACCTGCGTTCGTGCGAGCCCGCGCCGATACGCGACCTCATCGGCTACCAGTTCTACGGCGAGGACGAGTCCACGGGGCTGCTGACCGAGTTCGGCACAGACCCCTCGGACAAACAATACTGGAAGACGCTCCACCGCCTCGTCGCAAACATCCAGCGGACGCTCATCGAGCTGAAGCACGCGCCCGCGCCCACGCTCTCCGCGCCCGCGGCCCCGGCGGCCGACGCGACGGCCGCCGCCCACGCCCCCGCGGCTCAGACGGCGTACGCGCCCGGCCCCGCCGACGCCGCCGCGGCCGCGCCGCCGAAGTTCGTCTACCTCGCCGAGACTACCGGCGACCTCTCGCTCGCGCGCGAGGAGGTGCGCGACGAGTTGCGCCAGCGCGGCTACGGCGTGCTGCCCGAGCAGAGGCTCCCGCTCGACGAGCGGCGCAGGACGGAAGAGGCCGTCCGCGCCGACCTCGCGCGCTGCTCTCTGTCCGTCCACATGGTCGGCGCGCGCTACGGCTCGACGCCCGAGGACGACCCGGCCTCGGTCGTGCAAATACAGGAGCGCCTCGCGGCCGAGCGCGGCGCCGCCGACCTGACGTTTCAGAGGCTCCTCTGGACGCCGCCCGGGCTGGCCACGCCCGCGCTCGAAGTCTCCGACGCGCGCCAGAAGGCTTTCGTCGAGAGCCTGCAGAGCGGCCTCACCGCGGGCGCGGAACTTTTGCAGGCGACGGTCGAGGACTTGAAGACGCGCGCGGTCGAGAAGCTGACGGCCTCCGCGAAGGCGCAGGCGGCGGCCGCCGCCGGCGGCGGCCCCGCGCGCCGCCAGAAGCTCAAGCAGGTCTACCTCATCTGCGAGAACCGCGACCGCGAGTTCATACGCCCCATCAAGCAGTACCTCTTCAAGGAGCGCTTCGAGGTCATCACCTGGCTCGAAGGCGACCCGGCGGCCGAGCGCCTGACCGAGTACCACCGCAAGAACCTGCGCGAGTGCGACGCCGCGCTCATCTACTTCGGCAGCGGCGACGAGCCCTGGGTGCGCAAGAACCTCGAAGACCTTGAGAAGGCTTACGGCTACGGGCGCGAGGACGACTGGACGGCGAGCGCCGTCTTCGTCGGCCAGCCGCCGAGCGAGCAGAAGGAGGACTTCCTCACGCACATGGTGCCCTACGTCATCCACAACGTGAGCGGCTTCAACCCGGAAGACCTGCGCGACTTCGTGACGGCCGTGCGCGAGGCCGAGGGGGAGGGCGCTTGACGACCGAGAAGGCGAAGCCGGCGGGCAGGCCGGCGGGCGAGGCGGCGCGCCCTGCGAACCCCTTCCCCGGCCTCCGCTCCTTCGAGACCGACGAGTACCGGCTCTTCTTCGGCCGCGAGGGGCAGTCGGACGCGCTCATCGAGCGGCTGGAGCGCTCGCGCTTCCTCGCGGTCGTCGGCACTTCGGGGAGCGGCAAGTCTTCGCTCGTGCGCGCGGGGCTGCTGCCCGGCCTGCTCGGCGGGATGATGGCGGGCGCGGGCGCGGGCTGGCGCGTCGCCGTCCTGCGCCCCGGCCACGACCCCTTCGGCAACCTCGCGCGCGAGCTGGCCGCCGACGGCGTGCTCGCCGAGGCCGGCGCCGGGCTCCCGACGCCCGAGCGCGGGGCCGCCGTCGAGGCGACGCTCAGGCGCGGCTCGCTCGGGCTGGTCGAGGCGCTCGGGCAGGCGCGGCTCGCGGGCGGCGAGAAGCTGCTCGTCGTCGTAGACCAGTTCGAGGAGCTGTTCCGCTTCCGCGCCGCGCGCGCCGGCGCGGCCGACGACGCCTCGGCCTTCGTCAAGCTCCTGCTCGAAGCCGCCCGCCAGCGCGAGGCTCCCGTCTACGTCGTGCTCACGATGCGCTCGGACTTCCTCGGCGACTGCGCGCAGTTCCAGGGCCTGCCCGAGGCCATCAACGACGGCCAGTACCTCATCCCGCGCATGACGCGCGACGAGCGGCGCTTCGCCATCACGGGGCCCGTGCGCGTCGCGCGCGCGCGCATGTCGGAGCCGCTGGTCAACCGGCTCCTGAACGACGTGGGCGACAACCCCGACCAGCTCCCGATACTCCAGCACGCGCTGATGCGCACCTGGGACGAGTGGCGCGGGATGCGCCCCGAGCACGCCGCCGTCCACCGCGGGCCGCTCGTGGACCTCTGCTGCTACGAGGCCATCGGCGGCATGACCGACGCGCTCTCGCGCCACGCCGAGGAGGCTTACGCCGAGCTTGCGGACGACCGCGCGCGCCGCGTCGCGGAGCTGCTCTTCAAGGCTCTGACCGAGCGCGGCCCGGACAACCGCGAGATACGCAGGCCAACGCGCCTCGCGGAAGTCTGCGAGATGGCCGGCGCGGGCGAGGCGGAGGTCGCCGCGGTCGTCGAGGTCTTCCGCCGCGGCGGGCGCTCCTTCCTGATGCCGCCCCCGCCCGCGCCGCTCACGCCCGAAACGGTCATCGACATCTCGCACGAGAGCCTGATACGCAACTGGGGCCGCCTACAGGCGTGGGTGCGCGACGAGGCCGAGGCGGCGCGCATCTACCGCCGGCTGGCCGAGGCCGCCGCCGCCTACCGCGCGGGCGAGACCGGCCTGCTCGACGACGTGACGCTCGGCTGGGTCAACCGCTGGCGCGAGCGCTACCAGCCCTCGCGCGCGTGGGGCGTGCGCTACCGCCCGGACTACGACGAGGCGATGGCCTTCTTCGAGGAGAGCCGCGCCGAGC
>DASVWB010000470.1:0-7770 GCA_036389815.1 Pyrinomonadaceae bacterium | reverse complement strand
TCTTGTCGCCGCGCGTGTTCGTCTCGACCCGCAGGCCGGCCTCGCGCAGGCTCCGCGCGACCCGTTCGGCGTACTCGTTGACGCGGTCGGTGATGGGCAGCACCGCTGCCTGCACCGGCGCGAGCCACAGCGGGAAAGCGCCCGCGTAGTGCTCGATCAGAACGCCGAAGAAGCGCTCGATGGAGCCGAAGAGCGCGCGGTGAACCATCACGGGGCGGTGCGGCCTGTTGTCCTCGCCGACGTATTCGAGCCCGAAGCGCTCCGGCAGGTTGAAGTCCCACTGCACGGTGCCGAGCTGCCAGAGGCGGCCGATGGCGTCCTCGATCTTGAGGTCGATCTTCGGGCCGTAGAAGGCGGCCTCCCCCTCGATGCGCTCGTAAGAGATGCCGCGCCCGTCGAGCGCAGTGGCGAGTTGGCCTTCGGCGTACGTCCAGTCTTCGTCGGTTCCGAGCCACTGCTTCGAGGTGTCGCTGCCCTTCACCGAAAGCTCGAACTTCACCTTCTCGAAGCCGAAGGTGCGGAAGACTTCGGTCACGAAGTCAAGGCAGTCGTCAATCTCCTTAGGCACCTGCTCGGGCGTGCAGAAGAGGTGCGCGTCGTCCACGGTGAAGCCGCGCACGCGCATCAGGCCGTGGAGCGTGCCCGAGAGTTCCGCGCGGTAGACCGTGCCCATCTCGGCGTAGCGCTGCGGCAGGTCGCGGTAAGAGCGCTGCTGCGACTTGTAGATGCCGATGTGGAACGGGCAGTTCATCGGCTTCAGGCGGAACTCCACGTCTTCGAGCTTCACGGGCGAGAACATCGAGTCGCCGTAAGATTGGTCGTGGCCGCTCGTCACCCACAGGTCGCGCTTGGCGATGTGCGGCGTGTAGACGAAGGTGTAGCCGCGGCGGCTCAGCTCCTCGTAGAGGTAGTCCTCCATCGCCTTGCGGACGACGGCGCCCTTCGGGTGCCAGAAGACAAGCCCCTGCCCGTAAGCGTCCTGGATGGAGAAGAGGTCGAGTTCACGGCCTAAGCGCCGGTGGTCGCGCCGCTCGGCCTCCTCGCGCTGGCGAACCCAGGCGTCCAACTCCTCCTGCGTGGCGAAGGCGGTGCCGTAGATGCGCTGCATCTGCTCGCGCCCGGCGTCGCCCTTCCAGTACGCGCCCGAGAGCGAGAGCAGCTTGAAGGCGCGCAGCTTGTTCGTGTTCGGCACGTGCGGGCCGAGGCAGAAGTCGAGGAAGGGCGAGCCGTCTATGTAGTAGACGCTGACGGTGTCGCCGGCCTTCTCCTCTATCAGCTCGCACTTGAGCGGCTCGTCGCGCTCGCCGAAGACGCGCAACGCCTCGTGCTTCGGAATCTCTTCGCGGCGGTACGCGAGGTTGCGCTTGGCCAGCTCCCTCATCCGCTTCTCGACGGCCGGCAGGTCTTCTTCGGTCAACTGGCGCGGCGCGATCAGGTCGTAGAAGAAGCCGTAGCGCGGGTCTTCGAGCAGGGCGGGGCCGATGCCGAGCTTGGTGCCGGGGAAGAGGTCGAGCAGGGCGGCGGCCAGCAAGTGCGCCGTCGAGTGGCGGATGACGTCCAGCCCTTCGAGCGTGCCCGGCAGCACGGGCTCGACCCGGACGGCGTCGCCGTTCGCCACCGACTCGTCGAGCTTCGCCGAAAGGTCTACCTCGCGGCCGTTGACGCGGGCGGCGAGCGCCTGCTTCGCGGCGTCGCGGTCGGCGGCCTTCAGCGCCTCGGCCACGGTCGCGCCCGCCGGCACCTGCGCCGAACGCCCGCCCTCAAGCTGTACGTTTATTTCGCTCATCGCTCATAACCCCTTTCCGCGCGCGCGGGCCCGTCCGAACTTACGCGGCACGCGCCCGAAGCCTTCGGTCACGCGGGGCGCGAGGGGCCCCACGCGGCGCCGGCCACGCGGAGAAGGGTTAAACCGAAAGTGTCGTCCCCGAAAGGGATTTAACCAACCAGGATCGGATTCGACAGAAGCGCCCTCGCCGCCGCGGCCGCGGGCCCGTGTGGCGGGCCGGCCAGCGTCAACTAAAATCGAAACGTAGTTCGCGTTCGCGTCAACATCGTTTCGGGCAAGGGACTTACGGGGCTCCCTGTCGAAAGTTTGAATGGTAGGCACGCGCGGATTTGAACCGCGGACCCCTACCGTGTCAAGGTAGTGCTCTACCCCTGAGCTACGTGCCTACAACTTACCAAACAAAACGCTTCCGAAAAGCGGAAGGCAAAGGTAACAAACGGCTTAGATGCATGTCAAGCGCGGCCGGTGCGCTGCCCCCGCGGGCGTCGGGCTAGAGTAAGCCGGCCGGAAGTGTTAGCATACGTGGCGTCCGGGCCGCCGGGCCGCCGCGGGTTCGGAAGGGCGCGCCGATTCCCCCTTTCCGTAAGTTGCGGGCGGGCGGCCGCCGAGCCGCAGCAGTCAGACAACCCCTTCAAACCGTCGAAGCCCTAAAATTTTTTCGCGCGCCGTGCCGCCGCGACCCCGCGGGACTTAAGAACCGGGAGCAACAGAAAGCCTTGTCTCCTCAGAACTCTCGACCGAAAGAGCCTTCACACTCGGACGGCGCCGCGCACGCGCGCGGGCAGGCCGCGCGCCTCGCCCTCCTGCTCTGCGGCCTCCTGGCCCTCGCGCAAGCGCCCGCGCCCGCGCAGCAGACCCAGAAGGCCGCCGAGCCCGCGCCCACCCCTTACGTCCGCCCGCGCAAGGTCACGCCGAAGGAAGAGCCGCAGACTCAGACGCCGCCCGCGCCGCAGCCCGCGCCGGCTCAGCCTCAGTCCTCGCCCGCTCAACAGCCCGCCGCGCGCCCGGCCGACGCGACGCGGCCGGCGGACGCGCCCGCGCAGCCGGGTCAGGAGGTGGACGAGGACGAGGTGGTGCGCGTCGACTCGAACCTCGTCATCATCCCGGCCTCGGTCGTCGACGCCCGCGGACGCGCCATCACGGACTTGAAGGCCGAGGACTTCGAGCTGAAGGTGGACGGCGAGGTCAAGCCCATCGGCGAACTCACGCGCTCCGAGACGCCCGTCAACGTCGCGCTGCTCTTCGACAACAGCTACAGCCTCTCGTCCGCGCGCGAGTTCGAGAAGCAGGCCGCCGTGCGCTTCTTCCGCTCGGTCGTCCGCCCCATCGACCGCGCCGCCGTCTACTCCATCTCGAACACGCCGACGCTCTCGCAGGGGTTGACGAACGACGTGCCCCGCCTCGTCCGCACCGTCGAGCGCTTCGGCGCGCCCGAGGGCGCGACCGCGCTCTTCGAGGCCGTCGCGCAGGCGTCCGAATACATGCGCCCGCTCCCCGGCCGGAAGGTGCTCGTCATCGTCTCGGACGGCGCCGACACCGTCAGCGACGTGAGCTTCGACGAGGCGGTGAACCGCGCGCTGCGCGCCGAGTGTCAGGTCTACGTCGTGCAGACGCGGCAGGTCGAAGACCCGAACCTGCACGACACCGTCTCCGAGCAGCGGATGTACCGCATCACGGAGCAGACGGGCGGCGCAGTCTACGTCCCGCACTCGGTCGAGGAGCTGGACGCGGTCTTCACACAAATCTCGCTCGACCTCTCGCAGCAGTACCTTCTGAGCTACTACCCGCAGGACGACCGGAAGGACAAGTACTTCCGGTTCATCAGCCTCCGCGTCAAGACGCGCCCCTCGCTGCGCGTGCGCGCGCGCAAGGGCTTCTACCCGGAGGCGGCGCGCGCGCAAGGGGGCGCGCAGGGCGGCTCCCCCGGCTTGCCCGCGAACGCGCCTTCGCCCCTGTCGGCCCCAGCGCCGCCGCCCGCCGAAGTCGCCGCCTCGTACACGCGCCCCGCGGCCACGCCCGAGACGCGCACGGCCGCGCGCGACGCCTCGGCGAACGGGCGCAGGCAGGCGGGGCCGGACGGCCCCGACACGGAGGAGGCCGCGGCCCGAAAGCCGTCGGCGAACGACCCCGTGGCGACATTCACCGTGACGACCTCGGCCGCGGCGCCGAAGACTCCCGAGCCTCAGCCGAGGCCGGCCGCCCCCGAGCGCGCCGTCAACCGGGACGCCCCGGCGAACCTTTTCACGCTCCCTCCGACCACGCCCTCGCCCGCGCGGCCGAAGGAGGAGTCCGCGCCCGAGGCCGAGGAGACGAAGCCCCCTGCGCCCGCGCCGAAGCCCGCCGACGCGAAGCCCGCTTCGGAGGGCGAAGCGCCGAAGGAGTCGAGGGCTACCGTCTCGGGCGGCGTGCTCAACGGCAAGGCGCTCAGCCTCCCCCGGCCGACCTACCCGGCCGCCGCGAGGAGCGCGGGCGCGTCGGGGACGGTCGTCGTCGAGGTGACCATTGACGAGCGCGGCCGCGTCGTCGCCGCGCGCGCCGTCTCGGGGCACGTCTTCCTGCAACAGGCGGCCGTGCAGGCCGCGCGCCTCGCACGCTTCTCGCCCGCCACGCTCTCGGGCGAACCCGTCAGGGTCAAGGGCACCATCAACTACGTCTTCACACTCCCTTAGACTTTCCCAAAAGAATTAACCGCGGGGACGCGGGGCGCAGCCTTAAGAATTTGAGACTTCAAATTTGAAGTCTCAAATTAGTTTTAGCCCTGCCCCGCTTCCCCGCGGTGGACTGCGTTTACCCCTACGCGCTCGCGCCCTCGGCGGCGGCGCGCTCCCACTCTTCGTAGAGTTCGCGCAGGCGCTCCTCGGCCTTCCGGTAGTCTTCGTTGAGGCGCGCGAGGCGGCCGGGGTCGCGCGCGGCCCCGGGCGTCGCCATCTCTTCGCCGAGCGCGGCGAGCCGCTGCTCGGTCGAGGCTATCTCGTCTTCGACGGCCTGCGGGTCGCGCCCCGCGCCCTTCTTCTTCGCGCCCTTCCCCGCGCGCTGCTTCGCGTCCGCCTGCGCCGGGCCCGCCGGGCGCGACTCGGCGCGCGGGGCCGGCTTCGGCTCGGAGGCTGCGCGCTCGCGCGCGACCCTCTCGGCCGACTCCGCCGCGCGGCGCCCCGCCTTCCAGTCGTGGTAC
The DNA here is from genome assembly GCA_036389815.1 of Pyrinomonadaceae bacterium. Classification (GTDB taxonomy): domain Bacteria; phylum Acidobacteriota; class Blastocatellia; order Pyrinomonadales; family Pyrinomonadaceae; genus QHXN01. The sequence continues at coordinate 2,812 of DASVWB010000470.1, read as the reverse complement.
TGGGTGTAGTCGCCGTCGTAGTGCTCGGCGCCGCCCTCGCCGTCGAGCGCGAGTATCTGCGTGGCGACGCGGTCGAGGAAGTAGCGGTCGTGGCTGATGGTGACGATGGTGCCCTCGTAGGCGTCGAGCGCCTCTTCCAGAGCCTCGCGCGAGGGGATGTCGAGGTGGTTGGTCGGCTCGTCTAAGACGAGCACGTTGACGTTCGAGTAGATGAGCTTCGCCAGCGCCAGCCGCCCCTTCTCGCCGCCCGAGAGGTCGCGCACGTGCTTGTAAACGTCGTCGCCCGTGAAGAGGAAGCGCGCGAGGAAGCCGCGCAGCTCGCCCGCGGTGGCCGAGGCGGGCGCGACCCGCCGCAGCTCCATGATGATCTCGTTGCGGTCGTCGAGGTCGTCGAGCTGCTGCGCGTAGTAGCCGATGGTGACGTTCGTCCCCCAGCGCAGCTCGCCGTCGAGCTGCGGGAGCTTGCCGAGCACCGTCTTCAGGAAGGTCGTCTTCCCCGACCCGTTCGGCCCGATGATGCCGAGGCACTCGCCGCGCTTGAGGACGAAGTTGATGCCCGAGGCGAGGAGCTTGCCCGGATACCCGACGGCCGCGCCTTTCACGGTGAGGACGTACGCCCCTGCGCGCTCGACCTTCTGCAACTGGAAGTTGCCCTGCGGCTGGTCGGGGCGGACGGCCTCGACGCGCTCCAATTTCTGGAGCATCGTGCGGCGCGACTTGGCCTGCTTGGTCTTTTGGCCGGCGAGGTTGCGGCGGATGAACTCCTCGGTCTTGGCGATGAGGTGCTGCTGGTTCTCGTAGGCGCGCTGCTGTATCTCGCGCCGCTCCTCGCGCTCGACGAGGAAGGCCGAGTAGTTGCCCGTGTAGCTGACGGACTTCCCCAGCTCGACCTCGACGATGCGCGTGCAGGCGCGGTCGAGGAAGTAGCGGTCGTGGCTGATGATGACGTAGGCCGACTTGTAGGCGGCGAGGAACTCTTCGAGCCACTCGACGGCCGCCACGTCGAGGTGGTTCGTCGGCTCGTCGAGGAGCAGCACGTCGGGCTCCGCGAGCAGGAGGCGCGCGAGGCCGAGGCGGTTCTTCTGCCCGCCGGAAAGAATCTCGGCCGGCGTCGTCCACGTCTCGCGCTCGAAGCCCAGACCTTGCAGGATCGCCTCGGCCTTCGCGGCGTACTCGAAGCCGCCCTGCCGCTCGAACTCGTGCTGCAAGTCGCTGTAGCGTTCGAGCACCGCGTCGAGGTCGTCGCCCGCCTCGGCCATGCGGTGCTCCAGCTCGTGCATCTCGTGCTCGATACTCTGGAGCTGGCCGAAGGCGGCGAGCGCCGCCTCGTGGACGGTCGTGCCCGGCTCGAAGTCAACGTGCTGCTCCAGCAGGCCGAGCTTGACGCCGCGCGCGCGCACCACGTCGCCGCGGTCGGGCGTCTCCTCGCCGGTGACGAGGCGGAAGAGCGTGGTCTTGCCCGCGCCGTTGCGGCCGACGAGCCCGACGTGCTCGCCCGGGTTGACCTGCACGGACGCGCCGCGCAGCACGTCCTGCCCGCCGTAGGATTTGTAAACGTCTGTCAGTCGGAACAGCATAAATCTTGAGACGCGCGGGCGCGCGCCTTCGCGCCTGCACGCGACTGAAGCGGGCTCCGGGCGGCTCGACTCGGCGAGCGGCCGGAGCCCGCTTCAGTTCTCACTTTCCGTGCGGGGCCTGCCGGCCCGAGGCCCTCAGCGCGCGGGCGAGGCCGCGGGGGCGGCCGGGCGCGTCGGCTGCGTCTTCGGCGCGGCGGCGGGCGTCGCTGCCGGCCGCGGCGTGGCCGCGGGGCGCGCGGCCGGGCTCGCGCCGGCCGACGGCGTGGCCGCGGCGGCGGGGCTCGCCGAGCCGGCGGGCGTCGCCGGCGGCGTCGCGGACGCGGACGGGCTCGCGCCGGCGGCCGGGCTCGCGGCCGCGCCGGGGGCGACCGACTGATTGCCGCCGAGCATGTTCGGGTCGCCGAGCATCGACTCGGCCAGCTTGTTGACGACCGTCACGTCGCTCATCGCGTTGCGGATGAGCGCCTCGTTGAGCACCGTCTGCCGCTGGTTGATGAGCCCCTGCCTGATCTGGTCGCTCACGCCCGGGTCTTCGAGCGCGAGCGGCTTGTTCTCCAACTGCCGGTTCGTCAGCTTGAAGATGTACCAGCGGCCGTCGGCGAAGCGGATGGGCTCGGTGAAACTGCCGATGGGCATCTGGTTGAAGAAGCGGCCGACGAGGTCGGCGGGGAAGCCGTTCTGCTGGAGGACCTGCTCGTTGGCCACGCCGATGTCGCCGCCGCGCACGCCGCTCGGGTCTTCGCTGCTCGTGCGCGCCACGTCGGCGAAGTCGGCGCCGGTCTTCAGCGTGGCGTAGAGGCGCTGGATTTTGGCCGTCGCCTCGGCGTCGCTCTTGGCGTCGTCGCGGAAGGCGCCGCCGCTGTCGCCGGGGTCGACGACGATGTCGGCGAGGGAGACGCCGCGCGGGTTGACGAACTGCTCGCGGTTCGTGTTGTAGAAGTCGGCGATCTCCTGCTGGCGGATGGTGATCTTGCCGTAGAGCTTCTCCTGGAGCTTGCGGATGGCGAGGTCCTTGCGCGCCTCATCCCTCACCTGCTCCTCGGTGAGGTTGTTCTCCTTGAGCCCCTTCTGCCACTGCTCCTCGGTCGTCTGCTGCTTCTGCTGGTTGACGAAGGTCGTCACCTCGTCGTCGGTCGGGACGGTCTTCTCCTTCTGGGCGCGCGCGTAGAGCACCTCGCGCTCGATCAGCTTGTCGAGCACCTGGAGGCGCGCGGCCGCCTGCTGGAGCGTGGGCA
>DASVWB010000469.1:0-2583 GCA_036389815.1 Pyrinomonadaceae bacterium | reverse complement strand
GCGGCCGCGGCGCTCCCCGCCGGCTGGGCGCTGCTGCGGCGCGGCGCGGGCCCGCGCGGCGAGTAGGCGCGAGGGACGGGCTTAAGTCCGCCGCGAGACTCGCAAGAGGCGAGCCCCCGCGCCGCGCAGGCCGGGGGCTTTCGCTTTCCGCCCCGCGCCCGACCCTTCTTGAAGTCGGGCGCGGGGCGAACCTATAATCTCGGCCGTCCCCCCGGAACACGTTTTCGGCCCCGCGCACCCGCCGCGCGGAGCCCTCCCCGCAGACATTCGACAGGGAAAGGAAACGATGAGACTCACCACCCTCAGACAACTGCCGGCACTGCTCTTCTTCACGCTCGCCTTCTTCGCGCCGGCGCCGGCGCAGGACGCGGGCGGCCTGCGCATCACGGAGGTCGCGCCTTACGACCGCGCCGCGCCGGGGCAGATAGTGGAGCTGCGGGTCGAGGGCTTCACTGAGCGCTTCATCTCGCCGCCCGCGGGCGACACGCTGCAAATCCTCCTGCCGCAGGACGGCGCGACCGTGACGGCGCGCGCGCGCACGGTCGCGCCCGTCATGGTCAGGGAGTCGCGGCCGGCGGACGGCGGGGCGCTCGGGGCGACGATGAGATCATACCTCGGGCTGACCTTCGCCGTGCCGAAGGGGCTGCACGCGGGCGAGGCCGAGGTCGTCGTCTCCTACCGCGGACGGCGCAGCGCGCCCGCCCGGCTCAACGTCGTCGAGCGCCCCCCGCGCCCGGCCGTCGGCGGCGCGAGCGTCATCACCATCGGGCCCGCGGGGCTGCCCCCGCCGCCGCGCGCGGGCGCCGCGGCCACGCGCGCGCGGCTCGGGCTCAAGTTCGAGCGCGGCGCGAAGGGCGTCGAGATTCAAGTCCGCCCGCTCGCCGACCCCGACGACGCGGAGTCCGGCGTGCTCGTGCGCTTCAAGCAGGGCGAAGCCTTCTACGACGCCCCCGCGCGCGTCGTCCACCGCGAAGGCGGGCGGCAGGAGTTGCCGGGCGGCGGCTTCCGCCTGAGCCCCGCGCGCGACGCGCTGGAGGTGGACGTGCCCGAACTGCTCGCGCCCGGCGAGGCCGAGCTGGAGGTCTCCCTGCGCGCCGCCGGCCAGACGGGCGAGCCCGCGCTCGTGCCCGTCACCGTCACCGACGCCGCGCGCGCCTACGAGGCGCCGAAGGAGGCAGCGCCGCGCATGCTCGCCGTCACGCCGCGGCGGGTCGGCGCCGGCCAGCCCCTGATGATCTCCGTAGACCGCCGCCGCGCGCTCGACCCCGACCCGTCGAAGGCCGCCGTGCTCTTCGAGACGGCGGACGGCGTGTCGAGCTTCAAGGTCGAGCCCGAGCTGAACAGCGCCGTGCGCGACCCCTCGACGCCCGCGGACGCGCCCGTGCTGCTGATAGCGCGCGCGCCCGAAGGCGTGACGGGCACCGTGCGCGTCAGGCTCCTCAACCCGGCGCGCGCCGACTACGAGGGCGCCGCGAGCGAGGCGGCCGAGGTCGAGGTGGTCGCCGAGGCGCTGGCGCCCGTGCTGCTCGGCGCGGCCGAGTCTTCGGCCGCCGAGCTGTCGCAGCTCCGGCAGATAGCGGCGGCGCAGCCGGCCGGCCCGCGCGTCCGGCCCGTCTACGACCCTTCGGCGCGCTACGTCACCATCCGCGCGACGGGGCTCGACCCCGACCCGAAGCACCTGCGCGTGCGCTTCGGGCAGGAGGGGCGCGGCGACGTGACGCTCGGCCGCGAAGACTTCCGCCTCTTCTCGCACGAGTCGGTCATCGTCCGCCTGCCGAAAGGCTTCGGCCCCGGCCGCGTCACCGTGAGCGTCGAGAACCGCGGCGCGGCCGGCTACAGCGCCCCGGCCGTCACGGCCTTCGAGCTGGGGCCGCGCTGGTAACGGTAAGGCCATGAAGAACCAACGCACGCGCGCCGTCGTCGCCGCGCTCGGCCTGCTGCTCGCGGCGCAGGCGGCGGCCGCCAAGGACACGTGGACGAGCGTCCGCTCGCAGAACTTCTTCCTCGTCGGCAACGCCCCCGAGAAGGAGATTCGGCAGGTCGCCACCCGCCTCGAACAGTTCCGCGAGGTCTTCACGCGCCTCTTCCCCGGCGTCACCTTCAACACGCCAGTCCCGACGACCGTCGTCGTCTTCAAGAGCGACAGCTCCTACAAGCCCTTCAAGCCCGTGGCCGACGGCAAGACCGTGGCCGTGGCCGGCTACTTCCAGCCGGGCGAGGACGTGAACTACATCACGCTGACGACCGAGCGCGGCGCGGAGAGCCCCTTCAGCACCATCTACCACGAGTACGTCCACCTCCTCGTCGAGAACTCTCTGGGCCGCGGCGCGGTGCCGGCGTGGTTCAACGAGGGGCTGGCCGAGTACTACAGCACCTTCGCCGTCGAGGACGACCGCAAGGTGCACCTCGGCCTCCTCATCGACCACCACATCTACCGGCTGCGCGAGCAGAAGCTGATGCCGCTCGCGCAGCTCTTCGCCGTCACGCAGTACTCGCTCGACCGCAACAAGCACGAGACGCGCGGGCTCTTCTACGCGGAGGCGTGGGCGCTCATGCACTACCTCATCCTCGGCAACGACGGCA
>DASVWB010000468.1:0-24839 GCA_036389815.1 Pyrinomonadaceae bacterium | reverse complement strand
GCCTCGTCGCCGCCGTGCTCGGCGTCGTCTTCCTCGGCGCTCTGGGCGCGCTCGTCTTCGCCGTCCGCGCCGAGCGGCGCGCCGAAGGGGCGCAGGAGCGCGTCGAGGCCGCCCGCCAGAAGCTTCAGAAGAGCCGCAACGCGCTCACACACATCCAGAGCTACGAGATGGAGATGGCCGAGCGCGAGTTGAACGAGTTCTACCGCCTGACGGGCGACGACGTGGAGGGGCACGAGAACCGCGCGTGGGTGCTCTACAACCTCGGCGACCTCAACGGCCGCCTCGAACGCCACGACCGCGCCGCCGCCTTCTTCGAGTCGGCCCTGCAGACCGAGGTCATGACCCGCGGCCGGCTCGGCCCCGACTCCGTCGGCACGCTCGACAGCCTCGCGCACGCGCTCGAAGACGAGAGGAACTACGCGGCGGCCGCCATGCGTTACGAACAGCTCGCGGCGCTCGTCGACGGCGTCGCGGCGTCGAAGGGCAGGTACTACAGGCTCAACGCCGCGAACGTCCACGTCGACCTTGCGGAGCTTTACGTCGCGCTGGCCGAGTCCGACGGCGGCGGCGGCGGCGCGGCGGCCCCGCCCGACCGGCGCGACGCGCGCGCGAAGGCGGAGCCGCACTACCGCGCGGCCGTCGCCATCTGGGAGGACGTGCTGCGCGACGACCCCGAGGCGCTCTCCGACCAGTACGTGAGGGCGGCCGCGTTCTTCGCCGGCAAGCTCGGCGACGGGAAGGCGGCGGCCGACTTCGTGGCCCGGGCCGGGCAGCTCCGGCGCAACACGGGCACGCCGACGGCGCGCAGGCCCATCGGCCCGCCCAACCCCGGCGGCGACCCCGAGATACTCGCGCAGCTCGCGCCCGACGGGCCGGGCTACGTGCTGTTCGGCCGCGACGCGTCGCAGGCTTTCGGGCGCGCGGAGTTCGTCGAACTCCTGCGGAATGTCGCGGGCCAGTGGGCCGCGCGCCACCCCGGGCAGAAGTTCGTCGTCGCGGACATGAGCCTGCGCGGCGGCGGCCCCTTCCCCGGCCACGGCGGCGACCACCAGGACGGCCGCGAGGCCGACATCTGGCCCCTGACGAACAACGGCGCGGCCGAGCCGACCAACATCTACGCCCCGAACTACTCGCGCGAGCTGACCCGCGAGCTTATCGAACTCATCCACCGGACGAGCCCCGCCGCGGTCGTCTACTTCGACGACCCCGAGCTGGTCTCCGCCGGCCTCGTGCGCGCCACCCTCGACCACAACAACCACATGCACGTCCTGCTGCCGTGAGGGGAGTAGGCAGTAGGAAGTAGACAGTAGACAGTAGACAGTAGACAGTAGAAGAAAACAGAAGCGGCGCGTCCCGGCTGTTGGCTGAGACGCGCCGCCCTTCTCTTATCTACTGTCTACTGTCTACTGTCTACTGTCTACTGTCTACTTCCCACTTCCCGCTCCCCCACATGACAGCGCCGCGTTTTTCAGGTAGCTTACAGGCTCATACTTTTTTAAGAGATGCAGGAGACCGACTACAGACTCGTCGAGACCGCGGAGGAGTTGGCCGCCGCCTGCGGGCGGCTCGCGGGCTGCGCGGAGGTCGGGTTCGACACCGAGACGACCTCGCTCTCGCCCTTCGACGGACGCGTCCGCCTCGTCCAGCTCGCCGCCGCGGGCGAGCCCGTCTACCTCTTCGACCTCGACGCCTTCGCCGGCGGAGGCGACCTCGCGCAGCGGCGCGAGCGCGCGCGCAACGCCGAATCGCTCGCCCCCTTGCGCCGCCTGCTCGCCGCCACCGCCCCCGTCAAGGTGGCGCACAACGCGAAGTTCGACGCGAAGTGGGTCAGGCACTACCTCGGCGTCGAGCTGTGCGGCGACTTCGACTCGGGCGCGGAGAACCGCGACGCGGTCGAGCGCGGCGGCCTCTTCGACACGCTGCTCGCCAGCCAGCTCGTCTCGGCCGGCGAGCAGGAGGACCGGCACTCGCTCGCCTCGGTCGCCGAGCGCTACCTCGGCGAGGCCGTGGACAAGACGCAGCAGGTGAGCGACTGGGGCAGCGCGCTCTCGGCCGCGCAGCTCGAATACGCCGCGCGCGACGCGGCGCTCATGCTCCCGCTGCGCGCGAAGCTCGTCGAACAGTTGCGCGCCAACTCCCTGACGCGCACGGCGCAGTTGGAGTTCGAGTGCGTCGTCCCGCTCGCCGAGCTTGAGCTGGCCGGCGTCCACCTCGAACAGGACTGCTGGCGCGCCAAGCTCAAGGAGATCGAGAAGCAGCGCGACGTGCTCCACGAGAAGTTGCAGGACGCGCTGGCCGAGGAGCCCGCCCAGCAGTCGCTCTTCGGCCCCCAGCGCGCCCGTCTCAACCTCGACTCGCACGTCCAGCTCACGCGCGCGCTCCGCCGCGTGCTCCCCGAGGGCGAGGAGATACCCGACTCGACGCGCAACTGGAAGCTCGAACCGCTCGCCCTGAAGTTCGAGGTCGTCCGCAACATCCTCGACTACCGCACGCTCCAGAAGACCCTCAAGTTCGGCGAGACGCTGCTCGAATCCGTCAACAAAGAGACCGGCCGCATCCACTCCCACTTCCACCAGATCGGCGCGCCGACCGGGCGCATGAGCTGCACCGACCCGAACGTCCAGCAGGTGCCCCACGCCTTCGACATGCGCCGCTGCTTCCGCGCGCCGTCGGGGCGGAAGCTCATCGACGCCGACTACTCGCAGATCGAGCTGCGCATCCTCGCAGACTTCACGAAGGACGCCGGCTTCGTCGAAGCCTTCCGCTCGGGCGCGGACCTCCACCGCGTGACCGCGGCGCAGGTCTTTGGCGTCAAGCTCGAAGAGGTGTCGAAGGAGCAGCGCGACTTCGCCAAGCGCCTGAACTTCGGCGTCGTCTACGGCATCGGCGCGCGCCGCTTCGCGCTCCTGACGGGCCTGAAGGAGTCGGAGGCCGAAGACCTCCTCAAGCGCTACTTCTCGACCTACCGCCAGCTCGACGCGTGGCTGCGCGACGCGGGCTTCAAGGCCGTCCGCGAGCGCACCGCCCCGCGCACCGTCGCCGGCCGCCTCTTCCGCTTCAACTTCGACCCCGAAGACCGCCAGGCCGCCTCCCTCGCCCAGCGCAACGGCAAGAACGCGCCCATCCAGGGCAGCTCGGCCGACATCATCAAGCGCGCGCTCAGGCTGCTGCACGACCGCCTGAAGGGGACGGAGGCGCGCGTCGTCAACGTCATCCACGACGAGGTGGTCGTCGAGTGCCCGGAGCCGGGCGCGGAGGAGTTCGCCCGGGTGGTCGAGGGCGCCATGTGCGCGGCCGGCGAGGAGTACGTCCGCGACGTGCCCGTCAAGGTCGAAGCGGCCGTCACGGACGAGTGGGCGAAGTGAGGGAGGGGAGTAGGCAGTAGGGAGTAGACAGTAGACAGTAGACAGTAGACAGTAGGTAAAGAACGGGCGGCGCGTCCTGAGCATCAGCCGGGACGCGCCGCTTCTGTTTTCTTCTACTGCCTACTGTCTACTGTCTACTGTCTACTACTCCCCTGCTCCCCTTCCTCCAGGCGAGGTAGACGGGCAGGCCGGTGAGGACGAGGAGGAAGCCGATGCCGGAGGTCGCGCGCGCGAGGTAGACGAGATCGAAGACGAGGAGGGTGGCGAGCAGGACGTAAGTGGCCGGGACGAGCGGGTAGCCGGGCGTGCGGTACGGGCGCGCGGCGGCGGGCGCCTTGCGGCGCAGGACGAAGACGGCGGCGACCATCAGCACGTAGAAGACGAGGTCGGCCGGGATGATGTATTCGAGGAGCTGCGTGTAGACGTTGCCGTACCTGATTTCGGCTGCGCCCGTCTGCGCGTTCGCCGCCGTCGTCACCGTGCGCGGGAGCGTGAGCAGCGCCGCCCACACCCCTTGCGCCGCGAGCGCGAAGGCGGGCACGCGGCGCGAGTTGAGGCGCGACGCGGCGCGGAAGAAGAGCCGGTCGCAGGCCATCGCGTAGGTGACGCGCGCGCCCGCCAGTATCAGCCCGTTGTTGCACCCGAAGGTCGAGACCATGATGCCGGCCGCCATCAGCGTGACGCCCGCGGGGCCCAAAGCCGCGCTCATCGTCGCCGTCGCGATGCTGTTCGGCGGCCTCTGCATGACGCCGAGCGGCAGCGTCACCACGTAGGCCAGGTTCGCCAGCAGGTAGAGCCCCACGACCGCGAGGCAGCCCGCGAGCAGCGCGCGCGGGAGGTTGCGGCCGGGGTCGCGCACCTCGCTCCCCGTGAACGTCACGTTGTTCCACGCCGACTGCGCGAAGAGCGGCCCCGTCATCGCGCGCCCCAGCAGCATCAGGAGCGCCAGCCCGCCCGCGGCCTCCAGCCCCGGCTGCGCCGCCTGCGGCGCCCAGCCGTTCGCCCACGGGTTCCACCAGTCGGAGGCGTAGGCGGAGCTGGCGCGGCTCCACCCCAGCAGGAGCCCGACGAGGACGAGCCCGGCGAGCGCCGCCGTCTTCGTGAACGTGAACGCGTTCTGGATGAGGCGGCCCGTCTTCAGGCCCAGCGTGTTCGTGAAGGTGAGCAGGAGGATGAGCGCGACGGCGACGAGCTGCTCGGTCGAGAGCGAGACGGCGTAGGTCCCCGTGAGCCTCAGGGGGCGGACGAGGTAGTTCTCCGACGAGACCCACGGCGCGAGCACGCCCGTGAAGCGCGCGAAGGCCACGGCGACGGCCGCTATCGTCCCCGTCTGGATGACGATGAAGAGCGACCACCCGAAGAGGAAGCCCGCCGCCGGCCCGTAAGCCTCGCGCAGGAAGACGTACTGCCCGCCCGCCCTCGGCATCATCGCCGCCAGCTCGGCGCAGCAGAGCGCGCCCGTCACCGTCAGCAGCCCGGCCAGCGCCCACGCCGCCAGCAGCCACCCCGGCGCGCCCACCAGCCGCGCGCTCTCGGCCGACGTGATGAAGATGCCCGACCCGATCATCGAGCCGACGACGATCATCGAGGCGTCGAGCAGCCCGAGCCCGCGCTCCAGGTGCCCGCGCTCGGCGTCGGCGCCGGCGGCGGTCGAAGTTGTCGCCATGCAGTGTTCTTTCCCGCAAGTCCGTCCGAAGTCTTTTGCGAAGGCGGCGCATATTGTTACGCGCGGCGCGGCACTGTCAAGCCGGACGCGCCCGCCGCGGGCGGGCTTCGCGCTTGACAGCCACGGCGCGCCTTCCATAGTCTTCCATGTGGCGAGTCCTTTAACGCACTCCTGCCGCACGCGAATGAAGTCCGACGCTTTAATCCCGTCGAAAACATTTCGGAAGCATTTCGGATAAGACAAACGGAAGAATCATGGTCAAAGAAGATATCAAGCGCCTCGTCGAGGCGAAGGGCGCCCGGGTGGGCGTCATCGGGCTGGGCTACGTCGGCCTGCCGCTGGCGGTCGAGTTCGCGCGCAAGGGCTTGCGCGCCGTCGGCTTCGAGGTGGACGCGCGCAAGGCCGAGTCGATCAACCGCGGCGAGTCCTACATCGGCGACGTGGCCTCCGAGGCGCTGGCGGACGCGGTGAGGGCCGAGCGCCTGCACGCGACGACCGACTTCGACGAGCTGTCGGCCTGCGACGCCATCATCATCTGCGTCCCGACGCCCCTGCGGAAGACGAAGGAGCCCGACATCTCATACATCCTCGCCGCCGCCGGCGAGATACAGAAGCGCCTGCGGCGCGGCCAGCTCGTCATCCTCGAATCCACCACCTACCCCGGCACGACCGACGAGGTGCTGCTGCCGATGTTCGAGGAGCGCGGCCTGAAGCTGGACGAAGACTTCCTGCTCGCCTTCAGCCCCGAGCGCGTCGACCCCGGCAACCCGCAGTTCCACACCGACAACATCCCGAAGGTCGTCGGCGGCTGCACGGACGACTCGACCGAGGTGGCGGCGGCGCTCTACGGCCTCATCGTCCGCGACGTGCACGCCGTCAGCTCCGCGCGCGTGGCCGAGGCGGCGAAGCTGCTGGAGAACACCTTCCGCGCCGTGAACATCGGCATGGCGAACGAGATGGCGCGCCTCTGCTACCACCTCGGCATCGATACGTGGGAGGTCATCCGGGCGGCGGCCACCAAGCCGTTCGGCTTCATGGCCTTCTACCCCGGCCCCGGCATCGGAGGCCACTGCATCCCGCTCGACCCGCACTACCTCTCGTGGAAGGCGCGCCAGCACGGCTTCGACTCGCGCTTCATCGGGCTGGCGGAGGAGGTCAACAGCAGGATGCCCGAGCACGTGGTGACGCTCGTCACCGACGCGCTCAACGACGAGCAGAAGTCCCTGAAGGGCTCGCGCGTGCTCGTCCTCGGCGTGGCCTACAAGAAGGACATCGACGACGTGCGCGAGAGCCCGGCGCTCTCCATCATCGACCGGCTGCGGGCGAAGGGCGCCGAGGTCTCCTACCACGACCCGTTCGTCTCCGAGGTGCGCTTCGACGAGGCGCACACGGAGGGCGGCGGCGAGCCGCTGCGCTCCTCGGAGCTGACGGACGAGGCGCTTGAGGCGGCCGACTGCACGCTCATCGTCACAGACCACTCCGGCGTCGACTACGGCCGCATCTGCCGCCTCTCGAAGCTCATCGTGGACACGCGCAACGCGCTGTCCCGCGACCAGCGCCGCCAGAGCTGCGCCAAGATCATCAGGCTTTAGCGAGAAACCGGGAGGCGCCATGACAGTCAAAGGCGTTCAGTTCGTGACGGACACGGACGGCCGCAAGGTCGCCGTCCTGCTCGACCTCGAAGAGTGGGGCGAACTCTGGGAGGACATCTACGACGGGATGCTGGCCCAGGAGCGCGGCGGCGAGCCCACAGAGTCGTGGGAGGCTGTGAAGGAGCGGCTGCACCGAGAGGGCCGCCTTGACGGCTGAGCGCTATACGGTCGTCATTACGCGCGGAGCCGGCCGCGACCTCGACAGGCTCGACCGCGCCGTACTCACACGCGTCGCGAGAGAAATAGACGCGCTCGCAACGGAGCCGCGGCCGGCGGGCTGCCGCAAGCTGGTTAACCAAGTGAGCCTCTGGCGCGTGCGTGTCGGTGACTGGCGGGTGCTGTACGAAATAGACGACGCGGCGCGGGCGGTGCGCGTGGTTGCCGTGCGTCACCGCAGCAAGGCTTACGAATAGTGCTCAAAGTCATCAACGTCGTGGGGGCGCGGCCGAACTTCATGAAGGTCGCGCCCATCGTCGAGGCCATGCGGCGGCGCGCGGGGGAGTTCGCCCCGCTCGTGGTGCACACGGGGCAGCACTACGACGCGCGGATGAGCGACGACTTCTTCCGCGACCTGGGGCTCCCCGACCCGGAAGTGCACCTCGGCGTCGGCTCCGCCAGCCACGCGCAGCAGACGGCCGCCGTCATGCAGCGCTTCGAGCCGGTCGTCCTCGAACACAGGCCGGACTGGGTGCTCGTCGTCGGCGACGTGAACTCGACGCTCGCCTGCGCGCTCGTCTGCTCGAAGCTCGGCGTGCCCGTAGCACACGTCGAGGCGGGGCTCCGCAGCCGCGACCGCGCGATGCCCGAGGAGATCAACCGGCTCCTCACAGACCAAATCTCCGACCTCCTGCTCACACCCTCCGAGGACGGCGACCGCAACCTGCTCGCCGAGGGCGTCCCCCCCGAGCGCATCCGCTTCGTCGGCAACGTGATGATCGACTCGCTGCTCAAGCACGTACACCTCGCCGCCGCCTCGGACGTGCGCGCGCGGCTCGGCGTCGAGGGGCGCGACTACGCCGTCGTCACTCTGCACCGCCCATCGAACGTGGACTCGCCCGACGTGCTGCGCCGGATACTCTCCGCGCTCGCGCGCGTCGGCCGCCGCCTGCCCGTCGTCTTCCCCGTCCACCCGCGCACGCGCCGCAACATCGAGGGGTTCGGGCTCGACGCGGGCGGCGGCGTGCGCCTGACCGAGCCGCTCGGCTACCTCGACTTCCTGCGCCTCTACAGCGGCGCGCGCCTCGTACTGACCGACTCGGGCGGCATACAGGAGGAGACGACGGCGCTCGGCATCCCGTGCCTGACGCTGCGCGAGAACACGGAGCGCCCCGTGACGGTCGAGCTGGGCACGAACCGCGTCGTCGGCACGGACGAGGAGCGGATAGTCTCGGAGGCCGAGGCCGCGCTCTCGCGCGACGCGCGCTCCGAAGCCCGGCGCGTCCCGCCGCTCTGGGACGGCCGCGCCGCCGACCGCATCCTCGATGCCCTCCTTGAGAAGACGCGCGAGGCGCGCGCCGCCTGACCCTCACGCGCGAAAGCCTTTTAGAAGAAGACGGCCGGCGTTAGAATGTGCCCGGCTCCCCTTTTCATTTTTCGGGGGCGCGAGGGGTGGCGATGTCGACGCGTGCCGAGGAGAGGCTTTCGGTCGAGGAGCTTGCCAACTGCGCGACGCACGGCGTCGGGCTGGCGCTGAGCGTGGCGGGCTTCGTCGTGCTCGTCGCGCTGGCGTGGACGCGCGGCGACGCGTGGCACGTGGTGAGCTGCGCCGTCTACGGCGCGTCGCTCGTCGCGCTCTACCTCGCCTCGACGCTCTACCACGGGGCGCGCTCGCCCCGCGCCAAGCGCTTGCTGCAAGTCCTCGACCACTGCGGCATCTACCTGCTCATCGCCGGGACGTACACGCCCTTCACGCTCGTCACGCTGCGCGGGCCGTGGGGCTGGACGCTGTTCGGGCTGGTGTGGGGGTTCGCGCTGGCGGGCATCCTCTTCCGGCTGATCTTCGGCGGGCGCTACCGGCCGGCGGCCGTCGCGTCTTACGTGGCGCTCGGGTGGCTGTGCGTCGTCGCCGTCAAGCCGATACTGGCGCTCGTCCCCCTGGGGGCGCTGGCGTGGATAGCGGCGGGCGGCGTGGCCTACACGGCCGGCGTCTTCTTCTTCGCGGCCCGGCGCGTCCCGCACCACCACGCCATCTGGCACCTCTTCGTCCTCGGCGGGAGCTGTTGCCACTACGTCGCCGTCCTGCTCTACGTCCTGCCCCCACGCACTTGAGGGGAGTTAAGGCGAGCGGGTTTAACCACAGGGGCACGGGGCACGGCTTGAAGCAATAAGTCTTCAAGCCGTGCCCCGTGCCCCTGTGGTTAAATTTTGTCCCGAGACTCAGGCCGCGCGGTAGTCGTCGCCGAGTTGGGCGACGCGCGCGAGCCGTTCGATGCGCTCGCGCAGGGCGCGCGTGAAGCAGTCGGCCTCCTCGCGCGTGGCGCCGCTGGCGAGCAGCCCCTCGCGCAGTTGGCCGTCGGTGACGCGGCCGAGGTAGGAGTTGAGCCAGCGCACGTCCGAGACCCTGATGCCCTCCGTCGCCTCGTCGGTGCGCTGCCCCGTGAAGCCCCACTCGACGAGGCCGCCGCTGACGCCGCGCACGAAGTCCGCGTTCTGCGCGGCGAACCCCTCGCAGTCCCACTTGGTGCGCGTCAGTGGGCTGCCGGACTTCCCCATCGAGGCGCCCCAGTCGATGATGAGGTAGCGCGCCTCCGTCGTCCCGTCCGCCAGCGCGTGCTCGAAGATGGCCGTGTTCGAGCCGCGCGCCACGTCCCGCACGTCCTTGTTGTCCCAGTTCGAGACGAGCATCAGCAGCACCTTCAGGCCCGCCAGCTCCTTCGTGCCGACGAAAGGGTTGTCGTCCCACGACCAGCCGTGCTCGTCGAAGAGCTTGCGCACGCCCTCCTCGTCCAGCTCGAAGCGCGCGTCCTTGAAGCTGAAGTCCTCGGCGACGCACGAGCGCGCGCGCCCGAGGTTCTCCGCGCCGTGGATGTGCCCCTCGGCGACGTAGTACGCGGCCTCGACGTGGTAGCCGGCCGCCCACGCCAGCCGCGTCGAGAACGTCTCGCTCTTCACCTCGTCGCCCCACTTCACGCGCCAGCGCAAGTCGCGCGCGTCGCGCACGGTCATGCAGGGGTTCGAGCCCGTCGCGTGCTCCTCGACGAAGCGGAAGGGCGGGCGCGGCTCGCGCTCCCGGCCGCCGGGGCCGCCGCGGAAGTCGAGCCGCTCGACCTCGCCCGGGTCGCGCCAGAGCGACGCCTTGCGCGAGCGCAGCGGGCGCTCGCGCGCCGTCAAAATCCTGTAGCGCGACACCGCCCACCAGAAGAGGTAGACGACGATGACGCCCGACGCCGTCCCGATGGCGGCGATGTACAGGATGGTCGTCGGCTTCGGGAACAGTATCAGGGACATAAAGTGCGCGAACGTAGCGAGACCGTGCCGACTACTATAACACCCGCCGCCGCCCCGAATTGTTGAGAAGGTGTTGAGGAAGGGTTCAGCCGCCGGGACTTTCTTCGAGGACGAAGAGGCCGGCCTCGCCGCCGCCGGAGGTGACGTTGACGACGGGCGAGCCGGAGAGGCGCACCAGCGCGCCCTCCGCGCGGCCGCGGAAGAGGAACGGGTTCGTGTCCACGTACATCGGCCGGAGGCCCCACGCGGCCTCGCCGAAGACGGGGAAGTCTTCGGTGTGCAGCTCTATCGCCTCCTGCGCGACGTAGTCGGCTTCGAGCGCGTGCCCCAACGCCTCGTCCCACTCCGACTCCGTCGCGCGCGCTCCCAGCACCAGCCCGCGCCCGCCGTAGTCGTCGTTCGGCTTGAGCACGAACTCCGCGCGCCGCCGCCGGAGGTGTTCGAGCAGGTCGACGCTTTCGCCGCCGCGCGTAGTCCGCCCCTCGGCCACGCGCCGCGTCCACGGCACGCACTCGCGTATGACCTCCCTCTCGGCCTCGCTGAACCGGCGCGCGCACTCGTCGTCCGTCAGCAGCGCGAGGGCCGCCTTCTTGTGCAGCGGCTTGCAGCGCGGCGAGTTGACGAGGCAGACACTTCGGTCGCGGTAGGCGCGCAGGAGCGTGTACGACGCGCCGCCGCGCGCGAGCAGCTCGTGAAGGATGACGCGCTTGTAAACTAAATCGACGCGGAAGTCGCCGCGGCGCAGAGTCTCGCCGTCGTACTCCAGCTCGTCCGGCGTGCAGACGGCGGTGGGCACGCCGCGCGCGGCGAAGTAGCTGCGCAGCAGCTCGAACTCGTGCGCCGTCGGCAGGCCGTCCCAGTCAACTATCGCGACGTTCGGGACGGCGCGCCGCCCAGACCACTCGGCGTAGGTCTCGACGAGCGACGAGAGGAGCGCGGCCGGCGGGTCGAACTGCCGCAGCCGGTAGCGCTCGGCGAACGCCCGCATCGCCGGCACCTCGAAGGCGACCTCGTTCAGGCCGCCCTGATCGACGAGGCTCGAAGGGTTCTCGGCGTTGTACTCGACGAACTTCACCTCCCGGCCGTGGACGAAGGCGTCGAGCCGCGTCGTCACCGCGGGGCAGCGGTAGCCCGGCTCGACGCGCGCCAGCTCCGCCTCCTCGCCCGTCATCCCGACGCGCCCGAGGAGCGCCGGCTCCTCCGTCATCACGCGCGACAGCTTCTCGAACGCGCCGGAGAGCGTCTCGGAGACGCGCGCGAGCCGTTCGTACTGCGCGGCGTCCAGAAAGTGCGGCCTCAGGCTGACGCCGATCTCGCGCGCGCCGTAGAGCAGGCGCCGCGCGCGCATCTGTTCGCGCAGGCGCGCGAACAGCCCCGCCCCCAGACTCCCGTCCGAAGCCAGCAGCTCGTGGAACTCGGCAATCGCCCTCTCGCGCATCGTTCGAAAGAAGCAGGCAGTCGGCGGGCGGTAGACAGTAGTCAGTAGAACTTCGGCGGGCGGTAGACAGTAGTCAGCAGAAAAACTTTTGCCGCCCGGACGCCGCGCCTATCGTCTTCGGCCCGCGCATAGCGGGGCCTACTATCTACTGTCTACTGTCTACTGTCTACTTGTTTTTACCGCCCGCCGCCCACTCCCCTTACTTCCCCCCCGGGTGGAGCTTGAGCCACTCGGCGCGGAGCATGAAGCTGCCTTCGGCGACGACGCGGTCGCCGACCGTCAAGCCTTCCAGCACGGGGTAGCGCCCCGCGGCCTCCGCGCCCAGGCGGACGGGTCGGACGACGTAGGCGTTCGGGTCGGGGGTGGCGAGGAAGACGACCTGCCGGCCGCCGACCGTCTGCACGGCCGAGGCCGGCACCGTGGGCGCGGTCGCCTCGGCCGCCCCCAGCGCGCCGAAGCCGACGTTGACGTACATCCCGAGCTTGAGCGCCTGCCCCGGGTTCGCCAACTCGACGCGCACCTGCGCCGTCCGCGTCGCGGGGTCGAGCTGCGGGTCTACGTAGGTGACGCGGCCGCGGAAGACGCGCCCCGGGTAGGCGTCGCTCGTCACGCTCGCGCCGCTCCCCACCGCGACCCGCGCGAGGTCGCGCTCGAACACCTGCCCGACGACCCAGACGGTCGAGAGGTCTGCCACGCGCAGAATCTCCTTGTTGGCCTCGACGACCTCGCCGGGGTTTGCGGCGCGGCTGATGACTGTGCCGCCGACGGGCGCGGCGAGCGAGATTTCCGAGCTGACCTGCGACGGCGAGTTCAGGGCTTCGACGCGCCGCGGCGTGAGCCCGAGCACCAGGAGCCTCTGCCGCAGCGAGGCCAGCTCGGCCTCGGCCTTCTTCAGCATCGAGGCCGACTGCTCGAACTCCTCGCGGCTGGCCGCGCCTATCTCGACGAGCTGCTCGGTGCGGTGGTGGTGCTTGTGGTGCTCCTCCAGCTCGGCGCGCGCCCCGAGGTAGCGCGACTGCGCCGTCGCCAGCTCGTCGCTCAGGACGACGGCGACCGGCTGCCCGCGCCGCACGGCCTGCCCCGCCTCGGCCGTGACCTGCGTCAGACGCCCGCCGACGAGCGAGACGACGGGCGTCGAGCGGTAAGCGTTCGCCTGCACGACGCCCGCCGCCGACTGCCGCGAGGCTTCGGGCGCGAGCCGCTCGCCGACGGCCTCGACCCTCACGCCCGCGCGCGCCGCCGCGTCGGGCGCGAGCGTCAGCACCTCTTCGCCCTGCGCCGCGGCCGTCTCGCCGCCCTGCGCCGCGGGCCTGTCGAAGGTGACGTTGCGCGGCGCGGTGACGACGCGGCCGCCGCCGCCCGCGCCCGCGCGGCTCAGCCACCAGAGCAGGAGCGCCGCGGCCGCCGCCGCGAAGAGTGCGACGACGACGACGGCCTTCGTGTTCGGCCGTCTCGTCTTCGTCACGCGCTCGCTGACGACGCGCCTCGCGGCGGCCGCGCCCGCTTCGACCTCGACGGTCTTCTCGGCGGTCAACCCTTCCTTCGTGTCCGGCCTCTCTTCCATCTTCCCCCCCGAGTCCCCCTTCACTTCCCCGTCAGGCCGGGCGAGGCCGAGGCGACGGCGACGCGCACGCGCGCGAGGTAGGCCGCCAGTACCGAGTCCACGTAGTCGTTCTCAAGCTCGATGTAGCGGCGCTGCTCCGCGATGTAGTCGAGGAGCGTCTTCGAGCCCAGCTCGTAGGTCTTGCGGATGACGGCGAGGTTCTGGCCGGCCTGCCCGCGCACGCCGACGCGGTAAATCTCGGAGGCGCGCGCCGCCGCCTCGTAAGCGGCGTAGGCCGAGGCCACCTCGCGCCGCACGGTCAGCTCCAGAAACTCGCGCCTGCGCCTCGCCGCTTCGAGTTCGGCCGACGCCGCCTCTATCGCCCCGAGGTTCTTGTCGCGCACGGGCAGCGTGACCGTGACGCCGAAGGTCACGGAGTTCGAAGTGCTCTCGACGGGCGCGAGGCGGCCGCGCTCGTCTATGCCGTTGAGCATGAAGCCCGTGCTCATGCGCTGGTAGCCGGCGCGGAGGTCCGCGTCCGCGCGTCCGCCGGCGCGCGCCTCCTCGACGCGCGCCGCGGCCAGACTTTCGGCGGCGCGCGCGGCGAGCACGTCGGGCCGGGCTTCGACGGCGCGCGCGGCCGCGTCCGCGGGCGCGGGCAGCGGGTCCAGCAGCCCGTCGAAGTCGCCGCGCAGCTTCAGGGGCTCGGAAGGCTCTGCGCCCAACAGGTTGCGCAGCTCCAGCAGCGCGACCTCCGCCTTGCCGCGGCCGGCCTCGCGCATCGAGCGCAGGCGGTTGACCTCGACGAGCACCTGGTTCTGCTCCAGCGGGGCCGTGCGCCCTTCGAGCACGCGCGCGACGACGAGGCGGTAGCCGCGCTGGCTGTTGCCCAGCAGGTCTTCCGTCACGCCGAGCTTGAGGACTTCGGCCAGCGCCTCGCCGAACTTCGCGCGCACCTCGGCGGCGACCGTGCGCTCGCGGTCGGCGAGCACGGCCTCCCTGACCTCCGCCTCGCGCTCGGCCACGCGCACGCGCGCCGCGCGGCGGCCGCCGAGTTCGAGCGGCAGCATGCCCTCGACCATGAGCTGGCTGTCGGGCATGTCGAGCGCCTTCGAGCCCGACACGTCGAGCCGCGGGTTGGGGCGCGTGCCCGCCTGCCGGACGAGCGCGCGCGCGGCCTCGGCCTCCCTGCGCAGCGCCAGCAGCTCGCCGTTCGACGCGAGCGCGCGGGCGACGGCCTCGTCCGCCGTCACGCCGCCCGCGGGGTCGTAGTAGAGCCCGACGGCCGCCCCGCCCGCGCGCGGCCTCCGGTCGTCGGCCGGCACGTCCGTCGCCGTCTGCGCCGCGACCGAGGCACCTAACGACAGGGCGAGCGCCAGCGCCGCCGCAAAGTTCTTATAACTTCCCTTCGCCTTCATCTTCGTCACCGCTTCCTTCAGACGCGACCCGCCGGCTCCGGCTCGACGAACTCGGCGGCGTCCTCGCCCGTCTCGGTCGGCGGGTGACGCGCGCCCTTTTTCAGCTCCCGCTCCCTCAGCCAGAAGAAGATGACCGGCGTCACGACCAGCACGTGCAGCAGGCTCGAAACCATCCCGCCGAGCACGGGCGTCGCCAGAGGCTTCATCACCTCCGCGCCCGCGCTCGTAGACCACATGATGGGCAGGAGCCCCGCGACCACCGTCGAGACCGTCATCACCTTCGGCCGCAGGCGCAGCAGCGCGCCCTCCGTCACCGCCTCCTTCAAGGCCGCGCGCGTCAGCGTCCCCAGCTCGCGCCGCCTGCGCTCGACCGCCTCCTCCAGATAGATGACCATCACCACGCCCGTCTGCACCGCCGTCCCGAAGAGCGCGATGAAGCCGACCCACACGGCCACCGAGAAGTTGAAGCCCGTCGCCCAGAGCAGGTAGACCCCGCCCGTCAGCGCGAACGGCACGGCCAGGAGCACGTGCGCCGCCTCGACCGCCGAGCCGTAGGTCACGTAGAGCAGCCCGAAGATGATGACGAGCACGACCGGCACGACTATCAACAGCCGGTCGCGCGCGCGCTGCTGGTTCTCGTACTGCCCGCTCCACTGCGCGTAGTAGCCGGCCGGCATCCGCACCTGTCTGTTGACGGCCTCCTTCGCCTCGTCCACGAAGCCGCCCACGTCGCGGCCGCGCACGTTCAAAAGCACCGTGCCGCGCAGCAGCCCGTTCTCGCTCGAAATCATCGTCGGCCCCTCGGCCGTCGTGATTGACGCGAGCTGACCCAGCGGCACGGGCGCGCCCGCCGGCGAGGTGACGGGCAGTCGCGCTATGGCCTCGGGGCTCTGGCGGAACTCCGGCGCGTAGCGGACGCGGACGGGGAAGCGGCGGCGGCCTTCGATGGTCACGGAGAGGTTCGTCTCGCCGATGCCGCGCTCTATTGCGTCTTGGATGGTCGAGACCTCTATGCCGTAGCGCGCGGCCGCCTGCCGGTTGACCTTGATGTCGACGTAAGGTGAGCCGCCTATCTGCTCGGGGTAGACGTCGGCCGCGCCGGGCACCGTCAGCAGCGCGTCGGCCACTCGGCGCGAGAGGTCTTCGAGCGTCTTGAGGTCGTTGCCGAAAATCTTCACGCCGACCTGCGAGCGGATGCCGGTCGAGAGCATGTCGATGCGGTTGATGATGGGCTGCGTCCAGATGTTCGTCACGCCCGGCAGCCGGAGCCGCGCGTCTAGCTCCGAGACTATCCGCTCGCGCGTCAGGCCGGCGCGCCACTGCTCGCGCGGCTTGAGGTGGACGATGGTCTCCGTCATGTTCACGGGCGAGGGGTCGGTCGAGGTCTCGGCGCGCCCGGCCTTGCCGACCGCCCACTCGACCTCCGGGTACGACTTCAGAATCTCGTCCTGGAGGCTCGTAATCCTCAGCGCCTCGTCCATCGAGACGGCCGGGTCGGTGACGGGCATGAACATCAGGTCGCCCTCGTTCAAGGGCGGCATGAACTCCTTGCCGATGCCCGCGGCGAGGAAGACCGCGCCCGCGAAGAGCGCGGCGGCCAGCGCGACCGTGGCGGCGCGGTGGTTCAGCGCCCAGCCGAGCACCGGCCGGTAGACCGCGCCGAGGAGGCGCATCACGGGGTTCGACCGCTCCGGGTGAAACTTGCCCCCGAGCAGCAGCGTGCAGAGCACGGGCACGAGCGAGACGGCGATGAGCGTCGCCCCGACCATCGCGAACGTCTTCGTGAAGGCGAGCGGGTGGAAGAGCTTCCCCTCCTGCCCCGTCAGCGCGAAGACCGGGACGAAGGCGAGGACGATGATGGCCATCGAGAAGAAGACCGGGCGGCCGACGAGCCTCGTCGAATCCAGCACCGCCTCCCACACGGCCGCGCGGTCGCCCGGGTCTACGCCGCGCCGCTCGATGAAGCGGAAGGCGTTCTCCGTGACGACTATCCCGGCGTCCACGAGCACGCCGATGGCGATGGCGATGCCGGACAGAGACATCAGGTTCGAGCTGATGCCGGCGTACTTCATGAACAGGAACGAGACGAGCACCGCGAGCGGCAGCGGGATGGTCACGATGAGGATGGAGCGGAAGTGCGCGAGGAAGATGATGTGCGCCAGCGTGACGAGTATCAGCTCCTCGATGAGCGCGCGCTTCAGCGTGTCGGTCGCGCGCCCGATGAGCTGCGTGCGGTCGTAGAAGGGCCTGACCTCGACGCCCGCGGGCAGCCCCGGCTTCAGCTCTTCGAGCCGCTTCTTGACGGCCTCGATCACCTCCAGCGTGTTGACGCCGTGGCGCGCGACGACCACGCCGCCGACCGCCTCCCGGCCGTCGCGGTCGAGCGCGCCCGTGCGGAAGGCGTTGCCGAGCCCCACGGCCGCGACGTTCCTCACGTAGACGGGCGTCCCCGCGTGCGCGCCGAGGACGATGTCCTCAACGTCGGCCGTGGACTCGATCAGCCCTACCCCGCGCACCACCGCCCACTGCCCCGCCTGCTCGACGACGTTCCCGCCGACGTTCGTGTTCGAGCGCTCGACCGCCTCGACCACCGCCGAGAGCGGCAGGCCGTAGGCGCGGAGCTTGTTCGGGTCAACGTCCACCTGGTACTGCTGCACGTAGCCGCCGACCGACGCGACCTCGGCCACGCCGGGCACGGAGTTGAGCTGGTAGCGCACGAACCAGTCCTGCAAAGTCCGCAGGTCGCGCAGGGAGTGCCGGTCGCTCTCCAGCGTGTACCAGAAGACCTGCCCGACGCCGGTCGCGTCCGGCCCGAGCGTCGGCCGCACGCCCGCGGGCAGTTGCGCGGCGACGAGGTTGAGGCGTTCGAGGACGCGCGTGCGGGCCCAGTACAGCTCCACGTCGTCCTCGAAGATGACGTTGACCATCGAGAAGCTGAAGGCCGACGACGCGCGCACCACGCGCACGCCCGGCAGCCCTTGCAGGTTCGTCACGAGCGGGTACGTGACCTGGTCTTCGACCTCCTGCGGCGAGCGCCCCGGCCAGTCGGTGAAGACGATGACCTGGTTGTCGGAGAGGTCGGGTATCGCGTCAATCGGCGTCGCCAGCAGCGCCCAGTAGCCCCACCCCGCCAGCCCCGCGTACAGGGCCACGACGAGCGCGCGGTTCCGCATCGAGAGTTCGATGAGCTTTGAAATCATGGAAGCGGTAGACAGTAGACAGTAGACAGTAGACAGTAGAAAAACTTTCGGCAGGCGGGTCGTCCGCGTGTCGGCGTCAACAGCAGGCGGCGCGGGGCGCTACTGTCTACTGACTACTGTCTACTCCCCTCACTGTGCCGTCACCGGGAACGAGCCCTTGCCGCTGCCGGCGGGGCCTTCGTAGGCGACCTGCGCCTGCCACTCGCCCATCATCTCGATCTTGACTTTGGCGTCGTAGACGCCGGGCGTCGGGGTCGTGGTGAGCGTGGCCGCGTCGTTCATCGGCGCCATCGCGCCCATCGCCGGCATGTAGAAGTTGAGCGAGGCGGAGCCCACGTCCACCGCCTTGCCCGACTGGTCTTTGAAGGTGACGGTCAGGCTCTGTTCGCCGTGGCGGAGCACGCCGTCAGAGTTGGCGAGCGTGACGGTCATCCGTCCGACCGTGCCGCTCTTGATCTCCTTGCCGCCCGCGCCGCCGCCCCCCGCGCCGCCCGCGCCGCCGCCGCCCGCACCACACGCCGCGGACGCCGCGAGAAGCGCGAGCGCCGCCGCCGTCAAGATTGCCTTTCTCAATTTTCGACCCTCCTCCGTCGTCAGAGCTTTGCTCTCGTCAATTTTCGAACTTCTACCCGCGCTAACTTTTCGACGCCTCGGCCGCCGCCGCCGCGCGAATATGCCGGCCGTCGAACGACACGGCGGGCGCGCGGCCGTCGCGTATGCGGAGAATGCCGCCCGCGCGCGCCGCCGTTTCGGGGTTGTGCGTGACGAGCAGGACGGTCTGCCCGCGCGCGTTGAGGTCGAGGAGGACTCGCATCACCTCCTCGCCCGTGCGCGTGTCGAGCGCGCCGGTCGGCTCGTCGGCCAGCAGCAGCGGCGGCTCGTTGACTATCGCGCGCGCGATCGCCAGCCGCCCCTGCTCGCCGCCCGAGAGCTGGTTCGGCAGACGCGCGGCCTTGTCCGCGAGCCCCACCTTCTCCAGCACGGCCATCGCGCGCTCGCGCTTCTGCCGCGACGGCGCGCGCACCGTCGCCAGCGGCAGCGACGCGTTCTCGACGGCCGAGAGGTACGGCATCAGGTGGTGCTGCTGGAAGACGAAGCCGAGGTACTCGCGCCGGAAGTCGGCGCGCCGCTCCTCGGAGAGCGCGTAAACGTCTATGCCGTCCACGACGACGCGCCCCTCGGTCGGCCGGTTCATCGCGCCGACGACCGTCAGCAGCGTCGTCTTGCCCGACCCCGAAGGCCCCGTCAGCGCGACGAACTCGCCCTCCGAGACGCGGAAGCTGATGCCTTCGAGCACGCGCGTCTCGGGCGCGCCCGCCCCCCCGCGGTAGACCTTGCCCACGTTCTCGACTTCGATGAAAGACATCCCCGGCGACTCCTCAGACGTGCCGCACCGCCTCCGACGGGTCGAGCCGGGAGGCGCGCAGCGTCGGGTAGAGGCTGCTCAGGGCGCCCACGGCGAGCGCGGCCACGAGCGCCAGCCCCGCGAGCCGCGGGTCGAGTCCCGGCCCCGCGCCCGTCTGGCTGAAGTAAGGCATCAGCAGCCGCGACGCGAGCGCGCCCGCCGCCCAGCCGGCGACGCCGCCCGCCGCGCTCACGGCCAGCACCTCCAGCATCATCTCTGCGACGATGTGCGCGCGGCGGAAGCCGATGGCGCGCATCACGCCGATCTCCTTCGTCCGCTCGGCCACGGCGCCCGTCATCGTCGTGAAGATCATCAGCGCGCCGACGAGCAGCACGACGCCCGAGACCGCCCCGGCGAAGCGCGTCAGGCGCTCGACCGTCTCGGCGCGCGCGCGCACCGCCTGCTGGAGCGCCGAGACCCGCGCGCCCGGGAGCTTCTGCGAAATCTGGCCGACGATGTCTTCGACGGGGCAGTCCTTGCAGAGCGCGCTCACCTCGACGAGGCTCAGGCGACCGGGCATGTCGAGGAGCGTCTGCACCTCCGCGAGCCGGCCGAAGACGAGCGCGTCCTCGCGCCCGCCCGTAGGGGTTAGAACGCCCGCCACGCGGAACTCGCGCCCGCCCAGGGCGAGGCGGTCGCGGACGAGCCGGAAGTGCTGCGCCGCGTGCCCCGCGTGCCCCGCGTGCTCGCCGGCCGCCGCGACGCCGCGCGGAGAGGCGTCGAAGGTGTCCGCGGCGGCGGCGGGCGCGACGGGGCGCGAAGTGTCTTCGGCCGCGGGCTCGACAAGGCCGAGCGCCTGCGCGGCGTCGTGGCCGACGAGCAGCTCGCCCGCGCCCCGCGGCTTCTCGCCGACCACACGCCACCAGCGCTTGAGGGCGAACTCGCTCTCGAAGTCTACGCCGGCGACCGCGACGCGGCGGCCTTCGCCCTCGGCCGCGCCGAGCAGCTTCGGCGCGACGACGGCGAGGCGCGCCGCGTAGGGAATCTCTCGTATGCGGCGCGCGTCCTCGTCCGTGAGCGGGCGCACGTCGAAGGCGACGCCCGCGACCGCGACGCCGCCGTAGTCCACGGCCAACTCGTCAGACTTCGGGACGACGACGATGTTCGCGCCGTACTGGTCGAGCTGAAGGCCGATCTCCTCGCGTATCGAGCGGCTCAGCGTGAGCAGCGCGACGGCGGTCGCGATGCCGATGCCGATGCCGGCGACGAGCAGCGCCGCGCGGCCTTTGCGCCGCCGCAGGTTGGCCCAGGCTATCGTGCTGATGCGCATCCCAAACCCTCCGGAAGAATCTCAAATTTGAGATTTGAGATTTGAAATTTGAGATTCTTTAAAAGTAGCTCGCGCCGGCTTCGAGGTCGCGCGCGCTCAGGCGGAGCCTGCCGCCCTCGACCTTGCGTTCGAGGCCGACGGGGTTGCAGCCGCCGTGGACTTCGTTGACCTGCGCGGAGTGGAAGTGGTTGCCGCACTTGTTGCAGACCATGTCGTCGCCCTCCTGGCGGTAGCCCTTCTTCGCCGCGAAGCAGACGTCGCACGAGTCGAGCGCCGCGCGGTAGACGCCGTCCGAGCTGCGTATGGCGAAGAAGCGCACGCTCTTGCCCGACGCCGTCTTGTACTCGTAGAAGCGCGCCTTGCCGCTCAGCTCCGAGACGGGGACGGAGACTTCGCCGTTCGACACTTCGAGCGCCCCGCCGCCGCCCGCCGCCGCCGGGGCCGCGCCGCCGCCGCCGCGCCCCGCGAACACGTAGGCCGCGACGCCGACGAGCAGCACCGCCGCCAGGGCCAGAAGCTTGATCGAGTTGTTCTTCCCCGCGTCGCCTTGCGCGAACTGCGCCCTCTTCTCTTCCCTGCCCGTCTGTAGGGCGTCCGTCTGCTTGCTCATAACTCCTCCGGGTCGGTCGTGTGGGTTTACCGTGGGGCGCGGGCCTCCCGGCTTTCGCGCGTCTCGTGCGCGCGGGGGCCTTGCGCCGTCTGCCTTTGCCGGTTGTGCGGGAGACGAGGAAAGGCCGCGCGCGTCCCCCGCGCACGTTGGCCCGCGTCGGTGGCTTGTGCGCAGAAAGACTCCTGCGCGCCTCCGTGCGGGGCGCGTGCGGACACACTACGGCCTCGAAGCGTCTAGATCAGAAATGCGGCGTGCTGTACGTATGCGGGCGGCGGGTGAGAAGGCCGGAAGGGCGGCGCGTACCCGCGCGCGTGCCGCGCCGCGGGCGCGACGGGCTGGGGGGCCGCCGGGGGGCGCGGGTCGGTGGCCGCGCCGGGCGACTGCTGCGCGGCGTAGTTCGTCCCCGCGGGCGCGGGGCGCGGGAAGTTCGTGACGCAGCAGAGCCGCGGCGGGACGCCCGCGCGCGAGTCGCGGCTCTGCCGCGCCTTCTTGCAGCAGGCGTGCAGCCGGCTCATCATCGGGCACTCGGGGCGCGCGCCGCCCGTGACGGCGGCAAACGCGTTCGCGCCGACCGCCGCGCAGAGGAGCGCGGCCGCCAGCACGAGGCGCGTCAGACCCTTTGTGAACCCCTTCGGCATCGCCGTGAAAGATTACTCCCCGCCGCCTCTCCGGGGCAAGCCCCGTTCCGCCCCCGCGACCCTCCGACCCCGCCGGAATCATGTCCTCGCCCGCGCGCGCTTGCGTGATTCCGCCCGACCCGCGGGTAACTTTCCGCAGGCGTGGACGACGCCCGAGGGCTGAGTTCAAATACTAACCTCTAACCTCTAACCTCTAGAATTTGTCGAGCAGGATGAGGACGCCGATGGCGATGAAGCCGAGGGCGGCGGCGCGCCGAATCCATTCGAGCGGGAGGTAGTGGCCGAGCGCGCCGCCGACGGCGACGCCGAGCGCGGAGACGCACACGAGCGCCAGCGACGCCGAGACGAAGACGGCCAGCGGCCGCTTCGTCTCGGCCGCCATCGTCATCGCCGCGAGCTGCGTCTTGTCGCCCATCTCCGCCAGAAAGATGGTCGCGAACGTCGTCGTAAAAACTCGCCAGTCCATCGGTAACCTCTATTTATAAGATTCCGCGCCGGCGTCAAGGTTAACAGCTTCGGAGCCCGCGGCGCAGCCGGGACAGAACCGCCCGCGGCGGCGGGCGGGCGTTACGACAAAAGGACTCGCCGCGTAACGTCCGCCCGCCGCCGCGGGCGGTTTCCGACCTGTTTCCCCGGCCTCTACTTCAAAGAGTTCATGCGGATGATGGTGGCGACGCCGCGCGCAAGCTCCGCCCGCGTCAGCGCGCCCGCGGGGTTGAACTGCGGCGCGGTGGAGATGAGCCCCTTCTCCACGGCCACCTTCACGTAGCCGCGCAGCTCCGGAGGGATGGACGCCGCGTCCGTGTAGTTGAGGAAGACGCCCGCCTTCGAGTCGGCCAACGACTGGAGCCCGGCGGCGCGCACGAGCACGACCGCCGCCGCGAGCCGCGTCGCGCGGTCGTCCGGCCGGAACAGGCCGCCGCGCGGGGCGTCGTAAAAGAGCGTGCGCGCGCCCTCGGCGAAGTTCATCGTAGTCGTGTCGCGCACGTCCGTGAACGAGGGCGTGTCGGGGACGTACTGCGGGACGCGCGCGCCGACGATCATCGCCTCCGCGAGTTCGGCGCGGCTGACGACCGCCGCGGGGCGGAAGAGCCCGTCGGCGCCCGGCCACATTGCCAGCGCGCTCACCGCGAGCCGGATGTTTTCGAGCGTGAAGGCGTCGAGCCCCGCGAGGTCTGCCGTCGGGGCGTACTCGGCGTGCGCCGTCTCGAAGACGCCCGTGAACTCCTGCGGCGTGGCCGCGGCCGCGAGCGTGTGCGTCACGCGCGCGCGCCAGGTCCCCTGCTCGGGCACCGAGATGAGCGTCCGCTCGCGCTTACCCGTCAGGCCCGGCAGGTTCAGGTAGTTCGACTCGCCGAGGATGGCCCCGGCCGGGTCGAATGTCTGGAGCCCGAGGTCGTTCGTCGTGGTGATGGGCCCCCACGCCACGTCGGTCGAGGCGAAGACGGCGTTCGCCGGCACGCTCAGGCGCACGTCCACGACGGCGCCGGGGTTGACCGTCGAGTTGAAGACCTGCGACGGGTCTTTGACGAAGCGCACCTGCCCGCGGTTCATCACGGAGCGGAAGCGCCCTATCTTCCGGCCGGGGAACGCGGCCTGGAGCGCCGCCGCGTGCGTGTTCAAAGCGCCCGCGCCGACCTCGTGCTGGTAGTAGGGCGGGAGCGGCGTCGCGGTGCGCTGGAGTATGTCGCGCACGCGCGCCGGTGTGAGCGTCGGGTCGGCTTCGAGCATCAGCGCGATGGTGCCGGCGACCGCGGGCGCGCTGAACGACGTGCCCGAGGCCGTCGTGTAGTACGGAAGCTCGGTCGCGGGGAGCTGCGTCTGCGCGTCCGTGACGAGCCCGACCGTACCCGTCAGGTTCGTCCCCGAGGCGCGAAGGCTGACGACGTTCGTCCCCGGCGCGGCGAGCGTCGGGCGGAAGGTGCGGCTGCCGAACTCGCCGCGCGAGGAGTAGTCGGCCAGCCACCCGCGCTCGTCCAGCGCGGCGACCGAGACGACCCACGGCGCGGCCGCGTAGGGGTTGAGCGTGCGCATGCCGGGCCCGGCGTTGCCCGCGGAGAAGACGACGTTGACGCCGCGGTCGAAGAGCATCCGCGTGGCGACGTTCACGGGGTCGCTCTCGTCGTAGACCGTGTTGGCCGAGAAGCTACAGTTAACGACGCGGACGTTCAGCTCCGGGTGCGTGAGCAGGTAGTCGAAGCCCGCGAGCACGTTGAAGAGCGAGGCGTCGCCGGCCGAGAGCCCGACGAGCTTCGCCTTCGGCGCGTAGCCCGCGTACTTGCCGCCCGGGGCGCTCACGCCCGAGCCGGCGATGATGCCGCCGACGAAGGTGCCGTGGCCGCTCAACTGGTCGGTGTCCGGCAGCTTGTCCACGTTGGCGGGCGGGAGGAACTCGGCGAGGTTCGCGCCCTGGAAGTCGGCGAGCTTGACGTTGCGCACGACGCGCCCGGAGATGTCGGGGTGCGTCGAGTCGAGCCCTGTGTCGAGGACGGCGACCGTGACGCCGTTGCCCTGGAGCGCGTCCGCGCCGCCGAAGCGCTGGAGGTCTGAGTCCTGCCGCATCCGCAGCAGCCCCGTCTGCGCGCGGCTGGCGTCGGCGCTCAACTGGAGCGTGCGGTCGTCGGTGACGTAGCGCACCGAGGGCAGTTGGGTGATCTTCGCGATCTGACACTTCGTCGCCGTGACGACGACGACGGGCAGCGCGACGAAGCGCGTGCCGCCGCGCACGCCGAGCGCCTTCAGGTCGTCGATGTCCGACTCGGAGACGGCGTGGTGGAAGACTATCGCGGCGTTGACGTTGCTGTCGTCGGTGAGCCGGTCGAGCTTCGCGGCGAGCGCCGGGTCGAAGCTCATCAGGCCCCAACGCCCCCCGGGCGTCTCGGCCGCGAGCGTCGCGAGCACGTCGGAGGCAGTCTCGACGAAACCCTGCACGCCGTTCATCGCGAGGCCGTCGGCGCCCGTCATCGTCACGCCGTCGGCGGCCGTCACGAGGACGGCGCCCGCCGGCGCGTGGAAGGGAGTGCCGTCCGTCCTCATGCCGACGACCTCCGCCGCGCTGTCGATGCGGACGCGGTCGGCGCCCGTCATCGTCACCCCGTCGGCCCCGTTCATCGTCACGGCGTCACCGGCCGGCGTGCTGGCGACGCCGTCGGCGCCGGTCATCGTCACGCCGTCGGCGCCCGTCATC
>DASVWB010000467.1:0-21584 GCA_036389815.1 Pyrinomonadaceae bacterium | reverse complement strand
TGTCTACTGTCTACCGTCTACTTCCTCGCGGCGGGCGTGACCTTCATCGTCAACCGCCGGCCGTCGCGTACGACCTCGACCTCGTACTCCTGCCCCGCCTTCATCTCGGAGAGCGCCTGCGTGTAGTCGTAGACGTTGCGCACGTCGCGCCCGGCGAGTTTGACTATCTTGTCCCCGGCCTTGAGGCCGGCGGCCGCGGCGGGCGAGCCCTCGCGCACGGCGTCGAGCCTGAGGCCGTCCGAAGACTCGCCGTAGGAGGGCACCGTGCCGAGCGAGACGCGGAAGGTCGTCGAGCGCGAGTTCGACTCGGACTTCGCCACGGCGTAGGTCGGGCGCTTGTCTGACGACTGGATGCGGTCAACCACCTCGCGCACGAACTGGAGGACGAGCGCCTCGCCGTCGTAGTTGATGCGGTCGGCCGTGTCCGTCGGCTTGTGGTAGTCCTCGTGCACGCCCGTGAAGAAGAAGAGGACGGGGACGCGCCGCGCGTAGAAGGAGGAGTGGTCGCTCGGCCCGTAGCCGTCCTCGCTCAGCCGCAGCGCGAAGCGGTCGGCCGGGACTGCCGTCAGGACGTGCCGCCCGTTGGTGCCGTCGACCGAGATGGGGAGGGGCTCGCCCGGCCGCGGCAGGCGCGGCACGGTGTCGGACACGTCGCGCGTCTCGGCCTTGCCCTTCTTGTCGTTCTTCTTATCGTCCTTCTTGTCTTCCTTCCCGCTCCCCTCTTTGCCCTCCCGCGGGGCGGCCGGCCGGCCTTCGCCCTGCGCGGCGTCGCCGTCCGCGTGCCCCCCCGTGAGCGAGGGGTCGAGCGTGACCTTGTAGCCCTTGTTCGTCTCCTCGACGAGCCGGCGCAGTTCCGACGCCGTGCCGACGCCGCCGACGCTCAGCGCGCCGTCGCGCAGCCGGCCTATCATGTCCATGTTGACCATCGCCGCCGTCTGCCCCAGGGGGAACGCGGGGTGCTCGACGTAGTGCGAAGAGCCGATGAGCCCCTCCTCCTCGCCGCCGAAGGCGACGAAGACGAGCGTGCGCCGCAGGCGGCCGCGCTCGGCGGAGAAGAGCCGCGCCAACTCCAACAGGCCGGCCGTGCCCGAGGCGTTGTCGTCCGCGCCGTGGTGAACGTCGCCCTCGCGCCCGGCGAGGCTCCCCTCGCCGCCGAGGCCCAAGTGGTCGTAGTGCGCGCCGACGACGACGGCCTCCGACTTCAGTTTCGGGTCCGAGCCTTCGAGCACGCCGACGACGTTCGCCGCCGCGGCCTGCTTCCGCACCACGTCGGTCGTCAGCGCGAGCACGACGTTCCTTGCGAGCCCCGGGTCGCGCGCCGCCTCGGCCCGCTCGCGCAGACGCTTCTCCAACTCGCCGACGCCCGCGGCGCCCGCCACCCCGAGAATCTTAGCCGCGGCCTGGCGCGAGACGACGGCCACGGGCAGCCCCGCCTCGCCGCCCGAGTTGTCGTAGCGCAGGCGCGAGAGCCCGTCGTCCGCGAACTTCTCCCCGGCCGCGACGAGGACGAGCGCCTTCGCCCCGGCGGCGCGCGCGGCCGCCGCCTTGAAGCGCGGCTCGCCCGCGCGCGCGAACCTGCCGTGCGGGTTGTCGCCGTCGGGCGTGCCGGCGAAGGCGAGCGCGACCTTGCCGGCCGCGTCCGCGCCCTTGTAGTCGTCGTAGCCCTGCTCGGCCGCCGTGATGCCGTAGCCGACGAAGACGGCCGGCGCCTCGACCCTCCCCGAAGAGCCGAAGCCGAGGGGCATCCAGTCCTCGCCGACCTTGAAGTCAACCGCCAGCGGCGCGCCCTGACCCTCGCCCGTGACGCGCCGCGTGGCCGAGAGCGCGTTGCCCCCGCCCAGCTCGACGCCCGCGACGTAAGGGAACGTCTGGAAGTATCCCGGCGTCACGGCGGGCACGCTTTTCTGCCCCGCCTGGAAGGTGGTTACGTTCGACGCGCCGGGCGCGAGGCCGAGGCGCTTGAACTCTTCGGCGATGTAGCGCGCGGCCTCTTCCGCGCCCGGCGTGCCCGTGCGGCGGCCTTCGAGCTTGTCGGATGCGAGGTAGGAGACGTGCGCGCGCAGACGCTCCACGTCGGGCACGGGCGGCTTCGCGCCGGTCTGCGCGAAGGCGGCCTGCGCGAGGAGTGCGAGCGCGAGGAGTGAGCGAAGACTCTTTCTGTACGGCATGGGAATTACCTCAAGTAGACAGTAGGCAGTAGATAGTAGACAGTAGAAAAACAGCCGTCAGTGAATCATCCGCGTGTCAGCATCGGCCTGAGGAAGGCGGAGCCCTACTGTCTACTGTCTACTTCCTACTGCTTTTTCACTCCACCCAGTCGGCGATGAAGACGTTCGTGTCGCCGCGCGCGGCGGCGTTGCGGTTCGAGGCGAAGACGAGCTTGCGGCCGTCGGGCGAGAACATCGGGAAGCCGTCGAAGGTGTCGTTGAAGGTGACCTGCTCCAGCCCCGTGCCGTCCGCGTTCACGACGAAGAGGTTGAAGTCGCGCCCCCTGATGTCGGGGTAGTTCGACGCGAAGATGATGCGGCGCCCGTCGGGCAGGAAGTAGGGCGCGAAGCTGGCCACGCCGAGCCGCGTCACTTGACGCTTGTTCCGGCCGTCGGCGTCCATCACCCAGATTTCGAGCGCGTTCGGCTCGATGAGGTTTTCGGCGAGGAGCTTCTTGTACCTCCCCACCTGCTCCGGCGTCTGCGGGTGGTTGGCGCGGTAGACGATCTGCTTCCCGTCGCGCGAGAAGAACGGCCCGCCGTCGTAACCCAACTCGCTCGTCAGCCGCTTCACGTTCCGCCCGTCGGCGTCCATCGTGTAGATGTCTAGGTCGCCGTCGCGCATCGAGGTGAAGACGATCTTCCTGCCGTCCGCGGAGACGGTCGCCTCGGCGTCGTAGCCGGGCGCCGCCGTCAACTGCCGCACGTCCGACCCGTCCGTGTTCGCGGTGAAGATGTCGTAAGAAGGGTAGACGGCCCACACGTAGCCGCGCGAGTAGTCGGGCGGCGGCGGGCACTTCTCCGACGCGAGGTGCGTCGAGGAGTAGAGTATCCGCTTCGCGCGCGGCAGGAAGTAGGAGCAGGTCGTCCGCCCCTTCCCCGTCGAGACCAACGAGACGCCGGAGCCGTCCACGCCCATCGTGTAAATCTGGTCGCACTCGGCCCCGCCGCGCTTCGACTGGAAGATGAGCGAGCGGCCGTCGGCCGAGAAGTACGCCTCCGCGTTCTCGCCCCCGTCGGTCAACTGCCGCACGTTCCGCAGGTGCCGCTCCCGCGGCAGTTCTATCCGGGAGGGGGCCGCCTGTCGCGTCGCCCCGCCGGTCTGCGCCGGCGAGGGGGGCAGGGACAGGAGGAGGAGCGCGGGGAGCAGGGCGGGCAGAATTTTCATCTTCATCCGTTCACAGACTGACGAAAGGGATTCGCCCCGTGGGAGACGGGCCGGGCGGCGAGCACGCGCCTACTTTAATCCCCCGCCCACCGCGATGCAAAGCAGCGGCGCCGCCCGCGCGCCGCCGCCTCTCTGTCACACGAAAGGTGTTGGTCGTCAGCCGTTGGTGCGTTCGAATTCGCGCATGAATTGGGTGAGGGCTTCGACGCCTTCGAGGGGGAAGGCGTTGTAGATGGAGGCGCGGATGCCGCCGACGGAGCGGTGGCCTTTGAGGCCGTCGAGGCCGGCGGCCGTCGCTTCCGTGGCGAACTTCTTTTCGAGGTCTTCCGAGGGGAGGCGGAAGGTGACGTTCATGTTCGAGCGCGCTTCGGGCGCGGCGTGGCCGCGGTAGAAGTCGGTCGAGTCGATCACCTCGTAAATCCTGCGCGCCTTCTCCTCGTTGCGCCGGTGAATCGCCTCCAGGCCGCCCTCGCCCTTCACCCAGTCGCAGACGAGGTTGAGGATGTAGATGCCCCACGTGTTCGGCGTGTTGTAGAGCGAGTCGTTCTGCGCGTGCGTGCGGTAGTCGAGCATCGTCGCCAGCCCCTCGCGCGCGCGCCCCAGGAGGTCTTCGCGCAGGATGACGACCGTCACGCCCGAGGGGCCGAGGTTCTTCTGCGCGCCCGCGTAGATGAGCGCGTACTTCGAGACATCGACAGGGCGCGAGCAGATGTCGCTCGACGCGTCGCAGACCAGCGGCACCGCGCCGACCTCGGGCTCCGCCTTCCACTCGACGCCCTCGATGGTCTCGTTCGAGGTCACGTGGACGTAAGAGGCCGCGGGGTCCAACTTCAACTCGTCCTGCGCGGGGAGGCGGTTGTAGCCGGAGTCGGCCATGTCGGCGGCGACGCTCGCCGCGCCGACCTTCTTCGCCTCCTTCAGCGCCTTCTTGCCCCAGCTCCCCGTCAGCACGTAGTCGGCGCTCCCGCCTTCGGGCAGGAAGTTCATCGGCACCATCGAGAACTGGAGGCTCGCGCCGCCTTGCAGGAAGAGCACGCGGTAGCCCTCGGGTATCCCGAGCAGCTCGCGCAGCCCCGACTCGGCCCCGTCGATGATGGCCTGGAACGGCTTCGAGCGGTGGCTGATCTCCATCACGCTCATCCCGACGCCGGGCAAGGAGAGCATCTCCTCGCGCGCGCGCTCCAGGACGGGGACGGGGAGCACCGCCGGCCCCGCGCTGAAGTTAAAGATTCTCTCGGTCATCGTTTGATTCCTCTCAATGAAGTAGACAGTAGACAGTAGACAGTAGACAGTAGAAAAACCTTCGTCAATGAATCGTCAGGGTGTCAGAGTCAGCGGCCGTCAGGCGGAGCCCTACTGTCTACTGTCTACTGTCTACTCTCACTTAATCTCCAGCAGGCTCAACTCGATGATGTCCGCGTTGTCGGCCCTCAGCCTTTCGAGCACGCCGGCGGGGAGGGCGGATTCGAGGTTGATGCGCGCGACCGCGGCCTCCGAGCCCTCGAAGATGACGTTCTCCATCTCCTGCACGTTGATGGACTCGGCGCGGACGCGGTCGAGGACGGAGGCGAGCACGCCGGGGCGGTCGCGGTGGCGCACGACGAGCGTGTGCGTCGCGGGGCTCTGGCGCGCGAGGTTGACGACGTTCGGGACGCGCCCCGTCTCCTTGAAGGTGCGGATGACGCGGACGGTCTCGGCGGCGATGGCCTCCTGCGCCTGGTCGGTCGAGGCGCCGATGTGGTGCGTGCCGTAGAGGTTCGGCTCCCGCGCGATGTCGTCGGCGAACTCGCCCGCCGACGCGGCCGGCTCCGAGGCGAACACGTCCAGCCCCGCGCGGATGTCCTTCTCGCGCATCGCGCGGCGCAGGGCCTCCTGGTCGACGACCTCGCCGCGCGCGGTGTTGACGAAGTAGGCGCCCTCGCGCATCGCGCCGAAGAAGTCCGCGCCGACGAGGCCGCGCGTCTCCGGCTTCAGGGCGACGTGGACGCTCACCACGTCGGCCTCGCGCGCCACGTCAAGAAGATTCTCCCGGCGCTCGACGCCCAGTTCGGCCGCCGTCTCGTCCGTCAGGCTGCGGCTCCACGCGACGACGCGCATCCCGAAGGCGTGCGCGCGCGCGGCCACCTCGCGCCCTATCTGGCCGGTGCCGACGAGCCCCAGCGTCCGGCCCAGCAGGCCGCGCGCCTTCGAGAACTCCTTCTTGTTCCACTTCCCTTCGCGTAGCTGGATGACGTTGTCGGCCACGCGGCGGTCGAGCGCGAGGATGAGGGCGATGGCCAGCTCGGCGACGGCCACGGAGTTCTTGCCCGGGCAGTTCGAGACGTAGACGCCGCGGCGCGACGCGGCCGGCAGGTCGATGGTGTTGACGCCGGCGCCGGCGCGCACGATGAGCTTGAGCGCGCCCGCGTCGAGCATCGGCTCCGTGACCTTCGTCGAGCGCACGACGAGCACGTCCGGCCCGTAAGACCGTATGGCCTCGACGAGCCCCTCGTCCTTCACGTCGGGCTGGTACGAGAACTCGCAGCCCGCGGCGTCGAGGCCGTCGCGCCCCGACTGTTCGAACTTGTCCGCGATGAGCACGCGCATGGCTGTTCCTCGGTAGGAAGTAGGAAGTAGACAGTAGACAGTAGACAGTAGACAGTAGGGAAACCGTTATTAAGGAACTGTCAGGGTGTCGGCGTCAGCGCCCGAGGGGCGGAGCGCTACTGTCTACTGTCTACTCTCCTCAACCTCAAATCGTGTGAATCAGAATCGCGTCGCGCAGCTTCGGCTCGAACCAGGTGGACTTCGGCGGCATGACGCCGCCCGCGTCCGAGACGCGGAGCAGGTCTTCCATCGAGGTCGCGTAGAGCGCGAAGGCCACGGCCGCGCGGCCTGAGTCCACGAGCCTTTCAAGCTCCTCGGTGCCGCGGATGCCGCCGACGAAGTCTATCCGCTTGTCCGTGCGCGGGTCGGTGACGCCGAGCACGGGGTCGAGCAGGTTGTTCTGCAAAAGGCTCACGTCGAGCGCCGCGGTCGGGTCGTCGGCGAGCGTGAGCGCCGCGTCGTCGCGCAGGGTCAGGCCGTACCAGCGCCCGCCCAAGTACATGTGCCAGTGGCCGGGCTTGCCGGGCCCCTCGCGCTTTGCGTTCTCGCTGACGTTGAAGCGCGCGCGGACGGCTTCGAGGAACTCCTCGGGGCCGCGCCCGTTCAGGTCGCGCACGACGCGGTGGTAGGGGAGAATCTGCACCCGGTCGTCGGGGAAGACGACGGCGAGGAAGCGGTTGTAGTCCTCTGTGCCGGCGTGGGCCGCGTTCGCGTCGCGCAGCGCGGCCCGCGCGCGCGAGGCCGAGGCGGCACGGTGGTGGCCGTCGGCGATGTAGAGCGCGGGGACTTCCGCGAAGCAGCGGGCCAGTTGCTCGGCGGCCGTGGCGCGCCAGACCGTGTGGCGCACGCCGTCCGGCGCGGTGAAATCGTAGAGCGGCTCGCCCTTGGTCTCGGCCTCGACCAGCGCGTCGACGCGGCGGTCGGCGCGGTAGGTGAGGAAGACCGGGCCGGTCTGCGCGCGCAGGGTGAGGATGTGGCGCGTGCGGTCGTTCTCCTTGTCGGGGCGCGTGCGCTCGTGCTTCTTGATGAGGCCGCGGTCGTACTCGTCCACGGAGAAGGCCGCGGCCACGCCCGTCTGCGTGTGGCCGCCCATGACCAGCCGATAAATGTAGAGCGCGGGCGCGTCGTCCTGCGCGAGCGCGCAGCCGCGCTTCATCGCCTCGAAGTTCTCTCGCGCGCGCTCGTAGACCTCGTCGGCGTAGATGTTCGTCCCCCCGGGCAGGTCTATCTCGGGGCGCGAGACGTGCAGGAAGCTGAGCGGGTTGCCCGCGGCCAGCGCGCGCGCCTCCTCCGTGTTGACCACGTCGTAGGGGACGGCGGCGACCTCCGCCACCCGCTCGGCGGGCGGGCGCAGGGCGCGGAAAGGGTAGATGGCGGCCACGTCTGTTCGGCGCCTCCTCGGGGCGGAAGATGTTTGCTGCGTGTGTGAAACTTTAGGCCCTTTAGCTTACCCACTCGGCGCGCCTTTGCCAAGCGGCGGCAACGCCCGACCCTTCGCGCCCCCGCGCGGCTCTGTTAAGATGCACGCCCGCATGCGACCGCGAATCGCCATCGTCGCCCTCGTCTACGCGCTGGCCGTGGCGTTCACGGCCGCCGCCTACTGGCTCTACCTGCCGCAGATGACGCTCATCTTCGACCGCGGCTGGGGGACGACGCAGAGGGGCGGGGGCGGCCCCACCATCGTCGAGCTTTATCCGGGCAACCCCGGCTCGGACGAGTTGCGCGTGGGCGACGAGGTGGTGGCGCTCGACGGCGAGAGCATAGAGGGCTCGGACTTCAAGCTGGAGCGCGCCTACAGGGGCGTGACGCCGGGCGAGCCGTACCGCATGACGGTGCGCCGCGAGGGCGAGTTGCGCGAGGTGAAGCTGCGCGCCCGCCCGACGCCCCCGGCGGACGCGCTGCTGTCGCCGCGCACGCTGGTCGTCGTCGTCTACAGCCTCAGCTTCCTCGCCGTCGGGCTCGTCGTCTTTCTGCTCCGGCCCGGAGACAAGCACGCGCTGCTGCTCTCGCTCTGCTTCGCCGCGCTCGGCGCTTCTTGGGCGATCCCCTACCTGGACGAGACTTCGCCCGTGGGCCTGCGTGCCCTGATGGCCTTCGGCTACTGCTTCAAGCCGTACTTCCCGGTCTTCCTGCTCCACCTCTTTCTGGTCTTCCCGCGCCCGCTCGCGCTGGTGCGGCGGCGGCCGCGCCTTGAGTTCTACGTCTACCTGCCAACGCTGCTCCTGACCGTCACGCTCGACGCGTTCCTCATCTACCTCTTCCTGACGGACGCGCTGGCGTTCTACGCCTTCGTGGAGCGGCACGCGGGGCCGCTCCTCTTCGGCGGGCTGTTGCTGCTGGCCTACCTGCTCGCGTGCCTCGTGGCGCTCGTCGCGCAGTACCGCTCGGCCGACCTCGTGTCGAAGCGCAAGCTGCGCATCATCCTGGCGGGCTGTCTGGTGGGCTTCGCGCCGGCGCTCGTCTTCTTCACGACGATGTCGCTCCTCAGGCTGTGGAGGGGCGACGTGGGCGTGCCGAGCGGGCTGTTCACGTCCGTCAACCTGCTGCAAATCCTCGTGCCCGTGTCGTTCGCCTACGCGATTGTCCGGCACCAGGTCATCCCCGTCTCGGTCATCGTGCGGCGGAGCATCCAGTACCTGCTGGCGAAGAACGCGCTGCGGGCGCTGCTGCTGCTCCCGGCGGCGGGGCTGGTGCTGTCGGTCGCGCTCGACCCGCACCGCTCGGTGGCGGACGTGCTGCTGCGCAACTCGACCTACTTCTACGCCCTCGCCGTCGCCGCCGTCGCGCTCGGCCTCGTCTTCCGCCGCCGCCTCAACGAGTGGGTGGACAGGAAATTCTTCCGCGAGCAGCACGACCAGGAGAAGCTTTTGCGCGGGCTCGTCGAGGAGGTGAAGGGGCTCGACTCGATACGCGAGATGTCGCGGCGCGTCTCCGAGCAGGTCGAGCGCGCCATCCACCCCGAGAGCGTCTACCTCTTCTACCGCGAGCGCGGGCGCGGCCGGCTCTCGCTCACCTACACGTCGGGCGGCACGTCGCACGAGCTGTCCATCCCCGAGGAGTCGCAGCTCCTCCGTCTGGTCGAGTTGCAGGGCGGCGCGCAGGACTTCCCCTTCCCGCCGAAGACGCGGCTGCCGCAGGGCGAGAAGGACTGGCTGACCTCCCTCGGCACGCGCCTCATCGTCCCGCTCGCGGGCACGGACGAGCGCCTCGCCGGCCTCTTCCTGCTCGGCGGCAAGAAGTCGGAAGTCCCCTACACGGCGCGCGACCGCGAGCTTTTGGAGTCGGTCGCCGCGCAGATCGCGGTCGTCTACGAGAACGTGCTTTTGAAGGAGAGGGCGCGCGAGGACCGACGCGTGCGCCACGAGGTCTTGTCGCGCTTCGAGGGGCGCGGCGTGAACCTTCTGAAGGAGTGCCCCGCGTGCGGGCGCTGCTACGACGCGACCGCCACGCGCTGCGAGGGCGAGGGCGCCGAGCTGCAACTGACGCTGCCCGTCGAGCGCACCATCGAGGGGCGCTACCGGCTGGAGCGCCTCGTCGGGCGCGGCGGCATGGGCGCCGTCTACGAGGCGACGCACCTCAAGCTCAAGAGCCGCGTCGCCGTCAAGATTCTCTCCGGCCGACTGTTCGGCGACGACTCGGCGCTGCGCCGCTTCGAGCGCGAGGCGCGCGCGCTGGCGCGCCTCGGGCAGCACCCGAACATCGTCGCCGTCCACGACTACGGCGAGCTACAGACCGAGGGCGCCTTCCTCGTCATGGACTACATCGAGGGCGAGAGCCTGGCCGCGCTCATCCGCCGCGAGCGGAGGGTCGGGCCCGCGCGCGCGGCCGAACTCTTCGGGCAGGTGCTCGAAGGCGTGGCGGCGGCGCACCGCGCGGGCGTCGTCCACCGCGACCTGAAGCCCGAGAACATCCTCGTCTCCGAAGGCGAGGGCGCGCGCCCGCGCGTCCGCCTGCTCGACTTCGGGCTGGCGAAGCTGACGAAGGCCGAGCTGGGCGAGGCGCCGACGATGACGACGCCCGGCGTCGTGATGGGCACGTTCGGCTACATGCCGCCCGAACAGCTCGCGGGCGGCGAGGTGGACGAGCGCTCCGACCTCTTCTCGGTCGGCGTGATGTGCGCCGAGGCTCTGACGGGCGAGCGCCCCTTCCGCGGCCGCACGATCCTCGAACTGCTCGGCTCGATGGAGCGCGAGGACTTCCGCCTGCCCGGCGACTCCGCCGGGGTGAGGCGTCTGGAGGAGGTGCTCCGCCGCTCGCTCTCGCGCGAGCCCGCGCGCCGGCACGCCTCGGCCGACGAGATGCGCGAAGAGTTGACCGCGGCGCTGCTCGCCTGCCCGCCCCTCGCGCCGCGCGACGAGCCCGCCCTCGACGCCGACACCGTCATGCTGCGAGACAGGCCCGCGCCCGCGCCCTGACCCGGGCACGCCGGCGCGAGCTTTCACCACGGGGACACAGCCGAAACCAATCTCAAATTTGAGATTTGAAATTTGAAATCTCAAATCTCAAATCCTTAAAGTCGTGTCTTCGTGGTTCAATTCTGAAACGCGGAAGGGGGTTTCGAAAGATGGGGCGTCTTGCGGACAAGCATTGCGTGCCGTGCCACGGCGGGGTGCCGCGGCTGACGGAGGAGGAGGCGGCGCCGCTGCTCGCGCAGCTCGAAGGGTGGGAGGTGGTCGACGGGCACCACCTTTCTAAGGAGTACGGGTTCCCGAACTTCGCCGCGGCGCTCGAATTCGTCAACCGCGTCGGCGCGGTCGCAGAAGCGGAGGGGCACCACCCGGACGTGGAGTTCGGCTGGGGCTACGCGCGGCTCAAAATCTACACGCACGCCGTCGGCGGCCTCACCGAGAGCGACTTCGTCCTCGCCGCCCGCGTAGACGCCGCGTGACGTGCGCGGCGCGCGAAATCGCGCCGCCGCCGTTTCTGAAACCCGCGCGCCGGCGTGTATGCTATGCGCCGCCGGGCGCGCGCGAGCGAGCGCGCCCCCGGCACTTGACCTTCCGAGCTTCACGCGAGACCGAGGGCGAACTTTCGTGCAGACCGAAAACAGACTTCACCCCGAGGCGGCCGAGGCGCGCGGCGCGCTCTGCGTCGAGTGCCTGTCGGCGCTCGCGGGGGGCGCGTCACTCCTCGACCGCACGGGCGCGGCGCTGTGCCGCGAGTGCGCCGCGGCGTTTTACGTGCCCTGCGCGGGCTGCGGCGGGCTCGTCCCGCGCGACGAGGCGCTGGCGCGCCCCGACGGCGGCGCCCTCAACTGCTTCGAGTGCTTCGGCCGCGCGGCCTCGCCTGACGGGACCGAACTGTTGACCGACGAGGAGGTCGAGGCGCTCGTCGCCGAGTACGTCGCGCTGCACGAGGAGTTGAAGCGGCTGGACGCGCGCGCCTCCGAGGTCAAGGAGCGTCTGAAGCGGGCGGCGGCCGCGCGGCCGAGGGTCGGGAGCGCCGTCGTCCTGCGCGCGGGCGAGGCGGGCGTGCGCTGCAACTACGCGTCGAAGGCGACCTACGATGCGGCGAAGCTGGCCGAGGCCGAGGCGCTGCTCGGCCGCGAAGGCTTCGCCGCGCTCTTCGAGCGCAAGGTGACCTTCGCGGCCGTCAAAGACCGGCTCGAAGAGTTCCTCGCCTCCGACGACGCCGCGACCGCCCCCGCGCGCGATGCCGTCCGCGCCGCCGAGACGCGCTCCGAGGTCGCCACGCTCACCGTCGTCGGCCGCTCCGCGGAAGGCAAAAGCAAAAAGGCGAAAGGCAAAAGTTAAGGCCGGGAAGGAAAGGCGGTAAAAGTTCTTCGCGCCGCGGGCGCGCCCTCACGTTCGCCTTCTTACTTTCGCCTTTCCCTTCCGGCAAGCCTTCGTATGTCAGCCCCCGCAAGCCCCTTCCAGACAGAGCGCCCGCTGACGGCGCAGCGGCTCGCGCAGTACGTCGCGCGCGGGCGCTGCGAGCGGCACATGCGCTTCACGCTCTTCCCCTCGGAGGCGAAGCGGCGGCTCGCGCGGTTCGGGCTGGAGTTCGAGCCGCTCTCGCCGCTGCTCTCGGGCGAGGGTCAGCGGTTCGAGCGCG
Source organism: Pyrinomonadaceae bacterium (assembly GCA_036389815.1). Classification (GTDB taxonomy): domain Bacteria; phylum Acidobacteriota; class Blastocatellia; order Pyrinomonadales; family Pyrinomonadaceae; genus QHXN01. The sequence goes on along the minus strand of DASVWB010000467.1, from coordinate 9,569 downwards.
AGATGGTCGAGGAGTTGTCGGCGCGCGCGAGCGTGCGCGACATGAGCAACACGACGGCCGCGGAGTTCGTCGCCGAGGTCGCGCGCCAGCCGGCGGGGCGCGCCTGCTACTACCAGCCGACGCTCGTCGGGCGCGTCGGCCCCTGGGCGTGCGAGGGTCGCGCCGACTTGATCGAGGTAGTCCGCGAAGGGCCGGGCGCGTCGGCGACGGTCGTGGACTTCAAGGCGAGCGCGCGCGAGACGGTCGGCTTCCGCCTCCAGGTCGCCTTCTACGCGCGGCTCGCCGCGCAGGCGCTCGGCGCGGCCGGCTTCCCCCGCGCCGGGGTGCGCGGCGCCGTCGTCGCGCGCGACCGCGGGCTCCCCGAGGACGGCGCGTGGGAGACCTTCGACCTCGCGCTCTACGACGAGGAGGTCGAGCGCCTCGTGGCCGCGCCCGACTCGGACGTGGCGCGCGCCTTCGCGGCCGGGGGCGCGGGCGCGCGCTACCACCTGCGCCCGGCCTGCGACGGCTGCCCCTACAACGCGCTCTGCTTCGCCGACACGGCCGAGCGCCAAGACCTCTCGCTCGTCCCGCTGCTCTCGGCCTCGGAGAAGCGCGCGCTCGTCTCGGAAGGCGTCGCCTCGGCGCGCGAGCTGGCGTCGCTGATGGAGTACGACGGCGGCGCGATGCGGCCGGCCGCGGGCAGCGAGGGGCTGGTGCGGCGCGCGTCTTCGCGCTGGCCGCTCGCGGGGCGGCTGCCCCTCCTCGTACAGCGTGCGCGCGCCGCCGTGCGCAGGCAGGATCGCTCGACCGAGGCGCGGCGCTTCCTCGTCGGCGCGGACTACGGCTCGCTGCCCGACCCGGCCGAGCACGCGGGGCTCGTGCGCGTCTTCGTGGACGCGCAGCGCGACTACATCGAAGACCGCCTCTACCTGCTCGCCGCGCGCGTCGCCGGCCCGCGCGAGACCTCGGAGGTCGTCGAGATGACGGACGCGCCGCCCGACACGGACTCCGAGCGCGCCCTGCTCGTCCGGTTCGTGCAGAGGCTGCTGCCGGCGGTCGCGCGCGCGGCCGAAGGCGCGAGCGCTCCGCTCCACTTCTACACCTACGCGCCGCGCGGCGAGCGCGCCCTGCTCGACGCGCTCGCGCGCCACTTCGACGCGCTCTGCGCCGTCCCGGCCTTCTACGACCTGCTGACCTCCTCCCCCGCGCTCACGCAGCCCATGGTCTCGCTGCTCGCAGAGGAGGTGCGCGCGCGCCTCAACCTCGCGCCCGTCTGCCAGAACCTCTACGAGACGGCCGCCGCGCTCGGCTTCGAGTGGAGGGACGGCCCCACCGACTTCCGCCGCACCTTCCGCGCACGCGCCTTCGACAACCGCCGCGCCTTCCTGCGCGACCCCGAGACGGGAGAGCTGAGGCCGAAGGATGAAGTGGGACGTATGAAGGATGAAGAAGACGCTCAACGGCCGTCCTCTCATCCTTCATCCTTTACCCTTCCGCCTTCATCCTTCGACGAAGACGCTCCGCCGCCCTTCGTCTCCGTCGAGTCGGCGGCGCGCTTCGGCGCGGAGATACCGCTCGAATACGCTTACGCGGCGTGGGGACTGCTGCGCGAGGGCGGGGGCGGCCGTCCGCAGGCGCGCGGCTTCGCGGGCGTCACGGCCGACCAGATACGCGACTTCGCGCGCGCGCGGACGCGCGCCATGCAGCACGTCGAGGAGAGTTTCGCGCTCAAGAACCGGCGCGTCGTCAAAGAGCCGCTCGACCTCTCGCGCCTCTCCGAGGTCGAGTCGGACCCGGCGGAGGTCCCGCTCGCCCGCTCGCTCGAAGACTTCCTCCTGCTCGAACACCACGCGTCCTTCCAAGAGAAGATGCTCCACCTCTCGCGCCCGCCGCGCGAGCGCGCCGAGACGGGGCGCACGGCGCTGCTCGTCTGCGAGCGTTACGAGAAGGACGAGGAGAGGGTCGAGCGCGCGTGGTTCCGCTTCGCCGACGCCGCGGGCGCGGACGCCCCCGCGCAAGGGTTCGGGCCGCTGCGCCTGCGCGCGGGCGACTGGGTCGTGCTCAACCCCGCGGCCGACGACGAGGGGCGCGCTCTCCCCGCGTGGCGGCTCGTGCGCGGCCGCCTTGCGACGGTCGAAGAGCTGTCGGAGCGCGGCGCGTCCCTGCGCCTGCTGCCCCTGAGCTTCAAGAACTCGCCGTTCCGCTACAGGCACGCGCTCTTCACGCCGCGGGAGGGCGCGCACTACACGGCCGACGAGATGGCCGACGACCTTAACTCCGACAAGTTCCTCGACGCCTGCCGCAACGCGCGCCACAACCACCTCTACCGCTGGCTCTGCGACCCGGAGGAGGGCTCGCGCCCCCGTGCGGTGCGCCCCCGGCGTCTGCGCGACGCGGAGGAGGTCGCGCGGCTCGCCGCACGCGCCCAGCAGCCGCACGGGCTGACCGAGGCGCAGGCGCGCGTCGTCGGCTCGCACCTCACCGACCGCGTGCTCGTCGTGCAGGGCCCGCCCGGCACGGGCAAGAGCCACACGCTCGGCTTCGCCATCCTCTCGCGCATGCTCGCGCAGGCGACACCCGCCCGCCCCTTCCGCGTCGCCGTGCTCGCCAGGACGCACGCCGCCGTCTCCGTCGCGCTCGAATCGGTCGCGCGGCGCGCCGCGCAACTGCTCGCGCTCAGGTCTGACCTGCTCGCCCCGCTCGCGCGGCTCAAGGTCGTGAAGGTCTGCAACGACGCGGGCGACGCGGTGCCCGAAGGGTGCGGGCGCGTGCTGCCCGAGGGCGGCGAGGAGCTGACGGCGCTCGGGCAGTGGGAGATGTTGTTGACGGAGCCGCTCGTCGTCGTCGGCGGCACGCCCGGCGGGCTCTACCGTCTGGTGAAGCAGGGCGCGTCGAAGGGGCGCAAGGTGGACTGGGCGGGCGAGCACTTCGACCTCGTCGTCGTGGACGAGGCTTCGCAGATGGGGCTGGCCGAGGCGCTGACGGCCGCGGCCTTCCTGCGCGAGGACGGGCAGTTCGTCGCCGTCGGCGACCACCGGCAGATGCCGCCCATCCTCGCGCACGCCTGGGACGCGGAAGGCCGCCGCGACCTCAAGCGCGCGCGCGTCTTCCTCTCCGTCTTCGAGTACCTACAGGCGCTCGGCTTCCCGCGCGTCGCGCTCGACCGCTCCTTCCGCATACCCGCGGAGGTCGCCGACTTCCTCCGCCGCCACGTCTACGCGGCCGACGGGATAGACTTCCGCTCGACGAACCGCACGCGCCTGCCCGAGTGCGTAGGGCTGGACGAAGGGTGGCTGCGCGCGGCGCTCGCGCCCGAGAGCGCGCTGGTCGTCGTCGAGCACGACGAGGAGGGCTCGCAGCAGTCGAACGAGTTCGAGGCCGCGCTCGTCTCGGCGCTGGTGCGCGCGGCGTCGGAACGTCTGGGTCTCGGGGCGCGCGATGGTCTGGGCGTCGTCGTCCCGCACCGCGCGCAGAAGGCGCTGCTCGCGTCGCTCCTGCCGGAGCTGGCCGACTCGGTGGACACGGTCGAGCGCTTCCAGGGCGGCGAGCGCGACCTCGTCATCGTCTCGGCCACGGTCTCCGACCGCGAGTTCGCAGAGGCCGAGAGCGACTTCCTCTTGGAGCCGCGCCGCATGACGGTGGCCGTCTCGCGCCCCCGCCGCAAGCTCGTCGTCGTCGCCTCGCGCGCCGTCTTCGACCTCATCCCGCAAGACCTCGACGCCTACGAGCGCGGCTCGCTCTGGAAGCGCCTCCGCCAGGAGACGCGCGCGCGGACGCTCTGGGAGGGCGAGGTCTTCGGCCACCGCGTCGCCGTGCGCGGCCTGTAGGCGGAAGAAAGATCGGGCCGCCGCGCCGCCGCCGGGGCCGGCCCTCTCGCGGCCGCGCGGGACGTGCCGGCCGCGCGGTTGTCAGGGCCGTGGGGGTGGTGGTATATCTGCGGGCATCTCTTGGGAAGCTTTAGTTTTTCCGCTCCCGGCCGGCGCGTGACCCGACGCTCGGGCGGCGCGTTCTTGTTACCTCAGACGGAAGGAAGGGCACATCTGGCATCATGGCGAACACTCCCATCACGGTCGCGCGCGGCGACGGCATCGGGCCGGAGATCATGGACGCGACGCTGCGCATATTAGAAGGCGCGGGCGCGCGTTTGGACATTGAGGAGATTGAGATAGGCGAGAAGGTTTATCTCGCCGGCAACCCGGCGGGCGTCGCGCCGGGGGCGTTCGACAGTTTGAGGAGGACGAAGGTCTTTCTGAAGGCGCCGATTACGACGCCGCAGGGCGGGGGCTACAAGAGTTTGAACGTGACGGTGCGGAAGACGTTCGGGCTCTACGCCAACGTGCGGCCGTGCGTGTCGTACCACCCGTTCGTGGAGACGAAGCACCCGGTGATGGACGTGGTCATCGTCCGCGAGAACGAGGAGGACGTGTACGGCGGCATCGAGTACCGCCAGACGGGTCAGGTCACGCAGTGCCTGAAGCTCATCTCGCGCCCCGGCACGGAGAAGATCGTCCGCTACGCGTTCGAGTACGCGCGGCGCAACAACCGGAAGAAGGTGACGTGCTTCACGAAGGACAACATCATGAAGATCACGGACGGCCTCTTCCACAAAATCTTCGACGAGATAGCGCCCGAGTACCCCGACATCGAGAACGAGCACTGGATAGTTGACATCGGCTCGGCCAAGCTCGCCGACGCGCCCGAGAACTTCGACGTGCTCGTCCTGCCGAACCTCTACGGCGACGTGCTCTCCGACGTGGCGGCGCAGATAGCCGGCTCGGTGGGGCTCGCGGGCTCGGCCAACATCGGCGAGCACATCGCCATGTTCGAGGCCATCCACGGCTCCGCGCCGCGCCGCGCCGGGCAGAACTTAGCCAACCCCTCCGGCCTTTTCTTGGGCGCGGTGATGATGCTCGTCCACGTCGGCCAGACGGACGTGGCCGAGCGCGCGCACAACGCGTGGCTGCGGACGATGGAGGACGGCGTCCACACCTACGACATTTATAAAGAGGGCGTGAGCAGGGAGAAGGTCGGGACGCGCGAGTTCGCGGAGGCCGTCGTGGCGCGCATGGGGCAGAAGCCGGAGACACTGAAGGCCGTCGGCTACAAGGCGGGCGAGGGCGGCGGCGGCTCGTTCGCGGGGCGCATGGCGCGGGAGGCGGCCGCGGCCGACAAGGCGCTGGCCGGCGTGGACGTGTACCTCGACTGGACGGGCGGCTCCGCGAACGACCTCGGCGCCGCCGTCGAGAAGCTGTCGGACGAGGGGCTCAAGCTCACGTCCATCGCCAACCGCGGCGTGAAGGTCTACCCCGGCGGCGCGACCGAGACCTTCTGCTCCGACCACTGGCGCTGCCGCTTCGTCGCCGGGGGCGGCCACGAGATAGGGAACAGGCAGATCGCCGCGCTGCTCTCCCGCTTCGCCGAGGCCGGCCTCGACTTCATCAAGACCGAGAACCTCTACAACTTCGACGGCAAGCCCGGCTACTCGCACGCGCAGGAGTAGCAGGCAGATGGCAGTAGGCAGTAGGCAGTTGAAAACCCTGCTGTCGGGCACTGTTAATAAACCATTCAACTTCCATTAGGCTGAGCGACTGCCTGCTGCCTACTTGCCTACTTTATTTCGGAAAGGACGAACTGAGATGTCAGCAACAGCCCCCGCCAGACCCGGCGCGAACGAGTACGCGCCCTACTACGAAAAATACGTCTCGCTCGTCCCCGACGCGGATTTGGTCGGGACGCTTGAGCGGCAGGGCGCGGAGACCGTGGCGCTGCTGCGCTCGCTCGGCGAGGAGCGCGGCGCGCGCAGGTACGCGCCCGGCAAGTGGAGCGTCAAGCAGTTGGTCGGCCACGTCTGCGACGGCGAGCGCATCTTCTCCTACCGCGCGCTGGCCTTCGCGCGCGGGGACTCACAGGCACTGCCCGGCATGGAGCAGGACGAGTGGATGGCCGGCGTGGACTTCGACGCGCGCACGCTCTCCGGCCTGATTGACGAGTTCGAGGCGGTGCGCGCCTCGACCGTCCACCTGTTCCGCCACCTCACGCCTGAGGCGTGGGCCCGCCGCGGCACGGCTTCCGACAACGAGATCACGGTGCGGGCGCTGGCCTACATCATCGCCGGCCACGAGGCGCACCACATGGCGATACTGCGCGAGCGGTATCTCTGAGGCGCGACGGCCCCGGCACGGGAGTGAAGCCGATGACGAAAGCCCTCACACGCCTGACGCTCGCGGCGCTCGCCGCCGCGCTCTGCGCGCCGCCGGCCGCCGCACAGACCACGCTCGAATGGATGGTCTTCTCGCCCGCGGGCGAGAAGTTCACGGCGCGCATGCCGAGGCAGCCGGCGCGCGCCGAGCAGGAGGTCAGCGCCGGCAAGCTGAAGGCCGCGGGTCGGCGCTACTCTGCCGCCGCGGATGACGGCACGACCTTCGCCGTCTGGGTCATGAAAGGCTCTTACGACTCGACGCCGCTCGACGCCGACCGCCAGCGTACGCGCCCCCCCGGCGGGGCCGCCTATCTCGACGCGGTCTACCTCGACGCGGTGGCGGAGCTGGCCTGGGAACTGCTCATCACGCCCGAGGTCGAAAGACTCAAGCGCGACAAGTCCTGGCTCACGCGGCCCGACCTGACAGCCTTCGGCATGAGCTACGCGCGCGAGTTCGAGCTGAGCGGGCGGCCCGCGCGCGAGTATTACGTCACGCTGGAGAAGGCGCGCGGAACGGTCTACGTCGTCGCGGACGAGTCGGGCGCCTACGTCGTCGCCGCGCTCGGGCCGCGCGCGGGCGAGTGGTCGCCGCGGCCGTTCCTCGACTCCTTCGCCTTCACGGACGCGACGCCGACCCCGCAAGTCGGGGACGCGCGGCCCGCCGCGGGCGTCGGCACGGGCACGGGGACTGGGACTGGGACGGGCACGCCCGGTGGCGCGTTCGGCGGTATGGGCGGCGGCGCGGGCGGCGGCGCGGGCGTTGATTACAGCAGGCCGTTCCGGCAGGCAGAGGTGACGAAGAAGGCCGCCATCACCCACAAGCCGGAGCCGGGCTTCACGGAGCAGGCTCGCAGGTTCAACGTGGCGGGCGTGGTGCGCCTGCGCGCCATCCTCCACTCCTCGGGCGAAGTGCGGAACGTCTCCGTCGTCAAGTACCTCCCGCACGGCCTGACCGAGCGGGCGATAGCCGCCGCGAGGCAGATACGCTTCACCCCGGCGGTGAAGGACGGGCGGCCGGTGTCGCAGTACGTCGTCCTCGAATACAACTTCCTCATCTACTGAGGGGGAGTTGTCGGTAGTCGGTAGAAGGTGGCCATCAGACTGAGAGAGGTTCGGGGCATGGGTTCCGAAAAGGAAGAGAAGCCGGACGCGGGCGGGCCGGGCGGCGGCGAGGCGCCGCTGGTGGCGGTCGTCATGGGCAGCACTTCGGACTGGGAGACGATGCGGCACGCGGCCGAGGTCTTGAAGCAGTTCGGCGTGCCGCACGAGTGCGCCGTCGTCTCGGCGCACCGCACGCCGCGCCGGATGGCGGAGTTCGCAGAGGGGGCGGAAGGCCGCGGGCTCGAAGTCATCATCGCGGGCGCGGGCGGCGCCGCGCACCTGCCCGGGATGGTCGCCGCGCAGACGACCGTGCCCGTCTTAGGCGTCCCCGTCAAGAGCAAGGCTTTGAAGGGGCTCGACTCGCTCCTCTCCATCGTGCAGATGCCGGCGGGCGTCCCCGTCGGCGCGCTCGCCATCGGGCAGGCCGGCGCGACCAACGCCGCGCTGCTCGCCGTCGCCATCCTCGCCAACACGCGCCCCGACCTGCGCGAGCGCCTGCGCCGCTTCCGCGACGAGCAGACCGCACGGGTGCGCGAGGCGCAACTCCCCGCATGAGCGCGATACTGCCCGGCGCGACGGTCGGCGTCTTGGGGAGCGGCCAGCTCGGCCGCATGTTCGCCATCGCCGCGCGCCGCATGGGCTACCGCGTCCACACATACTCGCCCGACTCCGACACGCCGACGGGGCAGGTCGCAGACCGCGAGTACGAACACCCTTACGACGACCTCGACGCGGTGCGGGAGTTCGCGCGCAATGTTGCGGTCGTCACCTTCGAGTTCGAGAACGTGCCTTCGGCGGCGGTCGAGGCCGCCTCGCGCCTCGCGCCCGTCCGCCCCTCGGGCGCGGTGCTCCACACCACGCAGCACCGCCTGCGCGAGAAGACCTTCCTCTCGTCCCGCGGCTTCCCCGTCGCCCCCTTCCGCCACGTCACGACGCTCGAAACTTTACGCGCCGCGCTCGCCGAGGTCGGGCTCCCGGCCGTGCTCAAGACCGCCGGCTTCGGCTACGACGGCAAGGGGCAGACGCGCCTCGACACGCCCGACGACGCCCCGCGCGCCTTCGCGGCGCTCGGCGGGCGCGAGGGCGTGCTCGAAGCCTTCGTGGACTTCGAGCGCGAGGTCTCGGTCGTCGCCGCGCGCACGGAGGGCGGCGAGTTCGCGCACTACGGCGTCGTCGAGAACACGCACCGCCGGCACATCCTCGACCTCTCGGTCGCGCCCGCGGGCGTCGGCGAAGGGGTCGCGCGCGAGGCCGTCTCGATAGCGCGCGCCGTGCTCGAAGAGCTGGGCGTGGTCGGCGTCACCTGCGTCGAGTTCTTCCTGACGAGGGACGGCCGGCTCCTCGTCAACGAGCTGGCGCCGCGCCCGCACAACTCGGGGCACTTCACCTTCGACGCCTGCGTGACGAGCCAGTTCGAGCAGCAGCTTCGCGCCGTCTGCGGCCTCCCGCTCGGCTCGACCGGGTTGATGCGCCCGGCCGCGATGGCGAACCTGCTCGGCGACCTCTGGCAGGGGGGCGAGCCGGACTGGCGCGCGGCGCTCCGCTTCCCCGACGTGAAGCTGCACCTCTACGGGAAGACCGAGGCGCGCGCCGGGCGCAAGATGGGGCACCTCACGGCGCTCGCCCCGACGGCCGAAGAGGCCGCGGGCGCCGCCCTCGCCGCGCGCGCCGCGCTCGCCCGCGGCTGAACGCCGCGCCCGCCGGTGTTATAATTCTTCCGGCATTCCCCCGCGTGTGATTCAGACGGAAACGGAGCAAGGCGATGAAGCGCAGACTATTCCTCGCGTTGGTGTTGGGCGCGCTGGCGGCCTCGGGCGCGCGCGCTCAAGGCGCGGCCGCGCCGCAGCAGCCGCAGCAGGTGCCGCCCGACCGCATCACGCTCGAAGAGTTCAGGGCGCTGCGCGCGGAGGGCAAGGTCCTCGTCCTCGACGTGCGGGTCGGCGTCCGGCAGAAGATCAAGGGCGCGTCGCACATCGCGCTCGACGAGCTTGAGTCGCGGCTCGCGGAGCTGCCGCGCGACCGCGAGGTCATCACCTACTGCTCTTGACCGAGCGAGCACACCAGCGCCCGTGCGGCGCAGATACTCCGCGAAAAAGGTTTTAAGGCGCGCGCCCTGCTCGGCGGCTGGGCCGCGTGGGTCGGCGAGGGCGGCGAGACCGAACCCGTCAACGCCACCGCCGCCCCGGCCGTGGACGACGCGAAGACGCCCGCGGCCGTCGAGCCGAAGAAGCCCGCCGCCGCGACGCCGAAGACGACGGCCGCGCCGAAGCGCAAACGAACGCGGCCG
>DASVWB010000466.1:0-4037 GCA_036389815.1 Pyrinomonadaceae bacterium | reverse complement strand
ATGGAGCGGGCGAAATAAGACAGTGATCAGTGATGAGTGATAAGTGATAAGAGAAGAATAAGCGGGCATTGTCTTCTCTTATCACTCATCACTCATCACTTATCACTCATCACTGATGTACTTCCTCTACAGCATCCTCCTCGGCATCGGCGTCTTAGCGCTGCTGCCGAGGTTTCTTTTGGACGCGACGCGGCACGGGAAGTACGCGGCGGGACTCGGCGAGCGCGCGGGGCGGCTGCCGCGGTTCGACGCGGGCGGGCGGGGCGTCGTGTGGCTCCACTGCGTCTCGGTCGGCGAGGCGCAGGCGGCGCGCCCGCTCGCGCGCGCGCTCCTCGAAGCCTACCCGCGCCGCGCGCTCGTCGTCTCGACGACGACGCTGACGGGGCAGCGCGTCGCGCGCGAGGTCTTCAAGGGTCAGGCCGAGCGCGTCTTCTACTTCCCCTTCGACTGGGCCTGGAGCGTGCGGCGCGCGCTCGGCGCCGTAGACCCTTCGGCGGTGCTCGTGATGGAGACGGAGTTGTGGCCGCGCTTCTTCCGCGAGTGCGGGCGGCGGGGCGTGCCCGTCGCGCTCGTCAACGGGCGCGTCTCCGAAAAGTCTTTCCGTCGCTACAGGCTCGTGCGCCCCGTCATCCGCCGCGTGCTCGCCGACCTCTCGCTGGCCGCCGCGCAGAGCGAGGCGGACGCCGAAAGGCTCGTCGCGCTCGGGCTCCCGCCCGGGCGCGTGCGCGTCTCCGGCAACGTCAAGTTCGACATCGAGGAGCCCGGCCGGCTCCCGCTCGCGGACGAGTTGCGCCGCCGCTTCGGGCTCGGCGGGGGTCGCCCGCTCGTCGTCGCGGCGAGCACGCACGCGCCCGAGGAGCGCGTCGCGCTCGAAGCCTTCGGGCTGCTGGCCGACGCCGCGCGGCGCCCGCGCCTGCTGATAGCGCCGCGGCACCCGGAGCGCTTCGCGGAGGTAGCCGCTCTGATAGAAGCCTCCGGCCTCGCGTGGGCGCGGCGGAGCGACGGGCCGCGCGCGTCGGACGCCGCGTGCGACGTGATACTCCTCGACAGCATCGGCGAGCTGCGCGCCGTCTACACGCTCGCCGAGGCGGTCTTCGTCGGCGGCAGCATCGCGCCCGTCGGCGGCCACAACGTGCTGGAGCCGGCGCTCGCGGCCCGCGCGGTCGTCACCGGCGCGCACACGTCGAACTTCAAATCAATAGTGGCCGCGCTCCTCGAACAGGGCGCCCTCGTCCAACTGCCGGACGGCGGCGAGCCCGAAGCCGCGCGCTCGCTCGCCGGCGCGCTCCGCGGCCTGCTCGAAGACGACGCGCTGCGACGCCGCACGGGCGAGCGGGCGCGCGCCGTCCTCGAACAGAACCGCGGCGCCACGGCGCGCACCGTCGAGATGCTCGCCCCGATACTGGGGCGGAAGTCGGCGGCCGAGGGTCAGAGGTCAGTAGAAGAAGAGCCTCTGGCCTCAAGCCTCTAGCCTCTGGCCCCTGCCTCTATGTCGCTCGCACTCGCACCGCTCGGACTCGTCTACGGCGCGGTGGCGCGCGCGCGCGTGCGCCTCTACCGCTCGGGGTTTCTGAAGACGGAAGAGGTCGGCGCGCCCGTCGTCAGCGTCGGGAACCTGACGGCGGGCGGGACGGGGAAGACGCCGCTGGTCGAGTGGGTCGCGCGGGCGCTCGCGCGCGAGGGCTTGCGGCCGTGCGTGCTGACGCGCGGGTACGGGCGCGCGGACGTGCGGCGGCGCGTGGTCGCGTCGGACGGCGCGCGCGTGCTGGCCGAAGTCGCGGAGTGCGGCGACGAGCCGAGGCTTCTGGCCGAGAGGCTTCTGGGCGCGGCGGCGGTCGTCTGCGACCGCGACCGCGTGGCCGCGGCGCGCTGGGCGCGGGGCGCGCTGGGCGCGGACGCCTTCGTCTTAGACGACGGCTTCCAGCACCTGCGCATCGCGCGCGACCTCGACCTCGTGACGCTCGACGCGACAGACCCCTGGGGCGGCGGCGCGCTGCTGCCCCGCGGGAGGCTGCGCGAGCGGCCCGAAGCCCTCGCGCGGGCCGGCTGCGTCGTCATCACGCGCGCCGAACTGGCTGGAGACCCGGGGGGCCTGCGCGCCGAGGTCACGCGGCTCACGGGGGGGCGCGCGGCCGTCCTGACCTCGCGCGTGCGCACGCTCGGGCTGACGCCGCTCGGCGGCGCGGGCGTGAGGCTTGAGGGCGGGGCCGTCGGGTCGTCTCGGCCTGAGGGTCTTGAGGCGGGCGGGCCGGTCGCGGCCTTCTGCGGGGTCGGCAACCCGCGCGCCTTCTTCGAGCACCTGCGCCGCGAGGGCTTCGACCTGCGGCACTCGCGCGCCTTCCCCGACCACCACGCCTACACGGGGGCGGACGCCGCGGCGGTCTCGCGCGAGGCCGGGGCGCACGGCGCGCGCGCCCTGCTGACGACGGCGAAGGACGCGGTGAAGCTGCGCGGGCGCGAGTTCACGCTGCCGTGCTACGTCGTCGAGATAGGTCTGGAGTTTGACGAGGAGGAGAGGCTGCTCGGCCTCTTGAGAAAGGCCGTGTCGGCGGCGCTTTGACGCGCGTCGCCGCGAACGCTCGGGGGTGTGAATAAGAAAGCCGGGCCCGGTCGGCCCGGCTTTCTATTTTTTTGTCCCCGGCTCACGCAGCGGGAGGCCCGGGTGCGGGCGGGGCGTCGTTGAGCGTGGGCGGGTTCGGGGGCGGGGGGTCCTCTTTGGGCTTGTCCTGCTTGGGCGGCGGAGGCGGCTCGACGTTGGCGTTGATGTCGGGCAGGCGCCTGTTGCGCTTCGGCGTCGGCGTCGGCGTGGGTGCGTCCTCGTCTTCGTCGTCGTTATCTTCGGGCGGCGGCTCGTCGCCGTTCGCGTTCTTCTTGCCGGGCGCGGGCGCGGGCGTGGCGCCGGGGTTCGGGTTCGCGTTCGCGTTGGCGCCGGGCGTGCCGGGCGCGGGGACGCCGCCCGGGGGGACGGTGCCGTCCGGGGCTACGCCGCCCACCTGCGCCGCCGGCGTCGGGGAGCCCGAGACGGGCGCGAGGTTGCGCTCGGCCTGTCCCGTGGGCGGGGTGATGGGCTGGGCGGCCTGGCCGTTCGGGTCGGCCTGGAGCGGCGGCTGCCCCCCCTGCTGGTCGGAGGAGACGCCGCGCCGCTGGAAGACGAAGAAGACCGCGAAGATGATGGCGAGGACGGCGATGGCCGGCACCGCGATGCGCCACGGGTTGAAGGACGGCTCGGGCAGCGGCGCGACGGGCGCGGGCAACTCCTCCTCGGCCGTCGTCGAGCGCGCGTAGTCGGCGCTGACGACCGTCGCCTCGTCGTCGTCGCGCGCGACGGTCGTGCGCGCGGGCTCGTTCGGCGAGGTCGGCGAGCCGATGCGCTCCGTGTCGAGGACTGCGGGGACGGCGGCCGCGCCCGAGAGCGGCGCGCCCTCGGCGGACGCGGCCAGCGCGGCCGACAGCTCGCTGGCCTTCTGGAAACGGTCCTCGGGGCGCTTGGCGAGCGCGCGCGCGACGACGCGGCCGACCTCGTCCGGCAGGTCCTTCCGCTCGTCGAGGACGGACGGCGGCGGGTCCTGGATGTGCTTCATCATGATGGCCGTCGGCGAGTCGCCCGTGAAGGGGACGTGGCCGGCCAGCATCTCGTAGACGATGACGCCGAACGAGTAGATGTCGGAGCGCGTGTCGATGTCGGACGCCTGCGAGCACTGCTCGGGCGACATGTACTGCGGGGTGCCGATGATGAGGTTGGGCGCGGTCAGGCCGGGGTCGGTCTCGTGCACCGAGCGCTCGGTCTGCTGAATCTTGGCGATGCCGAAGTCGAGCACCTTGGCCCAGTCGCCGCCCGTCGCCTCTTCGAGCATGATGTTGTCGCTCTTGAGGTCGCGGTGGACGACGCCCTCCTTGTGCGCGGCTTCGAGCGCGCCCGAGACCTGCCGGACGATCTCGACGACGCGCTCAAGCGCCATCGGCCCGCCCGAGCGCACGATGTCCTTGAGCGTGCGCCCGCGCAGGTACTCCATGACGAGGTAGACGACGCCGTTGTC
>DASVWB010000465.1:0-12683 GCA_036389815.1 Pyrinomonadaceae bacterium | reverse complement strand
CGTGACGGCGCTCGCCTTCACGCCCGACGGCCGTCGGCTGGCGAGCGCCAGCGCCGAGCGCGACAACACCGTGCGGCTCTGGGACGTGCGCACGGGCGAGTTGCTGCACACGCTCGCGGGTCACGACGACTGGGTGACCTCGGTCGCCTTCGCGCCGGACGGCCTGCGGCTCGCCAGCGGCTCGCGCGACCGCAAGCTCATCATCTGGGACGCGCGGACGGGTCAGAAGCTGCGCGAGACGCGGCAGCCCGAGATGGTCTACGAGATGGAGTTCTCGCCCGACAGCCGCGCGCTGGCCGAGGCGGGCGGCGGCGGCCTCGTCCGCGTGCACGACGCGCGCACGGGGCGCCTGCTCTCGAAGTTCAAGGCGCACGCCGAGGAGATCAACGAGGTCAAGTTCTCGCCCGACGGCTCGCTGCTCCTGACGGCCAGCTACGACTCGTCGGTCAAGCTCTGGGAGCCCGCGCCCCGCGCCGCCGCCGACGAGAAGCCCCCGGCGAAGTGGATGGAGTAGGGGGAGTAGGTAGTAGACAGTAGACAGTAGACAGTAGACAGTAGGAAAGAGAAGGCGGCGCGCCCGGCCCGAGGGCTGAGGCGCGCCGCTCCTGTTTTTTCTACTGTCTACTGTCTACTGTCTACTGTCTACTGTCTACTGTCTACTGCCTACTGCCTACTGCCTACTGCCTACCCTTCTTCCCCCTCCCCTCCCCGGCGACGCGGGCGACCATGTCGCGGAAGGCGAGGAGGTCTATGATGGGCTTGGGCCAGTGCTCGTCGCAGCCGGCGGCCAGCGCGCGCTCGCGGTCGCCGGGCATGGCGTGGGCGGTGAGCGCGACGATGGGCGTCGAGTCGAAGCGCGGGTCGGCGCGCAGCCGCCGCGTCGCCTCCAGCCCGTCGTAGGCGCCGCCGAGCGAGACGTCCATCAGGATGAGGTCGGGCGCGAGTTCGGCCGCGCGCCGGAGCCCCTCCTCGGCCGTCCCGGCGGCCGTGACGCTGTGCCCGTCTTCGAGCGCGAGACTCACGAGGTCGCGGATGTCCGGCTCGTCCTCAACGAACAGTATCTTCGCCATCAGTCGGCTCCACCCCCAGTTCTTCGAGCGTCGTGCGCAGCCGCGAGGCCACGTCCGAGAGCAGCAGCTCGCCCTTGCGTATGACCTCGGCGATCTCGCCCGAGATGAGCCGCCGGTCGTCGGGCGTCACGTCCTTGCCCGTCACGACGACGACGGGGATGTCGGCCGTCCGCGGGTCGGAGCGCAGGCGCGCGATGAACTCGAAGCCGCTCATCCCGTTCGGCATCATCAGGTCGCAGAGCACGACGCGCGGCCGCTGGCGCCCGGCCAGCGTGAGGGCCGTCTCGCCCGAGGGCGCGCTGCGCGCGTTGAAGCCCGCGTGGCGCAGCGCCGCCGTCAGCAGCTCGCGCACGCCGTGCTCGTCGTCCACCACGAGCACGTAGTCGTCGCCTTCGCCTTCGGCCGCGGGGCGGATGCTCACGCGGTCGAGCGTGTCGGTCAGCGTCTCGGGGTCGATGGGCTTGACGATGTAGTCGGAGGCGCCGAGGCTGTAGCCGAGCGGGCGGTTGTCCACGATGGAGCAGACGATGACGGGGATGCGCGCGAGGCGGCGGTCGGCGCGCATCGCCTGGAGCACGCGCCAGCCGTCCATCTCGGGCATCATCACGTCGAGCGTGACGGCCGCAGGGTCGTGAGCCCGCGCGAGCCGCAAGCCCTCCTCGCCGCTCGCCGCGTGGAGCACGCCGTAGCCGGCGCGCTGTAGCGTCTGCGAGAGGAGCGCCGCCGCGTCCTCGTCGTCCTCGATGACGACCACGAGCGGGCGCCCGTCCTCGGCCTGCGGCTCGCCGGGCGCGTCGGCGGCGTCAGGCCGCGGCGGCGCTTCGCCCCGGGCGGCGTCCGCGAACCGCGGGAACTCTTCCCCGCCCCGCCCCGCCCCCGACTCGGGCGCGGAGAGCGGCAGCGTCACGGTGAAGACCGAGCCCTCGCCCACGCGCGACGCGACCTCTATCTCGCCGCCGAGCAGCTCGACTATCTGCCGCACGATGGAGAGCCCGAGCCCGACGCCCGAGGCCGAGCGCGTCATCGAGCCGTCCACCTGCCGGAAGCGCTCGAAGATGATGGGGAGCGACCTCTCCTCGATGCCGATGCCGGTGTCGCGCACGACGATGCGGAAGCGGTCGCCGCCGTGCGCCGTAAGCTCGGCCTCGACGACGCCGCGCGCCGTGAACTTCGCCGCGTTCGAGAGGAGGTTGATGACTACCTGCCGCACGCGCAGCGGGTCGGTGTAGGCGAGCGGCAGCCGTCCCGGCACGCGCAGCCGGTATTCGAGCCCCTTGCGCTCGGCGAGCGACTGGAGTTCGGAGAAGGCGGCCTGCACGACCTCGACGAGGTCAACGTGCTCGCGGTGAATCTTCATCCGCCCGGCCTCTATCTTCGACACGTCGAGCACGTCGTTGATGAGGGCGAGCAGGTGCTGGCCGTTGCGCAGGATGCGCTCGAAGGCGTCCGCGTAGCGCTTCGGCATCTCGCCCTCGCCGGGGCGCGCGAGCTGCGCGAGCTGCGCGAAGCCGATGATGGCCGTCAGGGGCGTGCGCAGCTCGTGCGACATGTTGGCGACGAACTCGGCCTTGAGCCGGTTGTACTCTTCGAGGCGGCGGTTGGCTTCGAGCAGCTCGGCGGCCTGCTCGCGGTAGCGGCGCTCGCTCTCGCGCAGCTCCTCCTCGCCACGGCGGATGCGCAGGAAGGCCCGCACGTGCGCGCGGAGCGCGACCGGCTCGATGGGCTTGGCGAGGTAGCCGTCGGCGCCCGCGCCGAGCGCCCGCGCCTGCTCCTCGGCCGACGTGCGCAGCCCCGAGAGCATGACGACGAACGCGCTCTCGGGCCCCTCGGCCTCTTTAATCCGGCGGCAGACCTCGACGCCGTCCGAGTCCGGCAGTATCACGTCGAGCAGGACGATGTCGGGGCGCGCCGCGCGCGCGAGGCGCAGCGCCTCCTCGGCCGTCGCGGCCTCGGCCATCTCGTAACCCTCGGGCGCCAGGGCGCGCGCGTAGCCGCGCCTGAGGTCGGGGTCGTCTTCGACTACGAGTACTCTCTGTTTTCTCATTAAGGCTGTGTGGCCCCGGCGCCGCCTGCGGGCAGGCTGAAGGCGAAGGTCGCGCCGCCCGCCGGCGCGTCGCGGACGCTGATGCGGCCGCCGTGCCCCTCGACGATCCGCTTGACGATGGCGAGCCCGAGCCCGGTGCTGCGCTCGCCCTCGGTGCCGCGGACGCTGGCGCGCGAGAAGGGCTTGAAGATTTCGTCCAGCTCGCCGGCCGGAACGCCCGGCCCCGCGTCGGTGACGGAGACGACGGCGCCGGCGCCGCCCTCGCCGCGCGCGAGCGCGACCTCGACCGTGCTCCCGCGCGGCGAGAACTTGACGGCGTTGCCGATCAGGTTGTTCAGGACCTGCTCGATCTTCGACGCGTCGAGCGGCAGCGGGGAGATGTCTTCGGGGGCCGTGAACAAGATGTTGATTTTCTTCCGCTCCGCCAGGCGGCGGTTCAGCTCGACGTTGCGCCCGACCAGCGCGCGCAGGTCGGCCTCCCGCAGCTCCAGCCCCAGCCGCCCCGCCTCTATCTTCGACACGTCGAGCAGGTCGTCCACGAGTTCGAGCATGAAGCGGCTGGAGCGGATGATGGTGCCGACGAAGTCGAGCTGCTCGGGGTCGAGGCGGCCGGCCGACTCGTCGAGGAGGAACTGGGCGTAGCCGCTGATGACGTGGAGCGGGTTGCGCAGGTCGTGCGCGGCGAGGCCGAGGAACCGGTTCTTCTGCTCGTTGAGGCGCGCCAGCTCGGCGTTCTTCCTCGCCAGCTCGCGCTGCGCCGCGGCCAGCTCGTTGTTGAGCCGCGTCAGCTCCTCGTAGACCTCGGCGTCGCGCTCGGCCGACTCGCGCGTGCGCAGCATCACCAGGTCTTTGACGGCCGCGCGCAGCGCGTTCGCCTGCTCGTTGTTGACGGCGAGCATCTCCTCGTAGGCTCGCGCCACGCCGGCGCGCGAGCGCGCTCCGACGACGAGGAAGCCGCCCGAGGGGTCGGCCCCGCCCGCGAAGTGCAGCGTCAGGAGCCGGCCGCCCCGCCCGCGCACGACCAGCTCCCAGTCGAAGGCCGCGCCGCTGCGGCGCAGCTCTTCGAAGAACGCCTCGGCCTTGTCCGCGCAGCCCGCGTCGCAGACCTCGGCGAAGCGGCTCCCGGGCGCGAGCCCCGCGGCGACGCCGAGCGGGTCGCTCACGACCTCCGTCACGACGCCGACGCGGTCGCACGTCACGACGACGCCCGCCGGCTCGCGCCCCGCGCGCGCGCTCACGACGCCGCCCCCCCGCCCGCGACGAGGCGCGCCGCGGCCTCGACGGCGCCGGCCGCGTCCGACGCGGAAGCGTCCGCGCCGACCTCGCGCCACAGCTCGGGCTCGACGTTGAAGGGGTAGCCGCCCGCGAGAATCTTCACGCCCGCGCACTCGCGGCTCGCGCGCACGGCCGCGACCAGCTCGCGGACGTGGCGCACGTGCGCCGTGATGGTCGCCGAGACGGCGAGCACGTCCGCCCCGCGCTCGGCCACCGCCTGCGCGACGCTCGCCGCGGGCGCGTTCGCGCCGACGTAGAAGGTGTCCCAGCCCTCCATCTCGAAGAAGTCGGCCACCATGCGCAGGCCGATCTCGTGCAGGTCGCCGGCCACGCAGGCGGCGACGAGCGTGCGCCCCCGGCGCTCGGCGGAGAAGATGCGCGGGTAGAGCTGCGACATGATGAGCTGCGTGGCGGCCGTGCAGTAGTGCTCCTGCGCGACGCCCAGCAGGTTGAGCTGCCAGAGCCGGCCGACCTCGCGCTGCGAGCGCTGGAAGACGTGGAGGTAGAGGTCGCGCACGCCGACGCCCGCCTCGGCCGCGTCGAGGACGAGGCGGCTCGCCTCGTGCCGCCGGCCGGCGAGCAGGGCCTCTATGTAGGCGCGCGCGAGCGCCGCGTGCGGCTCGCCCTCGGCGACGAAGGCGGGCGGGTCGGCGGCGACTTGCGGCAGCCGCGCCAGCCCCTCCTCGACGTAGCGCGCCGCGACCTCGCCCGCGCCGCCCGGCAGGCGCGCGCCGAGCACTTCGGAGATGACCGAGAGGTTGCGCGCGAGGTCGGAGGCGTTGACGCCGCGCGCCTCCAGCATCACCTTCGCCCACGCGACGTAGTCCGCGAAGAGCGACGGGAGCGAGGCTTCGAGCGACTCGGCGAGGTAGGAGAGGTGGAAGCTCGCGTCCTGAAGGCACTTCTCGCGGCCGGCCGCGCCGTAGCGCCTTTCGAGCGCCGGGTTCAGCTCGTAGTGGCGCGCCGTGACGGCCTCGGCCAGCGCGGCGCGCGCGGCCGTGACGGCGCGCCCGGCCTCTTTCTCAAGTGGTCTCGTCTCGTCCTTCATCGGCGTCGCCGGGTGTTCCGTGTCAGGAGGAGACGTACTCGAAGTGGCGCACCTCGGCGCTGCCGCGGACGAGCTTCAGCCCCTTCGGTATCCCGCGGTGCGACTCGTGGTACTCGTGGCTGCGGTGCCAGACGCGGAAGCTCTCCTCGTCGCGCCAGTAGGTGATGAGCCAAATCTCCTCGGGGCGGTCGAGCGGGCTGATGACGTCCATGCGGACGTAGCCGGGCGCGGAGTCTACGAGGTGCGGGCGCTCGCCGAAGGCGCGCTTGACCTCGTCGCCTATCCCGTTGGCGACGACGAACCTGCTGAGCGCCACGAAGCCCACGCGCGGGCCGGCGGCCGCGTACACCTCCGAGCCTTCCACACACACCCCCATACTCTTTCGCCCCGCGCGCGTCAGCAAAGGCCGCGCGACCCGGGGGAGGGAGAGCGAACTTTAAGGCTTACAAGGGTCGCCTGCATGTTAAGGCTTTTCGGCCCGGAGGTCTAGGCAGTAGGCGGCGGGAGGCGGGGCGCGCGGCGCGGATAAAAAAATGCCGGGCGGAGACCACCCCGCCCGGCCCAGTTGCGCTAACCAACTTCGCGCGGCGTCAGACGGCCGCGCCCTCCCGCCCCTCTTTGACGACCCAGCCGTCCGAGAGCTGGACGACGCGGTTGCCGTACGCGGCGTTGGCCTCGGAGTGCGTGACCTGGATGATGGTCGTGCCCTGGTCGTTGAGGCGCTTGAAGAGTTCCATGATCTCGCGCCCCTGCGAGGAGTGGAGGTTGCCCGTCGGCTCGTCGGCGAGGATGAGCTTGGGGCCGTGGATGACGGCGCGTGCGACGGCGACGAGCTGCTGCTGCCCGCCCGAGAGCTGGTTGGGGTAGAGGTCCTTCTTGCCGACGATCTGGAACTGGTCGAGCGTGTCGGCGACGATGGCCTGCGACTCGCCGCGCTTCACGTCGCGGTAGGAGAGCGGGACTTCGAGGTTCTCCTTGACGGTGAGGCCGTCGATGAGGTGGTAGCTCTGGAAGACGAAGCCGACGTGGCGCTTGTGCAGCTCGGCGCGCTGCTTGTGGTTCATCTTGTGGACGGCCTGCCCCATGAAGCGGTACTCGCCGGCCCACGCGCTGTCGAGGAAGCCGAGGATGGAGAGCAGCGTCGTCTTCCCCGACCCGGAAGGCCCCATGACGGAGACGAACTCGCCCTCGCGTACGTCCAAATCGACGCGACGCAGGACGTACGTGCGCCCCGCGCCCGTCTCGTAAAACTTCTCGACGTTTCTCAGTTCAATCATTCAGCACACCTGCCGGAAGGGTTGGCGTTGGTTGCCCGCTTGGGCTTATGAGTGGGCGGCGGTTGAACCGCCGGGGCGCCGCAGTACGACTGAAAACAATTTCAAAGTTCAAAGTTCAAATTTGAAATTCTTAAAGCCGCGCCCCCGCGCCCCGGCGGTTCAATTCCCTTTCCCCCGCCTTCAAGTAACAGGAACGATCCCCGCCGCCAGAAGGAAACGGCGTGCCACCTTCGCGGGCGCGCGGAATGGCGCGAAAAGCGTGCGCGCGCGGGCGACTTGTCCGCTCGCGGGACTCATTCGTCCCAAAAGCGGGATTCAGGCGGGCAGCCGCAGGCGCGCCTCGCAGCCGCGCGCGCCGCGCCGGTTCTCAAGGGTCAGCGCGCCGCCGTGCGCCTCCGCTATCTGCCGCGAGAGCACGAGCCCGATGCCGGAGCCGCCCGGCTTCGTCGTGAAGAAGGGCACGAAGAGGTTCGCCGTGTTGGCGAGCCCCAGCCCCTCGTCCTCGACCCAGACCTCGACGTGGCCGTTGCCGGTCGCGCGCCACCCCACGCGCACCGCGCCGCCCGTCACGAGCGAGGCGTCGGCCGCGTTGCGCAGCAGGTTGATGAGGAGCTGTTCGAGCTGGTCGGCGTCCGCCCGCACGCTCAGCTCCGGCCCCGGCAGCACGGAGACGCGCACGCGGGTCTCAAGCCCGGCGGCGCGCCGCACCAGGCGGCCGAGGTCGACGGGCGCGACCCGCGGCGGCGGCAGGCGCGCGAGCCGCGCGTAAGACTCCATGAAGCGGCTCAGGGATTCGGCGCGCGACGAGACCACGTCGAGGCCGCTGCGCACGTCCTCGCGCCAGTCCCCGGGGAGCTGCTCGCGCGCCAGCAGGCTCGACAGGCTGCCGGCGATGGACTTGATGGGCGCGAGCGAGTTGTTCAGCTCGTGGCCGAGGACGCGCACGATGCGCTGCCACGCCTTCAGCTCCTCCTCGCGCAGCGGCCGGCTCAGGTCGCCGATGACGAGGAGCTGGTGCGGCACGCCGCGCTCGCGGAAGGTGCTGCGGCGCACGCCCCAGCGGCGGAGCTGGCCGCCGTCGCCGGGGAAAGCCTTGGCGAGCGCGAGCGGCGCGTCCAGCTCGCGCAGCCGCAGGCAGTCTTCCAGCCCCAAGTCTGCGGCCGTGCGCCCGACCGCGCTCTCGCCGTGGCGCGAGAGCAGCCGCTCGCCCGCGCGGTTGACGAGCCGCAGCCGGCGCTCGGGGTCGAAGGCGAAGACGGCCACGTCGATCTCGGCCATCACGGTGCGCAGCAGCGCCGTCGCTTCGAGCGCGCCGAGCCGCTGCTCGCGCATCGTCTCGCCGAGCGCGTTGATCTCGCGGATGACCTCGCTCAGCGCGTCCTGCCCGCGACCGCCGCGCGCGCGGAAGCTGTAGTCGCCCTCGCGCAGCGCCGCCAGCAGGTTCGAGACCGTCTGGAGCGGCCGCACCACGCGCCCCTGCACCGCGAACGAGAAGCCGAGCCAGCAGCAGACGACGAGCGCCGCCAGCGTCCACACGACCTTCGGCGTGTAGTCGCCCGCCCACAGCAGCGCCAGCGACACGAGGACGGCCGGCGCGCCCGCCGCCAGCGCCATCCAGAGCACGCGCCGCTCGTGGCTCATCGGCTCGCGCCCGGCGCGGGGCGGCGCGGGGCGGGGCCTCTGCGCCGGCTCGGGGGGCTTGGCGGCGGGCGGCGCGGCCTCCGGCCTCGCGGGGTGCGCGTGCCCGGCCGCGCGCGCCTCCGCCGGCCGCGCGCGCGGGGGCGCCGCGCCGGCGACCCCGGCCCGCGTGCCGCCCCGCGCCTGCTCCTCCGACTTCATCCCGCGCCCCCCTCCGAAAACTCCCGCCCGAACGGATTGTAGACTAGTTTCTGCGCCGGACTAACCCTATAATCCGGCCGGCCCCCGCGCCTGCTCACGCACCGCGCCACGCCGCACACCACATGAAAAAAGCCACACTCGGCCAACGCCTTCGCTACGCCTTCGACCGGAGCCTCTCGGGCGGCACCGTCTCGCTCATCGCCTGGCTCGCCGCCGGCTCGCTCCTGATAGTCCTGACCGCGACCGCCTTCATCATGGCGACGGGCCTCGCGCCCGACGCCGCCGAGGGGCAGGAGCCGCAGGCGCTCGGCTTCGCCGAAGCCTTCTGGCAGAGCCTCATGCGCTCGCTCGACCCCGGCACCGTGGCGGGCGACGCGGGCTGGGGCTACCGCGCGCTGATGCTCGCCGTAACGCTGGGCGGCATCTTCATCGTCAGCCTGCTCATCAGCGTGCTGTCGAGCGGGTTGCAGGGCAAGCTCGAAGAGCTGCGCAAGGGGCGCTCGTTCGTCGTCGAGGAGGGGCACACGCTCATCCTCGGCTGGTCGTCGCGCGTCTTCCTCATCATCCGCGAGCTGGTCACGGCCAACGAGAACCAGAAGGCGCCCCGCGTCGTCATCCTCGCCGACCGCGACAAGGTCGAGATGGAGGAGGAGGTGCGCGCCAAGGTCGGCGACACCAGGAACACGCGCGTCGTCTGCCGCTCGGGGAACGCCATCGACCTCGTAGACCTGGAGATCGTCAACCCGCACGCCGCCAAGTCCATCATCATCCTCTCGCCTGAGGGGTCGGAGGACGCCGACGCGCAGGTCATCAAGATGATCCTCGCCATCACGAACAACCCGAACCGGCGCGAGGAGCCCTACCACATCGTCGCCGAGATACGCGACGAGAGGAACATGGAGGTCGCCCGCATCGTCGGAGGCAGCGAGGCGAAGCTCATCCTGTCGGGCGACATCATCGCCCGCATCACCGTGCAGACCTGCCTGCAGGTGGGCCTCAGCATCGTCTACACGGAGCTGCTCGACTACGGCGGCGACGAAATCTACTTCCAGGAGGAGCCGCGCCTCGTGGGGCACACCTACGGCGAGGCGCTGCTGGCCTACGAGCGCTGCTCGCTGATGGGGCTCAGGCGCGCCGCGGGCGCGATAGAGATCAACCCGCCGGCCGACTCCGCCATCCGCGAGGGCGACAAGGTCATCGTCATCGCCGAGGACGACGACAAGGTCATCTTCGCCGGCCTCCCCGAGGGCGCGGTGGACGAGTCGGCCATCGGGCAGGCTCCCCCCGAAGGGCCGCGACCCGAGCGCATGCTCGTCCTCGGCTGGAACAAGCGCGGCCGCACCATCGTCCGCGAGCTGGACAACTACGTCGCCGAAGGCTCGTACCTCAAGGTGGTCGCCGACACGCCCGCCGAGGAGACCGGGCTCGGGCAGGTCGCCGGGGAGCTGAGCCGGCTCGCGGTCGAGTTCGAGCGTGGCGACACGACTGACCGGCAACTGCTCGACCGCCTCGACCTGACCTCCTTCCAGCACATCATCCTGCTCTGCTACGCCGAGCAGTTGGACCCGCAGGCGGCCGACGCCAAGACGATGATCACGCTCCTCCACCTGCGCGACATCGAGCGGAAGAAGGGCGAAGCCTACAGCGTCGTCAGCGAGATGATGGACGTGCGCAACCGCGCGCTCGCGGCCGTCGCCAAGGCCGACGACTTCATCGTGAGCGACGAGCTGACGGGACTGCTCCTCACGCAGGTCTCAGAGAACGGCGAGCTGCTCGAAGTCTTCCACGAGCTGTTCCGCTCGGAGGGCTCCGAGATATACCTCAAGCCCGCGCGCGACTACGTCGAGCCGGGCCGCGGCGTGAACTTCTACACGGTCGTCGAGTCGGCGCGGCGGCGCGGCCAAACGGCCATCGGCTACCGCCTTGAGCGCCACGCCGCCGACGCCGGGCGCGCCTACGGCGTGCGCGTCAACCCGCCGAAGTCCGAACGGGTCGAGTTCCGCCCCGAAGACAGAATCATCGTCCTCGCCGAAGACTGAAGCGCCCCCCCTAGCTGCCGCTGATCCTGTTGCGGCCCGGCTTACGCGTTACATGGCGGACGGGCGGGCCGGTTCCGGCCTCCCCCGTCCGGGAGGTAGAACCATGTACGACGCTATCATCGTCGGCGCGCGCGTCGCCGGCTCACCGCTGGCGATGCTGCTCGCGCGCAAAGGCCACCGCGTGCTGCTGCTCGACAAGGCGACTTTCCCGAGCGACACCATCTCCACGCACCACATACACCAGCCGGGCGTCGCGCTGCTCAAGCGCTGGGGGCTGCTCGAAAGGGTCAGCGCCACGAACGTCCCGCCGACGACCGAGGTGCGGTTCGACGTAGGCCCCTTCGCCGTCAAGGGCGCGCCGCCGCCCGCCGAGGGCGACACGGCCGAAGCCTACGCGCCGCGCCGCAGAGTCCTCGACAAGATTCTGGCGGACGCGGCCGTCGAGGCCGGGGCGGAGCTGCGCGAAAACTTTTCGGTCGAAGAGCTGACCTCGGATGGCGGCGTCGTGACGGGCGTCCGCGGGCGCGAGGGTCGCGGCCCCGTCGTGACCGAGCGGGCGCGCGTCGTCGTCGGCGCGGACGGCGCGCGCTCCTTCGTCGCGCGCAGCGTCGGGGCCCCCGTCTACGAAGACCGCGGGATGCTGACCTGCAACTACTACTCCTACTGGAGCGGCGTCGCGCTCGAAGGGGTAGAACTCTACCCGCGCGAGGGTCTGATGATCGTGGCCGACAGGACCAACGACGGGCTGACGATGGTCACGGTCGTGCGCCCCCGCGCGGAGTTCGACCGCGCGCGCGCCGACGTCGAGGGCGAGTTCATGCGCGCGCTCGACGAGAACGCGCCGGGGCTCGCCGCGCGCGTCCGCGCCGGCCGGCGCGAGGAGCGCTTCGCGGGCGCGGCCTTCCTGCCGAACTTCTTCCGCAGGCCGTACGGGCCGGGCTGGGCGCTCGTCGGCGACGCCGGCTATGTCAAAGACCCGGCCACGGCGCAGGGCATCACCAACGCCTTCAGCCACGCCGAGATGCTCGCCGGGGCGCTCGACGCCGGACTCGCGGGCCGGCGCGAGATGCGCGCGGCGCTCGCAGACTACGAGCGCAGGCGGAACGAGGAGGTGCTGCCGATGTTCGAGCACACCGTCCGGCTCGCGAGGCTCGAAGCGCCGCCGCCCCAGATGGTCGCGCTCCTCGAAGCGCTGCGCGACAACCCCGCCGAGGCGGGGCGCTTCGTCGGCACCGTGGTCGGCACGACGCCGCTCGGCGAGTTCTTCTCGCCCGAGAACGTCGCGCGCATCGTCGGCGCGTCGGCGCTCAGGCCGGCGGCGTGAGTAGGCGCACGACGCCCGACGGCCGCGGCACTCTTCGCCGCGGCCGTCAGATGTCGAACTTCTGCATGCGGCGGTAGAGGGCGCTGCGGCTGAGGCCGAGGGCGTCGGCGGCTTGGCTGACGTTGCCGCCGAAGCGGCGCAGCGCCTTCTGTATGAGGAGGCGTTCGACCTCTTCCAGGCTCATCTCCTCCAGACGCCTCTCGCCGCCGCCCGAGCCCGCCGGCTGGAGCCCGAGGTCTGCGGCCTTGACCTCGTCGGCGCGCGCGAGCAGCACGGCGCGCTGCACGACGTGATCCAGCTCCCGCACGTTCCCCGGCCACGCATAGGTGAGCATCACTTCGAGCGCGGCCGCCTCGAACCCGCGCAGCTCCTTGCGGTGGCGCTGCGCGTGGCGCGCGAGGAAGTGCGAGGCGAGCGCGGGGATGTCCTCGGGGCGCTCGCGCAGGGGCGGGAGGTGTATCTCGACGGTGTTGAGCCGGAAGAAGAGGTCCTGCCGGAAGCGCCCCGCGGCCGACTCCTCCTTGAGGTTCGCGTTCGTCGCCGAGAGCACGCGCACGTCCACGCGGCGCGTCTGCGACGAGCCGACGCGCTCGAACTCGCCCGTCTCGATGACGCGCAGGAGCTTGGGCTGGAGGTTGGGGGGGACGTTGGCGATCTCGTCGAGGAAGAGCGTGCCGCCGTCGGCCAGCTCGAAGCGGCCGACGCGGTCGCTGCGCGCGTCGGTGAAGGCTCCGCGGACGTGGCCGAACAGCTCCGACTCGAAAGTC
>DASVWB010000464.1:0-6542 GCA_036389815.1 Pyrinomonadaceae bacterium | reverse complement strand
ATGAATCAATCCGTCAGAGAGGATTGATGACCCCGGCGAGGAGCAGCAGGAGGATGAGCGCGCCGACGATGACGCGGTAGCCGATGAAGACGGCCGTCGAGTGCTCGCGCAGGAAGCGGAGGAGGAACCAGATGGAGGCGTAGCCGACCAGGCCCGAGACGACCGTCGCGACCGCGAGCGGCACGGCGCTCCCCGCCGGCAGGCGGTGGACGGCCTCCTTCATCTCCAGCAGGCCGCTGGCCGAGATGGCCGGGATGGAGAGCAGGAACGAGAAGCGCGCGGCCGTCTCGCGCCGCTCGCCCGCGAAGAGCCCGCCCATGATGGTCGAGCCCGAGCGGCTCGCGCCCGGGATGAGCGAGAGCACCTGCGCGAAGCCGACGGCCAGCGCGTCGCCGACGCCTAACTGCTCCATCCCGCGCTCGCGCCGCCCGACCTTCTCGGCCACGAGCAGCAGCAGCGCGACGACGACCATCATCGTCGCAATCACCCAGAGGTTCTTCGTGAACGTCCCCTCGATCTGCTTCTTGAAGAGCAGGCCGACGACGCCGATGGGGAGCGACCCCAGGAAGATGAGCCAGCCAAGTTTCGCGTCCGGCGACAGGCGGCTGCCCAGCAGCCCCGTCCCCTCCACGCCCGGCGGCGTCCGCCCGCGCAGCAGCAGCAGGTGGTCGCGCACGAACGCGAAGCAGATGTCCCAGATGTCGCGCGCGAAGTAGACGAGGACGGCCGCGAGCGTCCCCAACTGCACGACGGCGATGACGGCCGTCTGCTGCTCGGCCGCGAGCGACTGCGAGAGCCCCGTCAGCCGCGTCGCGAAGATCAGGTGCGCCGTCGAGCTGACGGGGATGAACTCGGTGAGCCCCTGCACGATGCCGAGGACGATTGCCTGAATGATGT
Organism: Pyrinomonadaceae bacterium; assembly: GCA_036389815.1. Taxonomy (GTDB): domain Bacteria; phylum Acidobacteriota; class Blastocatellia; order Pyrinomonadales; family Pyrinomonadaceae; genus QHXN01. The sequence continues at coordinate 5,645 of DASVWB010000464.1, read as the reverse complement.
TCATAAGTAGACAGTAGACAGTAGACAGTAGAAATTCATTCTCCGCCCGGCGCGGGCCGGATGTCAGCGCCAGTTTCAAGAAGGCGGAGCCCTACTGTCTACTGACTACTGTCTACTGTCTACTTGATCTTCATTCCCGAAAGTTCGATTTCGCGGCGAGCCGGTCGTAGAGGCGGCCGGGCATGTGCCTGATGACGCGGACGAGCGAGGCGAGCTGCCACGGGAAGGCGTAGGTGCGCGCGCGCCGCTCGACGGCGCGGATGATGCGGCAGGCCGCGTCCTCGACTTCGAGCAGGAAGGGCAGCTTCTTCTTCCGGCCGGCCGTCATCGGCGTGCGGATGAAGCCGGGGTGGATGACCGTCACGTCCACGCCGCTCTTCGAGAGGTCTACGCGCAGCGACTCGAAGAAGGTCGAGACGGCGGCCTTGCTCGCGCTGTAGGCGCCCGACTTCGGCATCCCGCGGTAGGAGGCGAGGCTGGAGATGGCGACGAGGTGGCCCGACCTTCGCTCCAGCATGTCGGGCAGCACGGCCGCGACGCTGTTGACGACGCCGAGCACGTTGATGGAGATGACGTCGCCGGCCTCGGTGGCGTCGAGCCGCGTGCCGGCCGTCGTCGTGCTCATCCCGGCGTTGGCGATGAGCACGTCAATCTTCCCCCACCGCTCGCGGACGCGCCCGGCCGCCTCCTTCATGGCCTCGGGGCCGCGCACGTCGGCCGGCAGCGCCAGCGCCTCGCCGCCCGCGCGCCCGACCTCCTCGGCCACGCGCAAAAGCTCCTCCGCCCGCCGCGCCGTCAGCCCCAGGCGCGCCCCGCGCCGCCCCAACTCCAGCGCCAGCGCCCGCCCGATGCCCGACGACGCGCCGGTGATGAGAACCACTTTGTCCTTCCAGTTGTATTCCATCGGAGGCTCAGCAGAGTTCGGCGACGTGCCCGCCGAGGGCGCGCAGCGCCCCGCCTAAGTGTTCCTGTTTAATCAGCAGGTGGTCGCGCGAGAAGGCGGAGAGCGCGCCGACGGGGACGGACGCGTCGGCCAGTATCCGCGTCACGTGCGCGAGGAAGCCGACCACGTCCCAGCCCAGCTCGACGCCGAGCGTGACGAGGCGGAAGCCCGACTCGACCCGCGCGTCGCGCGCCGCGTGGCGCATCGCGCGCCAGTCCGACTCCTCGACCAGGAGCGTCACCTCGAACGGGTCTTGCAGCAGGAAGAAGTTCGACTCGGGGCGCGGGCTCAGCTCCGGGTTTTCGAGCAGCCGCAGCCAGTCCTCGCGCCGCATCCCGACGAGGACGAACGTCTCGGGCGCGACCTCGACACGGGCTGTGCGCAGGAGTTCCGCGGCGTCGGGCATAAGAGAGTAGACAGTAGACAGTAGACAGTAGACAGTAGACAGAACTTCCGTATTACGAACCGTTCGTTCGTCAGCGTCAGCGCCGGTAGAGCGGAGCCTACTGTCTACTGACTACTGTCTACTGTCTACTTGCTTTTTCAGACCCGCACGACGACCGGGAGGATGACCGGCTTCGCGCCCGTCTGTTTCTGGATGAAGCGCTTGAGGTCGAGGCGGACGCGCTCCTTCAGGACGGAGGCGTCGCGGCGCTCGTCGAGCGAGGCGGCCTCGACCGTCGCGGCCACGACGCGCCGCATGTCGCGCAGCAGCCCCGCCGAGTTGCCGTTGCCGTCGAGCCCCAGCACGCCGCGCGCGACGACCTCGGGCTCCGACTCCATCTCGCCCGACTCCTCGTCTATGGTGACGACCGGCGTGATGACGCCGTCGTAGGCGAGCTGGCGGCGCTCGCGCACGACCTCGCCGTCTATCTCCTCGAAGCCCGACTCGTCGATGAAGGTGCGGCCGACCTCGCGCTTCCCCGTGACGTGCGCGCCCGACTCGCTCAGCTCCAGCACGTCGCCGTTCTCGATGAGGATGATGTTCTCCTCGGGGAAGTCGCAGTGGTTCTTGAGGAACTCCTTGTGGCGGTAGAGCATGCGGTACTCGCCGTGGACGGGGACGACGAACTTCGGCCGCACGGCCTCCGTCATGATGCGGATGTCCTCCTGCGAGGCGTGGCCGGAGACGTGGATGAGCCGCCGCTTCTCGTCGATGATGGCGGCGCCGCGCTTGTAGATTTCGCCGATGAGCCGCGAGATGGAACGCTCGTTGCCCGGGATGATGCGGGCGGAGAGGACGACCGTGTCGCCCTCCTGAATCGTGAGCCCCTTGTAGGACTGGTTCGACAACTGCGACAGCGCGGCGCGCGGCTCGCCCTGCGAGCCGGTGACGAGGTAGACGACCTCGTTGCGCGGGAGCTTCTTCGCCTGCTGGAGCGAGACGAGCATCCCCTCGTGCAGGTCGAGGTAGCCGAGCCGCTCGGCGATCTCCACGTTCTTGACCATCGAGCGCCCGAGCACGCAGACCTTGCGGTCGAACTGCTGCGCCACGTCGATGACGATTTGCAGGCGGTGGATGGAGGACGCGAAGGTGGCGACGAAGATGCGCCCCTCGGCCTCGGAGAAAATCTCCTCGAAGTCGGGGATGACGGCGCGCTCCGAGGGCGTGCGGCCGGGCACCGTCGCGTTCGTCGAGTCGGACGTGAGGGCGAGCACGCCCTCCTGGCCGTAGCGCCGGAGCGTGCGCAGGTCGATGGGCTCGCCGATGACGGGCGTCTCGTCCACCTTGTAGTCGCCGGTGTGGATGAGGGTGCCGGCGGGCGTGTTGATGGCGAGCGCGAAGCAGTCGATCAGCGAGTGCGAGACGCGGATGAACTCGACCTCGAAGGCGCCGATCTCCACGCGGTCGCGCGGCTCGACGCGGTGCAGCAGCACGTCGCCGAGGAGGTCGTGCTCTTCGAGCTTCGACTCGATGAGCCCCATCGTGAAGTGCGAGGCGTAGAGCGGCACGTTGAACTTCTTCAGGACGTAGGGGACGGCGCCGATGTGGTCCTCGTGCCCGTGCGTGATGACGACGGCGACGATGTTGTCCCTGTACTCTTCGAGGAAGTCGAAGTCCGGCACCTCCACGTCCACGCCGTAGGCGGTCTCCTGGGGGAAGCCCATGCCGGTGTCCACGAGTATCATGTCCTCGCCGTGGCGCACGGCCATGCAGTTGCAGCCGAACTCGCCGACCCCGCCGAGGGGCATCACTTCGATTACGTTGCTCACTTGCTACACTTCTCTCCGGTAAGGCGTCCGAAGCGCCGGCTGCCTTGATTAAATGAAAGGGGGCGCGAACGGCGATTATAACACAGCCGCCCCGCCCGCCGCCGCGCCGAGCGCGTCCGCCAGCGCCGCCCACTCTTCGAGCGTCAGCGCCTCGGCGCGCCGCCCCGGCTCTACGCCCGCCGCTTCGAGCAGCCGCGCCGGCCCACCCGCCGCCTCGACGAGCCGGCGCAAGCCGGTGGGCGCGCCGCGCAGGTTGTTGAGGATGGTCTTGCGCTTCTGCGCGAAGCCGGCCGAGACGACGCCGAGGAACAGCGGCCCGCCGGCGACCGGCGGCCCGCCCGCCCGCGCGCGCAGCCGCGCGACCGTGCTCCAGACCTTCGGCACCGGGCGGAACGCGCCGGGCGGCACGTCGAAGAGCGCCTCCGCGTCGTAGAAGGCTTCGACCAGCACGGTCAGGTACCCGCGCTCGCTCGCGCCCGGCGGCGCGGCGACGCGCTCGACCACCTCGCGCTGGAGCATGAGCACCATCTCGGTCAGGCAGCGCCGCTGCTCGACGAGCCTTTGGAGGACGGCGGTCGAGATGTTGTAAGGCAGGTTGGCCACGACGCGCGCCGTCGCGGCGGGCGCGACCGCCGCGCAGAAATCCACCGAGAGGGCGTCGGCCTCGACGAGCTTGAAGTCTTCGCGCGCGGCGAAGCGCTCACGCAGCAGCGGGGTCAGCTCGGCGTCGAACTCGACGGCGACGACACGCGCCCCGCCCTCAAGCAGCAGCCCCGTCAGCGCCCCGCGCCCCGGCCCTATCTCGACCAGAGTCTCGCCCGCCCGCGGCGCGAGCGCCCCGACGACGCGCCGCGCGTACGACTCGTCAACCAGGAAATTCTGCCCCAGCCTCTTTTTCGCCCGCGGAACGTTCATATGAATGAAGTGACGAGTGACGAGCGACGAGCGACGAGTAAAGAGAAAAGGGGCGCCGTCTTCTTACTCGTCATTCGTCACTCTTCACTTCCCAGGTATCCCGTCACCTCCACGTCGTCGCCGTGCCTGTGCGTCTCCACGTCGCGCAGGCGCGTGGCCTCGCCGACGGTGAGGGGGCCGGCGCCGGCGACCGCGCCGAGCGCGTCGGAGCCGAGGATGAGCGGGGCGACGAAGAAGCTGGCCTTTTCGACGAGCCCCGCCCGCAGGAACGCGCCCGCGACGCCCGCGCCGCCCTCGACCATGAGCCCCTGCACTTCCCTGCCGTGCAACTCTTTGAGCACGGCCGCGAGGTCGCGCACGCCCGCGGCGCTCTTCCTGACCTCGACGCCGCACGACTCAAGCTCCGCCACCCGGCGCGCGTCCGCCCCGTCGGAGGTGAAGACGAGGACGGGCGTCTCGCGCGCGGTTCGCGCGAGCCGGCTCTCGGGGCCGAGGCGCAGGCGCTCGTCGAGCACGACGCGGAGCAGCGGGCGGCGGCGCGGCAGCCCGCTCCTGTCCGTGAGCGCGGGGTCGTCCACGACGGCCGTGCCCGAGCCGACGAGGATGGCGTCGTACTCGCGGCGCAACCGGTGCGCGCGGGCGCGCGACTCCGCGGAGCTTATCCACCGGGCGTGCCCCGTGCTGGTGGCGATGCGGCCGTCGAGCGAGCAGGCGAGCTTGAGGTGGACGAAGGGTCGGCCGCGCCGCAGGGCGTGGAAGTATTTCTCGTTGAGCCGCTCGGCCTCACGCGCGAGCAAGCCGACCGCGACCTCGACGCCCGCGCGGCGCAACTCCTCGAAGCCGCGCCCCGAGACGAGCGGGTTCGGGTCTTCGACCGGCGCGACGACGCGCGCTATTCCCGCGCCGACCAGCGCCTCGGTGCACGGCGGCGTCCTCCCTGTGTGCGCGTGCGGTTCGAGCGTGACGTAGGCGGTCGCCCCGCGCGCGCGGGAGCCCGCCTGTTCGAGCGCCAGCGTCTCGGCGTGCTTCACGCCCTCGAAGAGGTAGAAGCCCTCGCCGACGACCTCGCCGCGCGTACCAACGATGACGCAGCCGACGAGCGGGCCGGGGCTCACCTGCCCCGCGCCGCGCGCGGCCAAGTCGAGCGCGCGCGCCATCATGCGCTCGTCGAGCGGGTCAGGAGTCCGGAGTCTGGAGTCTGGAGTCAAAGAGGCTTTAGGCAAACAGGCCGTTGACGTACTGCTCGGGGTCGAAGACGACGAGGTCGTCCACGCGCTCGCCGATGCCCGCGTAGCGGATGGGCAGGCCCAGCTCCTTCGAGATGGCGACGGCGATGCCGCCCTTGGCCGTGCCGTCGAGCTTCGTCAGGACGATGCCGGTCACGTTCGCCGTCTTGAGGAACTGGCGCGCCTGCTCCAGCCCGTTCTGGCCGGTGACGGCGTCCACGACGAGCAGAGTCTCGTGCGGCGCGCCCTCGACCTCGCGCCCCGCCACGCGCTTCATCTTCTCGAGCTCGGCCATCAGGTTCGACTTGTTGTGCAGGCGGCCCGCGGTGTCCACGATGAGCACGTCG
>DASVWB010000463.1:0-5393 GCA_036389815.1 Pyrinomonadaceae bacterium | reverse complement strand
CAGCACTCGCCCGAGAGCCCCACCTGCTTGCCGGGCATGAACTCCAGCGCGCCGTGCGTCCCGACGTGCACGACCGCGTCCGCGCCGAAGACCTTTTCGAGGTACGCGTAGAGGGCCGCGAACCCGTGGTGCGGCGCGCCGCCGCGCGACATCAGCAGCCGCATCGGGTCGCCCTCGTAGCCGAAGGTCGGCTGCACGGCGACGAAGACGTTGCCGAGCCGCACGCCCTGAATCAGCAGGTCGCGCCCGAAAGTGTTTATGCTCCCCGGCGCGCGACCCCACTCCTTCTCGATGTCGGCGGCGTACGGGCAGAGGCGCTGGTACTCGTCCGCGTTCATGCGGTACGCGACGTTCGCCACCGCGCCGAAGCTCTCGGAGTTGCCCCCGAGAAGCATCCCGCGCAGCGCGTCGGCGTCCGGCGGAACCTCGACCGCGTAGCCATCCCGCCTGAGCCGCCCGAGTATTTCGAGCAGGCTCGGGAAGACGTCGAGGTCTGCGGCCGTGCCGATGTTCCCCTTGTTCGGGGGGAAGCAGAAGAGGACGAGCGCGACCTTCAGCTCCGAGCGCGGCGCCGTCCGCAGGCGGTTCCAGCGGCGGAGCCTGCGCGCCAGACGCAGGCAGCGTTCCTCGATGGCTTCGGGCTCGACGCCCGCGGCCGGCATACCGCCGTAGACGAACGGCTCGGTCGCGCCGTCTATCTCTGGGATGGCGACCTGCATCCCGGCCTGCACGGGGTTGAGCCCCGTCGGGGAATCGCGCCACGCCTCGACCGTCTGGACTTCGAGGCTCACGGCCGAGCGCAGAGGCACGTTCAGGCCCTTCAGGAATTCGACGGCCGCCTCGCTGTCGTTCATCGCCGGCCCGCCCACGAAGCTGAAGCCGGTCAGCGACACCAACTGGCCGACGCGGCTCCGCCCTTCCCCGACGAAGAAGCGCGCGCAGGCGTCGCGGTTGTCCATGAAGGTCGAGATGACGGGCAGCACCGCGAGCCCCTCGCGCTCGACGGCGCGCACCAGCGCGTCGTAGTGGCGGCGCGTGCCGCTGACGACGTTCGTACGCATCAGGAGCAGCCCGACAGTCTTCGCCGGGTCGAGCACCTGAAGTCCCTCGCGCCGCGCGCGCGCGTCGTGCCAGCGGCGGTACGCCTCGAAACTCTCGAAGGTCGAGCCGGCCTCGGGGTGGTAGCAGCCCACGGCCGGCACGGACTCCGGCGGCGGCACTTCCGCCTTCGCGAGCCGCGGGTCGCCGCCGTAGTGCTTGAGCGCGTAGAGGAGCATCGACGAGACGTTGGCGGGCGTTGGCTGTAGGAAGTAGCAGAACAGGTACAGGTAGTGCTTCACGTCGCCGAGGCGCCCCGCCCCCGGCACGAAGCGGAGCAGCGCCGGCACGCGCTCGACGAGGCGCAGGTACTGCGTGTGCTTCGACGCGCGGCCCGCGCCGCGCGCGCGCGCGTGCTCCCCCATCCACGACCCGACCGTCTTCAGGAGCCTGCGCGCGCGCGCGCCCGCACTCCCCTCCCGGCCTTGCCCCCCGGCGCCCCCCGCGCCGCCGAAGCCGAGCCTGCCCATGCGCGTGCGGCGCATCAGCTCGGGCATGCAGTTGATGACGACGACGGCGCGGTGCCTCGCCTCGTACTTTTCGAGCAGCGGCAGGAGGCGCGCGGCGTTCTCGCCGTCGGTGACGTGGATGACGAAGACGATGTCGGAGCCGGCGAGGTCGCGCTCGGCCGCCGCCCACGCGGCGTCTTCGAGCGGCGCGCCGAGGTTGTGCGCCGCGACGCGCAAGGATAGCCCGTGCCGGCGGTTGATGTCGCCTTCGGCCTGCCTGAGCGGCGCCAGCAGGCTCGTCCCGACGTAGAGCGTCGTAATCTTCATCTTCCGTTGAGTAGTCCGCGGCGCGTCGGCCGCGGACTTCAGGCCACCCCTTCGAGCCTGTCTTCGAGCGAGGCGTAGATTTCGCGCAGGCGTTCGACCACCTCGGGGCGCGCCTCCCAGAAGCCGCGCCCCTCGGCTTCGAGCAGCCGCGCGGCCAGCGAGCGCGCCGAGTGCGGGTTGAGGTCGGAGAGGCGGCCGAGCATCTCGGCGTCGAGCAGGTAGGTCTCGGCCACCTCGTCGTAGACCCAGCCGTCCACGGCGTCGGCCGTCGCGCTCCAGCCGAAGGTGTTCGTGACGTGGCTCTCTATCTCCGCGACCCCGCGGAAGCCGTGGCCGAGCATGCCCTCGTACCACTTCGGGTTGAGCGTCTTGGCGCGCGTCTCAAGCCGAACCATCTCGGGCAGCGTGCGCACGCGCGCCTCGCGGCCGAGGGCGTCGGAGAGGTAGACGGCCGGGCGCGACTGCGCGTGCCGCTCGACGGCCTTCGAGACGCCGCCGAGGTACTCGAAGTAGTGGTCAACGTCCGTGATGCCTATCTCGAACGAGTCCACGTTCTGGTAGGTCGCCTCGACGCGGGCGAGCGCCCGCGAGAGCGCCTCGCGCGCCTCCCTCCCTTCGAGCGCGCGCCCGCCCCGCCCGAGCCCGTAGGCGAAGCACTTGCGCGTGACGAACAGCTCGCCGAGCGCGTCGGCCGTCTCCCACTGCGAGTCCATGACCATGAAGTTGACGTTCGTGCCGTAGCTGCCCGGCGCGTTCGAGAAGACGCGGAGCAGCGCCTCGTCCCGCTCGCACCCCTCGGCGCGGACGCGCTCCTCGACGTTGGCGCGCACCGGGTTCAGCTCCGCCGGCTCGTCGAGCGCGGCCACCGCGCGCACGGCCTTGTCGAGCAGCATCATCGTCGCGCCGAAGAGGTCGCGGAATATCCCCGAGACGGTCATCACCACGTCCACGCGCGGACGCCCGAGGACTTCGAGCGGCACGGGCTCGACCTCGGTCACGCGGTTCAGCGAGTCGCGGACGGGTCGCACGCCGAGCAGGCGCAGCGCCTGCGCCACGCCCTCGCCCTGCGTCTTGATGTTGTCCAGCCCCCAGAGCACGAGCGCCATCGTCCGCGGCGGCCGTCCGTGCTCGGCCGCGTGGCGTTCGAGCAGCGTGCGGACTACCAGCTCGGCGCGCGCGAACGCGGCGTGCGAGGGGACGGCGTAGGGGTTGACGGCGTGCGTGTTCCTGCCCGTCGGGAGCACGGCCGGGTTCTGCACCACGTCGGCGCCGGGGCCGGGCTCGACGTACTCGCCGCGCAGCGCGCGCGCCAGCCCTTCCAGCTCGCCGCTCGTCCCGAGTTGCGCCCTCACCCGCCCGAGCAGCCCGAAGACCTTCTGAGACTCCGCGGCCCCGACGCGCGCCTCCCGTTCGAGCAGGTCGCACGCCTGCCGCTCGCCGTCGCGCAGGAAGACCTCGACCGCCGCGCGCACCAGTTCGTCCACGCGCGCGCGGGCGCGAAAGCCCTCCTCCGACTTATCGCCGAGGAGCCCTTCGTACCCGCCGAGGCCGAGCCCTTCCGAGACGAGGTCTGTCAGCGCGCGCGCGCCGCACTCGGGGCGGTCGTAGGAGGCGACGGCGCGCAGCAGGTCGGCGCACTCCTCCCCCGAGGCCGCGCGGCCGAAGACGTGCAGCCCCGTCGGTATCAACCGCTGCTCGACCTCAAGCAGTTGCTCCCAGAGTTCGAGCACGCGGCGGTCTCTCTCTTCAGCGGGCTTGTTCATCGAAATAGCTGACCGTCCCACTCACCTCTGATAAGACCTGCGGCAGTCGCACGTAGCCGCCGCCGAGCGCGTCGGCGAGGAGGCGCCCCCCGCCGTCCGCGGTGAAGCGGCTCTGCGTGTCCACGACGAGCGAGGCGACACGCTCGCGCCGTATCGAAGCGCCGAGCGCCAGCACCTCGCGCCGCACCCTCTCGCGCCGCCCCGCGCCCTCGGCCGCGGCCCGCCCGCCGAGCGGGACGTTCGCGCGCCCGTCCGTGAAGACGACGAGGCGGACGCGCCGCGAACCCTCGGCCGCCGCGCGGCGCGCGACTTCGAGCGCGCGCAGCAGCCCCGCCGAGAGCGGCGTCGCGCCGCCTACGGGGAGCGCGTCGAGCAGCGAGCGGGCGCGCGAGGCCGACGCGCTCGGCGCGAGCAGCAGTTCCGCCGCCTCGCGGCGGAAGACGACCAGCGCGACGCGGTCGCGGTTGACGTACGAGCGGCGCAGGAGGTGCGCGAGCGCGCCCTTCGCCTGCGCGATGCGGTTCGCGGCCATGCTGCCCGACGTGTCCACGAGGAAGATGAAGAGCGTGCCCGACCTGCTCCGGTAGCGCTTGAACCGCAAAGCCTCCGGCGAGACGCACAGCGCGCCCGCAGCCGGCGGCCCCGCAAAGGTCGCCCGCGACGCGGCCGCCGCGCGCAGCGTCGCGTCGAGCGCGACGCCCGCCGACCCGCGCCTTGTTTGGGAGGCGCCCGCGTAACGGCCGCGCGCCGAGAAGGTCGAAGAGCGCGCGCCCGCGCGCCTGCGCGAAGTCGAGCCCGACTCGCCCTGCGGCCGGGAGACTTCGCCCCCGCCTCGCGTAAGGGCGTCCGCCCTCAGCCCGACATCCGCGGGCGGCACGACCGACTCTCCCGCGCCCGCGCCCTCGCGCCCTTCGTCGCCCGGCCCCCGACGGCCGACGGCCGCCGCTTCATCCGAACCCTTCGGAGGCGTGCGCGCGTCGCCCCGAGCGCCCTCGCCGAGCCCTTCGCCTTCCCCGCCGAAAATCTCTTCGGCCGCCCGCTCGACGCGCGCGCCGCCGCCGCCCTGTTCGAGCGGGTCGCGCCGCAGCCTGTGTCTGAGCGCGAGCGGGGCGACGCGCTTCACGTCCGCCGCGGAGACTTCGCCGCGCCCTTCGAGCGCCGCGAGCGCACGCGCGGCGCGCGAGACCGTTATCTCGCCGCGGTGCCCGTGGACGCCGAGCCGCAGGCAAAGTTCCGCTATCCGCCGCAGCACCTCGCGGGGCACTTTCACGCCCGCGAACCTTTCGGCCGCGCGCACGACGCGGCGGCGCAGGCGCGCCTGCTCCCGCTCGTGCGCGGCGTTGAAGGCGGCCGGGTCTGCGTCGAACTCCTCGCGCCGCTCGACGATGAGGACGCGGCTGTCCAAGTCGTTCTCCGTCTCGACCTCGGCGCACAGACCGAAGCGGTCGAGGAGCTGCGGCCTCAGTTCGCCCTCTTCGGGGTTGCCGGAGCCGACGAGGCGGAAGCGCGCCGGGTGCTCGGCCGAGACGCCCTCGCGCTCGACGCGGTTGCGCCCCGAGGCGGCCACGTCGAGCAGGAGGTCTACGAGGTGGTCTTCGAGCAGGTTCACCTCGTCGATGTAGAGGAAGCCGCGGTTGGCGCGCGCGAGCAGCCCCGGCTCGAAGGCTTTGACGCCCTCCTTCAGCGCGCGCCCGAGGTCGATGGTTCCGCACACGCGGTCTTCGGTCGCGCCGAGCGGCAGCTCGACGACGGGCAC
>DASVWB010000462.1:0-8439 GCA_036389815.1 Pyrinomonadaceae bacterium | reverse complement strand
CTGTCTACTGTCTACTGTCTACTGTCTACTGTCTACCGTCTACTCTTAACCCCACACTCCCGGTATCTTCTCGCGGCAGGCGGGGCAGAGGCCGTCGGCGCCGAGCCTCATCTTCAGTATGTGGTAGCCGCGGCGCTCGACCAGCAGCTCGTCGCAGGCGGGGCAGTAGGTGTTCTCCCAGCGGCCGACGCGGCCGGGCATGTTCCCCGCGTAGACGAACCGGAGCCCCGCCGCCCGCCCTATCTCGCACGCGCGCACGAGCTGTTCGGCCGTCGTGTTCGCGTTCTCCGTCATCCTGTAGTCCTGGTGGAACGCGGTGACGTGCCAGGGGATGTCGGGCGAGACCGAGGCGATGAAGTCCGCCGCGCTCCTCAGCTCACCTTCCGAGTCGTTGAAGCCGGGCACGACCAGCGTCACGACCTCCTCCCAGAAGCCGCGCTCGTAGACCATCCGCACGGTGTCGAGTATGTTGTCCACCACGCCGCCCAACTGCCGGTAGGCGCGGTCGCTCATCGACTTCAGGTCTATCTTGTAGCAGTCCGTCCACGGCCGCAGGTAGTCCAGCACCTGCGGCGTCGCGTTCCCGTTCGAGATGAACGCCGTCCTGAACCCCCCGGCCTTCGCCTTCCCGAAGACCTCCACCGCCCACTCGGCCGTAATCAAAGGCTCGTTGTAACTCGACCCCACCACCCGCGCGCCGCACTCCCGCGCCGCGCGCACCAAACCGTCGGCCGACACCGCCCGCGGCGCCACCCCCGCGGCGTCGTCCCGCAGGGCCTGCGAGGTCAGCCAGTTCTGGCAGTAAGAGCAGTGCAGGTCGCAGCCGAGCATGCCGAAGGTGAGGGTGTCTGAGCCGGGGAGGAGGTGGAAGAAGGGCTTCTTCTCGGTGGGGTCGCAGGCGAGGGCGGCGACGTAGCCCGCGGGCACCAGCAGGCGCCCGCGCTCGTTGAAGCGCACCTTGCAGATGCCGCGCTTGCCCTCGCGTATGAGGCAGCGGTGGCCGCAGGCGTAGCAGCGCAGGTCGCCGCCCGCGAGGTGCTCGGTCAGCTCCTCCGCGCCTTCGGCCGTCCGCCCGTCCAGCACCTCCGCGAGGCTCGCGGAGCGCGCGCCCAGAGGCATCGCCTTAAAACCTCCTGCCGCCCGGGGCGGCGCGCCGGCCGCCCCCTGGTTTATACTCGGGGGGAATCGTTTACGCGCTTATTCTAACTCTTGCGGCGGGGGTTTGGCAGCCGGATGATCATCGAGCAGATTACGCTGACGGCGTTCCAGCAGCACACGCGCCTCCTGGGGTGCGAGGAGACGCGCCGCGCCGTCTGCGTAGACCCGGGCGAGGAGGCGGGCGAGATAGTCGCGGCGCTCGAAAGGCTCGGGCTGGAGTTGCAGGCGATAGCGCTGACGCACGCGCACATGGATCACGTCGGCGGCGTGGCCGCCCTGAAGCGCGCGAGGCCGGGGGCCGAAGTCGTCCTGCACGAGGCGGACGAGCCGCTCTACTTCGCGCTGCCGCAGCAGCCCGCGCTGCTCGGCATCCCGCGCGCTCAGTGGGCCGCCTACGGCTTCGACTACGAGACGCCGCCGCCCGTCGAGCGCCACTGGGAGGACGGCGAGACGTACCGCGTCGGCCGACTCGAATTCAAGGTGCTCCACTGCCCCGGCCACACGCCCGGCCACGTCGTGCTCTTCGAGCCGAACGAGCGCAAGGCGTTCGTCGGCGACTGCCTCTTCGCCGGCTCGGTCGGGAGGACGGATTTGCCGGGCGGCTCGACCGAACAACTCATGGATTCAATCCACAACAAGATTCTCCCGCTCGGCGACGACGTAGTGGTCTACTCCGGCCACGGCCCCGAAACCACCCTCGGCCGCGAACGCCGCGCCAACCCCTTCCTCACCGGCAGATACTTTTAGAAGTGATGAGTGGTGGATGACGGGTGATGAATTAAAGCCGGGTCGCCTTTAATCCATCACTTCTCTTCCGCGGGCTTGTGCAGGCGCTCGTCCTTGAGCTTCTCCCACCGCTCCCGGTGCTCGCCTGTGAGGTCGCTGGGGAGGGTCTCGATGGGGATGCCGCTCTCGGCGCAGAAGCTGCGCCAGAGGACGAAGCGGTTGTCGAACTGCCCCGTCCCTTCGGGAATCTGGTTCTCAACTCTCGGTTTGTCGGCCACTTCCACCTTGCTCCTTCGCGTCTTCGTTTTGCCGGACAGTGTAACAAAAGAAGGGATGAAGGAAGAAGTAGACAGTAGACAGTAGACAGTAGACAGTAGAAAAGCAGTCGCTGGTGAATCATCCGTGTGTCAGAGTCGCCGCCCACAGGGCGGAGCCCTACTGCCTACTGTCTACTGTCTACTGTCTACTTCTTCTATGAGCCGAGCAGGAAGACCGCGCCCTCGGGGGCGGGGGCGCCGCCCTGGCGTTCGAGGGTGACGGCGAAGGTCGGGGCCGCGTGGCCGGGCGGCAGGCGGTCGCTCATGCGTGCGCGCCCCGCGGCGTCGGTCTTGAAGGTGCCGCCGGGCAGCGGCTTGTTGTCGGCGATGAGCCAGAGCTGGTATTCGTGGCCGGCGGGGCAGGGCGGGAGCCCCGTCGCCATGATGACGGCGCGGCCCGTCGCGCGGTCGTAGGCGATGGAGGCGTGCGCCTGCGGCGCCGGCCGCTTGCCCGACATCTCCGCGACGCGCGTGGCGGGCGCGGAGAGCAGCGCGTCCACGTCGCGCGCGCCGGCGAGCTGTTCGCGCTGGCCGGCCAGCTCGCCCTCCGCCTCGCGCAGTTGTCCCGAGAGTCGCGCCACCTCCGCGCTCAAAGTCCGGTTCCGGCCCCAGAGCGCGAGCGTCGTCGCGCCGAGCAGGACGAGCCCCGCGAGCGCCGCCGCCGCGCCGAACGCCAGCGCCGGCCGCCACGCGAGCAACTGCCACAGGCTGAAGCCTTCGAGCGGCGCGCGCCCCCCGCGCCCCGGCGGGGGCACGCGCGAGCCGCCGCGCGCCTCCGAAGGGGCTTCGGCTTCCGAAGGTGCCGCGAGGACTTCCGGGTTGGCTCCGGCGCGCACGCGCGCGAGTATGTCGGCGCGCATCCGCGGGGGCGGCGGCACGGGCGCGACCGTGTAGGCGAGCGAGGCGGCTGCGTCGGCAAGCTCCGCCAACTCCGCGCGGCACCCTTCGCACGCAGGCAGGTGCGCGAGGAGCGCGCCGCGCTCGCCCTCTTCGAGCGCGCCCACGGCTTCGAGCGCCAGCAGTTGTTTGTAGTCTTCGTGACGCATCACGACTTAAATCTTAAACCGAGAACACGGCCGCGCGCTCAGGCGAACTGCCCGAGCCGCGTGCGCAGCGACTCGCTCAACCTCCTGAGTCCCGTGCGCGTCCGCGTCTTGACGGTGCCGAGCGGCTGACCCTTGGCCGCCGCTATCTCGGACTGCGACATCCCCTCCAGGTACGCGAGCACGAGCACCTGCCGCTGCTCCTCGGGCAGTTCGGCGAGCGCCGCCCGCACCGCCTCGGCGCGCTCGGCCTGAGATGCCTCCTCCTCGGCCCCGGGTACTTGCGCGGCGGCGGGCGGCGCGCCGTCGGCCGAGCGCTGGGCGGCGCGCTCGCGCGAGTCCACGGCGCGCAGGCGGTCTATGGCGCGGCTGCGCGCGAGCGTCACCAGCCAGGTGAAGGCCCGTCCGCGCCCGGCGTCGAACGAGCCGGCGCGCTGCCAGACCTGGAGGAAGACCTCCTGAAGCACGTCCTCCGCCTCGGGGCGGCTGCGCAATATACGGAGCAGGAGCCCCAGGAGGATGGGGCCGTAGCGGTCGTAGACGCGCGCGAACGCGGACTCGTCGCCGCGCGCCACCGCGCGCAGCATCTCCGCGTCCTCCGCGTCCGCCTGTGGGTTCGCCAGAGACAAAAGCCTTCCCGCCCCGCTAAAAGAGATTCCGTCCGTGCACCTTGATACCTACGAGGTGGCCGGGGAGTTTAGATTCAGTAGACGGTAGACGGTAGACGGTGGGCAGTAGATTTAAAGGCGGCGCGCCCGTCGCATGATTGAGGCGCGCCGCCTTCTCTTTCCTACTGTCTACTGTCTACTCCCCTCAGGCCACCGTTATCTCCTGCGAGAGGTACACGTCCTGGATGGCGTTGAGGAGCTGGATGCCCTCCTGCATCGGGCGCTGGAACGCCTTGCGGCCGGAGATGAGACCCATGCCGCCGCCGCGCTTGTTGATGACGGCCGTGCGGACGGCCTCGGCCATGTCGCTCGCGCCCTTCGACTCGCCGCCCGAGTTGATGAGGCCGCAGCGCCCCATGAAGCAGTTCGCCACCTGGTAGCGGACGAGGTCGATGGGGTTGTCGGAGGTCAGGTCGGTGTAGACCTTCGGGTTGGTCTTGCCGTAGCCGCTCTCGACGTTGAGCGCGTTGTAGCCGCCGTTACGCTCGGGCAGCTTCTGCTTGATGATGTCGGCTTCGAGCGTGACGCCGAGGTGGTTGGCCTGACCCGTCAGGTCGGCCGCCGAGTGCATGTCGCCCTCCTTGGTCTTGAACTTCGGGTTGCGGAGGTAGCACCAGAGCACGGTGGCGAGCCCCAGCTCGTGCGCGAGCGCGAAGGCTTCGGCGATCTCGACTATCTGGCGGCCCGACTCCTCGGAGCCGAAGTAGATGGTGGCGCCGATGGCCGTCGCGCCCATCTCGTGCGCCTGCTCGACGGTGCCGAAGAGTATCTGGTCGAACTTGTTCGGGTAGGTCAGCAGCTCGTTGTGGTTGATCTTGACGATGAAGGGAATCTTGTGCGCGTACTTGCGCGCGACCGAGCCGAGCACGCCGAAGGTGGAGGCGACGGCGTTGCAGCCGCCCTCGATGGCCAGCTTCACGATGTTCTCCGGGTCGAAGTAGGCCGGGTTGGGCGCGAACGACGCGCCGGCCGAGTGCTCGATGCCCTGGTCTACGGGGAGGATTGAGAGGTAGCCGGTGCCCGCGAGGCGGCCGTGGTCGAAGAGGCTCTGGAGCGAGCGCAGCACCTGCGGGCTGCGGTCGGAGTCGGCCCAGACGCGGTCGACGAAGTCGGGGCCGGGCGTCTGCAAAAGGTCTCTGGAAATCTTCGGGGAGTCGAATTCGAGCAGGGCGCGCCCGTTATCGCCGAGCAGCTCTTCGATGCGCGAGAGCGGCGAGCCCTCGCGCCTGAGTTCGGTGGCCATGAAGTTTAAATCCTCCTGATAAGGTTTCCGTGCGAGCGGCCTGTTTGGGATTGCTGTCGGCGCGGATTATAGCACGCGCGTCGCGCGCGGGCGGAAGGCGGGCGGCGGGACGGGTCAGTGCCGCCCGCGGTGGCGGGCGGAGTGGGGTGACACGGCGCGTGCGTTCGGCAGCGGCCCGCCCGCCACCGCGGGCGGTGCTGAGCCGGGTCTTGTGTGGCCCGTTAGTTACGAAGCGGCGTGAGTCCCGACGGGCTCGTAGCGCTCGGGCGAGACGAGGAGGAGGAGCGCGCCGCCGTCCGAAATCAGTTCTTCGTGGACGCTGCCCGGCAGCGAGCAGTTGAAGTCGCCGGCCGTCATCCCCGTGGAGCCCGAGCGCACGTCGCCCTCCAGCACCAGGCACTGCTCGACGCCGAGGTGTCGGTGCGGGCGTATGCGCGAGCCGGGCTCCATGCGGACGAGCGTCGTCACGGTGCCGCGCTCGCCGTCGGCGTAGAGGAGTTTGAAGGAGACGCCCGCGTCCCCGGTCGGGCGCCAGCGCCCCTCGCCCGCGCGCACGACGAGGAAGCCGGGCGCGGCGTCGGGCAGACCCGCCCCGCCGCCCGCCCGCCCGCCTTCGGCGACCAGCGCGAGCAGGCGCTCGCGCACGCCGGCCGGCGGCTCGGCCTCGGGCGCGGCCTGACCGAGCCCGGCCGCGACGGCCTCGAACTCGCGCAGCTCCGCCGCGCAACTCGCGCAGCCCGCCGCCAGGTGCTCCTCGAACTCGCGCGCCTCGCCGCCTTCGAGCGCGCCCAGCGCGTAGAGCGCGGCCCGCCCGGCCGCCTCTTCGTCCTGAGTCGTGTGGCTCATAGAATCCCTTCCCACGCCGGCTTGAGCATCTCGCGCAGCCGCATCATCCCGAGCCTCGTGCGAGTCTTCACCGTCCCGAGTGGGAGGCCCCGGGCGGCGGCGATCTCGCTGTGACTCATCCCCCCGTAGTACGCAAGCTCGATCACCTCGCGCTGCTCCGGCGCGAGCCGTTCGAGCGCCGCGCGCAACACGGCGCGCACCTCGCCCGCCCTGACCCCCTCCTCGACGCTCTCGCCTTCGGCGGCGCGCGCGGCCTCGTCGAGCGGGGCCGTGAGCTGCTGCTCCTGCCGGCCCCGGCGGACGCGGTCGATGGCGCGGCTGCGCGCGATGGTCGTCAGCCAGGCCAGGGGCTTCCCACGCTCGGGGCTGTAGCTCCCGGCCCGACGCCAGACCTGCGAGTAGACGTCGAGCAGCACCTCCTCGGCCGCCGAGGGGTCGGAGAGGATACGCAACAGTAGTCCGTAGACCGTCCGGCTCGTCGCGTCGTAGAGCGCGGCGAGCGCCTGCCCGTCCCCTCCCGCGATTTCCCGGATCATCTCGGCCTGCCGCGACTCCGCGTCGGTCGGCGGCCGCGTCGGGGGTGATGTCACCACAGTTCACCTCTCCCCACGAGGAGTTACGCTATCTCTAGCACCGGCGGATTCATTTGGGAAGTAGACAGTAGACAGTAGACAGTAGACAGTAGAAAAACCCTTCAAAAGCATAGCCGTCAGGACGAAGGCGGCACACCCGGCCGGCGGAGCCCTACTGTCTACTGTCTACTGTCTACTTCAATTCAAAGTTAGCGGGCACGAATTCGAGGGCGATGAGCGCGCCGTCGGTCTTCGCGCGCGCGTCGGCCGGGGCGCGGTAGGTGACGACGACGGCCGTCTCGGCCTTGCGCGCGCCGCAGGAGAGTTCGGCCCCGGCGTCCTGCGTGTAGGCGACGATGTGGAGGCCCGCGAAGCCCGCGGCCGCGAGGCGCAGCGTGCGCCCGCCCGCCCTGACGACGAAGACCAGGCCCTTCGCCCCGCACTCGATGCGCGTCAGCGCGGCGCGCACCCGCGTCTCGCCCGCCTGCGGCTTGCGCAGCGCCTCGTTGAGCGCGTCGGAGAGGGCGGCGGCCGCGCGCTCCTCGTCCGTCCTGCCGCCCCTCTCGGGCGGGTCGTCGGTGTCGAGCCGGTCAGGCTCCTTCTCCTGGCCGCGCGCCTTGAGCCGCGGCTCGCCCCCGCCCGCGGCCGAGCCGCGCTCGTACGCCTCGCGCGCCGCGCGGTAGCTCTTGACCTGCTCCTCGTAGCTCTTGATGGAGGCCATCACGGACTGCGCCGTCGCGCGCAAGCCGGGGTCCGTGCCCTCGCGCGTCAGCGGCTCGACCGTCGAGCGCGCCGCGTCGAACTTCTCCTGCCGCAGGTAGACCTGCGCGAGCACGAGGCGGTAGTGCTGGTTTCCCGGGGCGAGCGCGAGCGCGCGCTTCAGGTGCCCGGCCGCCTCGTCCAGGTTCTCGGCCATCACGAGGTCTACCCAGCCGAGCAGGTGGTAGCTCTCGGGGAAGTCGGGCCTGAGCGAGATGGCCTTGCGGAGCGCGTCGCGCATCTCCTTCGCCACCTCGGACGCGTAGCCGCCGGGGCGGTAGCCGTCCTCGCTCGTCCCCTCGCGGCTGAGCGCGTAGGCGTAGTAGTAGTAGGCGAGGTAGTTCTGCGCGCCCGAGGCGACGGCCTTGCGCAGCTCCGCCTTCGCCTCGTCGTAGCGCTTCTGCCTGAGCCGCGCCATGCCGAGCGAGGCGCGCGCCATCACGTTGCCGGGGTCGAGCTGGAGCGCGTGCTCCAGCCGCGCGGCCGCCTCGTCGGGGCGGTTGGTGTGGAGCAGGAGGTCGCCGAGGTAGCCTTCCGCCTCGGCCTCCGTGAGCGGCGCGGCCGTCATCTGCGAGTCGAATTCGAGCCGGCGCTCGAAGGTCGCGACCTTGCCCTGGAAGGTGTGCGCCTGGACGTACTTCTGCAGCTCCTTCTCCATCCCGGCGATGTCGGTCTGGAAGGCGCGGCGGAACGCCTCCTCGACGGGCGTGCCCTGCTGCGAGAGCGACAGGAACTGGTTGAGCTGCGGCAGGCGCCGGCCCTCGTCGCCGAGGATGAGGTAGTGGACGAGCGCCCACGCCTCCGCGTAGAAGAGGCCGCGCACGTCGTGCCTGTTGCGTTCGAGCGAGTAGTTGTCTACGGCGAAGAGCTGCGCGAGCGGCATCATCCTCTGCTCGCGCAGCCGGTAGAGGTGGTAGTCCACCAGCCGGCCGAGGTAGACCTTCCTGTCCTCCTCGACGGCGAAGGTGCTGTAGTACTCGGCCAGCCCCTCGTTGAACCAGGCCGGCACCGCGCCCCGACCCAGAGAGTTGTTAACGAGCAGGTGGACGTACTCGTGGTAGATGGTGCTGAAGGGGCTCTCCGCGCCGCGCTCGGTCGTCAGCGTGA
>DASVWB010000461.1:0-23120 GCA_036389815.1 Pyrinomonadaceae bacterium | reverse complement strand
ATCTGGCGCTCGTTGCGGAAGCGGCGGAGGATGAAGTCCGTGTCCATCCCGCGCTTGATGAGCTTGACGGCGACCCTCTGGCGGAACTCGCCGTCGGCGCGGAACGCCTCGTAGACGGCGCCCATGCCGCCGCGGCCGACCTCGCGCGCGATGACGTAGGGGCCGATGCGGCGGCCGATGGCCGGGTCTACCACGTCGAGGGGGCCGGTCAGGGGGGCGGTGGCGTAGGGGTCTGTGGGCTGGAACGGGCCGGCGGCCATCGCCGGCTCCTCGATGAAGTCGCCGGCCTCCTCGAACTGCTCGACGAGCGCCCAGACCTGCCGGCGCAGCGCCTCGTCGCCGCCGCACGCCTGCGCGACGTAGCGCGGGCGCTCGGCCGGCGGCAGGTCTACCGCCGTCTGGAACAACTCCTCAATCTGCCGCCAGCGCTCGGGGGTCATTTGGTCGGGTGAATGGTGAATAGTAAATGGTGAATGGTAAATGACGAATAAAGAACCGGCCGATTGTACACGCTAGATGGCGAACGGCGTTTGAGAGTTGTACGGCGCCTGAGGAGAGTCCGAGTCCCGGGGAGGGCAGAACTATTTACTATTTACCATTCACTATTCACTAAACAGCCATTCGCCACTCACTCGCTCTTCACCTGCCCGTAGAGCCACGCCTTGGCCATGCGCCACTGCCGCTTGACCGTCGGGGCGCTGACGCCGAGGACTTCGGCCGTCTCCTCGACGGAGAGGCCGCCGAAGAAGCGCAGCTCGACGATCTTCGACTTCTGCGGGTCCATCTGGGCCAGGCGGTTCAGGGCGTCGTCTAAGGCGACGAGGTTCACGTCGCGCTCGCCGCCCGAGGCGTCGAGGTTCTCGTCGAGCGAGAGCTTCTGGAACTCGCCGCCGCGCTTCTCGGCCTCGTGCGCGCGGGCGTGGTCGACGAGGATGCGGCGCATCATCTGGGCGGCGACGCCGAAGAAGTGCGCGCGGTTCTGCCACTGCACCTGCGTCTGGTCGACGAGCCGCATGTACGCCTCGTGGACGAGCGCCGTGGGCTGGAGCGTGTGCCCCACACGCTCCTTGCGCAGGTAGCTCGCGGCCAGCCGCCGCAGCTCGCCGTAGACGACGGGCAGCAGGTCGTCCAAGACGCCGCGGTCGCCGTCCGTCAGGCGGACGAGCAGTCTGGTCACCTCTTGCTGTGAGGGCATCGTCACAGGGGAACTCTCACCCGCTTACAACGGCTCCGCCTTAAAAAAGTCTCTACGCGCGCCGAGTATAAACGACCGCGCGCCGCCATATCAATTTCGCCCCGAAAAAAAAGTAGGCAGTAGACAGTTGACAGTATGAAGACGGCCGCCGGCGATTCCTCCAGCGGCGTCGAGAAGGCGGAGCCCTACTGTCTACCGCCTACTGCCTAGTCAAAAAAAAGTAACCAGGCCGCCCGCCCGCGCGTCTTAGCTTCGGAATGGCCGGATTCGTGGGTTCATTCTCCCCTGCGTCCCCGTGCGGCCGGGACTAATTCAATTCAGCACGGAGAGAGAAAGAGAGATATGAGATTCATGGGCACGAAGAAGTTTCTGGGCGGCCTGGCTCTGGCGGCCGGGTTCGCGCTGACGAGCGGCGTCGCCGTCGCGCAGCAGCAGCAGCAGTCGCCGGCGCAGGGTCAGGACGGCCGCGGCCGCGCCGAGCGCCCGTGGGGGCCGGAGGGCGGCAAGGGGCGCCGCGGCGGCCGCTTCGGCGGCGGGCACTTCGGCGGCGGCGCCTTCAGGGGTCTTGACCTGACGGACGCGCAGCGCGAGCAGTTGCGCCAGATAGCCAAGCGCTACCGCGCGACCTTCGAGGCGCGGCACGCGCGCGGCGACCGCCGCCCCGCCTCCGACCCGCTCGCGGGCGGCGCGTTCGACGAGGCGGCCGTCCGCGCCGCCGCGCAGGCGCGCGCCAACGAGCAGGTCGAGCGCGAGGTCGCGCACGCGCGCATGATGCACGAGATGTACAACGTGCTCACGCCCGAGCAGAAGGCGCAGCTCGCCGCGGAGCGCCAGCAGCGCGAGCAGCGCCGCCAGCAGTTCCGCACGCGCCGCGGAGCGCCGCAGACGCAGCTCCAGTAGAGCGCGCCCCGTCCGCGCGAAACCTTCCGGGCGGCGGCCCCGCACCCGCGGGGCCGCCGCTTTGTTTTCGCGGCGGCCGGTGGGATAGTTATCAACCTTGAGGATGGACGAGGCGGCTGACATCACTCCGGCTCGCGCGCCGGTCTCTGCGTCGGAGCGGGCCGACGCGGAGCTGGCCGCGCACGCCCGCGACGGCGACGAGGCGGCCTTCGAGGAGCTGTTCCGCCGCCACCGCCGCCGGGTCGCGCTCATCGCCTCGCGCTTCTTCCGCGAGCGCCACCAGATAGAGGAGGTCGTCCAGGAGAGTTTTACGAAAGCCTTCCTCGCCCTCGGCGACTTCACCAACTGCCGCGACGCCTCCTTCGCCGCGTGGCTCGCGCGCATCAGTTTCAACGCCTGCTACGACGAGCTGCGCCGCCAGAAGCGCAGGCCCGAGGGGGCGCTCGAAGACGTGACCGAGGAGGAGGCCGCGCATTTGCGCGAGCGCGCTCGCGGCGCGTCGGACGCCGAGGGGCGCGCCGTCTCGCGCGACCTCGCCGCGAAGCTGCTCGCGCGCCTCGGCCCGGAGGACAGGTTCGTCCTCGTCATGCTCGACGCGGAGGGGCTCTCGGTCGCGGAGATAGCGGGGCTCCTCGGCTGGACGGCGTCGAAGGTCAAGGTGCGCGCGCACCGCGCGCGGGCGCACCTGCGCAGGGTGCTGGGGAAGTTTCTGTAACCCGCGGGCGCGCCCGCGCGTTTTCACAGACGAGGCCGGCGGGCGCGCCCCGCGCGGCCGGGGGCCGGGAGGCAGGTGAACCGATGGCAGGCGTAAAGAGAGACGGCGGCGGCGCGGGCGCGGAGCGCCTGGCGCGCGAGGTCGTCCGGGCCGCCGCCTCGGCCGGCGAGGCCGAGGCCGAGGCGGTTGCGGCATCGCCCTTCCTCTACGCGCGCGTCCGCGCGCGCGTCACGGAGGAGAGGCGGAGGCGCGAAGAGGGCGACGGCTGGATTGGGCTCCTTGCCGTCGCCCTCCGCGCGGCGCCTGCGGCGGGGCTCGCGGCCGTCGTGGCGCTCGCGCTCTTCCTGTCGTCGGGCGCGGGCGAGTTGGCCCCGGTCGGCGGCTTAGGCTACGACGCCGCGCTGCTGGTCGAGCGCGAGGGCGACATCGAGCAAGTGGTCTTCGCCGACGCGCGCACGCCCTCACCCGACGACGTGCTCTCGACCATCATCGGCGAGGGGGAGGGTTCGAGATGAGGAACTTCACGCGGCTCAAGCTCTGGCTCGCGGTGGCGGCCGTCTTCGCCCTGGGCGGCGTCACGGGCGCGCTCCTCGACAGCGCCTACCGCCTGCGCGTGGACGCGGCCCGCAGCGGCGCGCGCGGCGGCAAGCGCGACCCCGAACAGATGTTCGAGAGGATGCGGCGCGACCTCGGCCTCGACGAGCGGCAGGCGGCCGAGGCGCGCCGCATCCTCGAAGAGACCCGCACCGAGTACAAGGCGCTGCGCGGCGAGGCGCGCCCGCGCTTCGACGCCATCCGCCAGTCCGCCCGCGCGCGCATCCGCGCCCTGCTCACCCCCGAGCAGCAGCAGCGCTTCGACGCCCGCGTCGCCGAGAAGGACGCGCGGAGGAATGAGGAGAAGTAGACAGTAGACAGTAGACAGTAGACAGTAGGAAAACCAGAAGCGGCGCGTCTCAGCCTCAGCCGGGACGCGCCGCTTCTCTTCTACTGTCTACTGTCTACTGTCTACTGTCTACTTCTGCGACGAGGTGCGTGACGGCGGGCGGCGCGTCGGCTACGTGGAAGGAGCGCGCGCGGTCCTGGGCGGCGCGGTCTTCGTTGGTGACGCGCGCGTGCTGGCGCATGTGCTCGGCCCACGACTCGACGAGGAAGGTTTCGAGGTAGCGGCCGGGCCGTGCCGTGTCGGCGAAGAGCCCCCAGCGCGTCGCGCCGTCGCGCCGCAGGATGCGCTTCACGTCCTGCATCGCGCGCGCGAACTCGCCCGCGCGCGCCGGGTCGATGAAGTACTCGACCGTCACCAGCACGGGGCCGCGCTCCGGGTGCGGCTCCTGCACGAAGGTCGGCTCCGACCAGTGCAGCGAAGGGTTGAGGTCTAACCCCTCGCCGCCGCGCAGCGGGAAGAAGGGCGCGGCGACGAGCCCCGCGAGCATCGCCCCCGCGGCCGCAAAGAGCGTCGCCGCGAGCCCCGCGCGCTCCGCCACCATGCCCCACGTCGCCGCCCCCGCCGCGAGCGAGCCGAAGAAGACGAGCAGGTTGAGCGCCAGAGCCCGCGCCCTCACCCACTCGGGGACGACCGTCTGCACGCTGATGTTCAAGCTCGACATCGTCGTCATCCACGCCACGCCGCCCGCGAGCAGCGCCGCGCACAGCAGCGCGTAGGAGGTCAGGTAGCCGAGCGCGGCCGTCGCCCCGGCGAAGACGACCGTCCCCGCCACGACGAGCAGGTTCGTCGAGACGTTGCGCCTCGCCCACGCGAGCGCGAAGACGCCCGCGACCGCCCCCGCGCCCAGACACCCGAGCA
This sequence comes from Pyrinomonadaceae bacterium, assembly GCA_036389815.1. GTDB lineage: Bacteria > Acidobacteriota > Blastocatellia > Pyrinomonadales > Pyrinomonadaceae > QHXN01. The sequence continues at coordinate 18,509 of DASVWB010000461.1, read as the reverse complement.
GCACCCCGTACTGGAACGCGCCCAGCCTCAACTCCGTCCGCGCCACGAGCGGCATCATCGCCCACAGCGCGCTCGCGCACAGCGCGAAAACGCCCGTGCGGACGAGCACGCTCTTCAGCTCCGGCGCGTGGCGCGCGTAGCGCAGCCCCGCCCTCATCGCGCCCGCGACGCGCTCGGTCGGCGACACGCTCGCCACGCGCTCGCGCCGCCAGCGGTAGAGCACAAGGATGACGCCGACGAACGAGAACGAGTTGAGCAGGAAGACGGCCCACGATCCGAGGGCCGCGACGACGAGCCCGCCGAGCGCGGGCCCGACGGCGCGCGCGATGTTGAAGGCGACGCTGTTGAGCGAGACGGCCGCCGCCAGCTCGCCGCGCGGGACCAGCTCCGGCACGATGGCCTGCCACGCGGGCGCGTTCATCGCCGCGCCCAAACCCAGCGCGAAGGTGAGCAGGAGCAGCACGGCCGGCGTGACGACGCCCGCCAGCGTCGAGGCCGCGAGCGCGACCGCCGCGACGAGCATCCAGGCCTGCGAGAAGAGCAGGAGCCTGCGGCGGTCTACGATGTCGGCGAGCGCGCCGGCCGGGAGCGCGAGCAGGAAGGTCGGCGCCGTCTCGGCCGTCTGCATCAGCGCGACGACGAGCGGCGTCGGCGCGAGCGTCGTCATCAGCCACTCGCCGCCGACGTTGTGCATCCACGTCCCGACGTTCGACGCCACGGCCGCCAGCCACAGCGCGCGGAAGAGCGGGAGCCGCAGCGGGCCCCACGTTGAAGGCTCTCTTTCGGTCATTACTTTTGACCGAAAGGGTCGCAGACGCCGCCGCCGCCGGTCAAGCGGGGGGATGCAGAAGTAGACAGTAGACAGTAGACAGTAGACAGTAGGGCTCCGCCTTCCTTAGGCGACGGCGACACGTGGATGAATCGCTGGCGGGTCGTCTTCCTACTGTCTACTGTCTACTGTCTACTGTCTACTGTCTACTGTCTACTGTCTACTGCTTTCAAATCAGCCTCCGCAGCTTCATCCTCACTTTCAGCACCTCACGGCCGCGGCGGATGGTCAGCTCGTGCTCGCGGCCGGCGGTCGTGAAGTGGCCGGCGAGGCGGTCGAGGTCGAAGTCGCGCGCGGGGCGGCCGTCCACGGCGAGGATGGTGTCCTCCTCGCGCAGGCCGGCCTCGGCGGCGGGGCTGCCGGGCGCGACGGCGTTGACGGTGAAGGTGCGCATGTCGGGGCCTTCCGCCACGATGTCGAGGCCGCTCATGTCACTCTCGAAGGGCTCCGAGAGGTGGCCGTTCGGCTCCAGTATCATGCGGCCGCGCGTGTAGTCGAACGTGACGCGGAAGCGGCGGAAGAGGTCGCCGCCGATCTGGCCGTCCGACTCGGCGTCCGCGCCCGAGCCCTCCGTGTCGCCCGAGACGGTGATGATGGGGTTCTCGAAGCGGAAGCCGCCGAGCGCGAAGCCGGCCGCGCGCGCGGCGAAGTAGGGCGACTCGCCCCCCGCGCCCGAGCCCGTCTGCGTCCCCGTCTTCGTGGTCAGCCGCTCGGCCAGCCTGTGCTTCGCGGCGAAGGGGGCGTTGACGCTGAGCAGCCCGTCGGCGCTCGTGTCAATCTCGAACCTGCCTTCGACCGAGCCGCCGCCCGGCAGCTCCAGCCGCGCGGCCGTGTAGGGCGTGTTGCCGCGCAGCGTGAAGGGGACGACGTGGCCGCCGCCCGCGTACTGGTAGGCGCGCGGGTCGCGCAGCTCGATGGTCTTCGCGTCGTAGTCGATGACGACGACGAAGAGCCTGAAGAGGTCGTAGCCGATGACGCCGTCCACGGGACGGCCGACGCGCGAGCGCATGAACTCCAACGGCATCGTGACGACTTTCTGGTCGAAGACCGCCACGCCGGGGAACCTGAAGTTCGCGCCGCCGAAGTAGGAGGTTTTGACGACCCCGCCCATGCCGGTGAGCTTGGCCGTGTCGAGGTACTTCAGCCCCAGCCGGCGCGCGCGCCGCGCGTCTATCAACGACCCGCTCGCGCCCGTGTCGAGCATGAACCAGAGAGGCGGCGAGTTGTTGACGCGCGCGCGGACGAAGGGGATGTTGGCGTAAAGCTCGAAGGGAATCTTCGCGGCGGCGCCGCCGGAGTCGAAGCTGAACTCGGGCGCGGCGGCGCGCGGGGCCTTCGCCGCGTGGCGGGCGCGGCCGCCGCGCGTCGGCTGCGCGCCGGCGCGCGGCGCGGGCGAGAGGGCGAGCAGGCAGGCGGCGAGGGCGAAGAGTCGCGTGAACGAGGCGGCTTGTAGTCTCATCTCTTTAATCCTTTGACAGGGTGCGTGAAGGGAGAGCGGTTAGTCCCGAATCCTCTTGAAGGCGCGCGCGTTGGCGTGCAGGTACTCGACGCGGCCGTCGCGGCCGGGGACGAGCACGAAGGGGAACTGCGGCGGCTCGCCCTCGGGCGTGACGACGAAGGTCAGGTCGCCGGTCTTGACGACGGGCGCGCTGTCCGCGCCCTCGTCGCCCGTGAAGGTCAGGTAGAGCCTGCCGCCTTTGACGGAAAGCTCGCAGGCGAGCTTCGGGTTGTTGACGTAGCGGCCGGCGTAGCGCTCCATCTCCCCGGCGCTCATCGGGAGCGGACGGGTCGGCGCGGGCGCGGGGCGCGGGCCGATGGAGGGGACGAGCAGCTCGAACGCCGCGCGCGACACCTCGTCGAGCGAGCCCTCGGTGAGGTTGCCGAGTGCGACGACGGCGACGCGGGCCTCGGGCGCCATGCGGAAGATGCATGTGAAGCCGGTCAGCGCGCCGTCGTGCATAGCGAACCGGACGCCGCGGCCTTCGAGCGTCTGCATCCCGTAGCCGTACCGCACCTCCCCGGCGGCCTTGCCGGCGACGGGGATGTCGGCGCGCGGCGTGAAGAGCTGCGCGACGACGGCGGGCGGGATGGCCTGCCGGCCGTCCACCTTCCCGCCGTTCATCAGCGCGACGGCGAGGCGCGCGAGGTCGTTGGCGCTGGAGAAGAGGAAGCCGTTCGGCCAGCCGACGGCGTTGTCGGGGAAGGGGCGGACGACCTTGACCCTGCCGTCTTCCGCAAGGCCGTGCCCCTGCGAGAAGGGGTAGGTCATCGCCACGTCGAGGCGGAAGGCGCTGCGCCGTATGCCGAGCGGCACGATGACGCGCTCGCGCACCTGCCGCGCGTAGGGCTCGCCGCCCGCCTGCTCGATGACGTAGCCGAGCAGGTCGTAGCCCTCGTTCGAGTAGGAGAAGACGCGCCCCGGCTCGTCGAAGACGTAGTCGCCGCCCCAGCCGCGGACGGCCGCGCCGAGCGCCGTCTCGTCGTGCGGGCCGTAGTCGGGGTCAACGTCGATCATCCCGGCCGTGTGGCTGAGGAGTTGGTGCGCGGTGAGGCGCGCGAGCGCGGGGCTCAGTCCCTTCGCGTACTCGCCTATGGGGCGGTCGAGCCTGAGCTTGCCCTCCTCGGCGAGCGAGAGCAGCGTGAGGGCGGTGAAGATTTTCGTCGTCGAGCCGATGCGGAAGAGCGTGTCGGGCGTGACGGGTCGGCCCGTCTCGGCGTCGGCGACGCCGAAGCCTTTCGAGAAGACGACGCGGTCGCCCGAGACGACCGCCACGGCCGCGCCCGGCGTCTTCGTCCGCTTCATGGCGGCGGCGGCCGCCTCCTCAACGGCGCGGAAGTCGGCACGCGCCTGCCGCGCCGCCGCCCCGGCGTGCGGGACGAGAAGCAGTGCGGCCGTCAGTGTGCTTCGAATGATTCTGCGCATGCCGTGTCTCGTTCGAATCGGCCCCGGCCGGCCCTCAGTTCTTTTCGGCCAGCGCGGGCACGTAGAGCGCGGCGACGCCGCCGGCTATCTCGTCGGGGTGCGCGCCCTGATAGTTGGTCAGCACGACGACCGCGAGCCGGTCGTCTATGTAGTGGATGTAGATGGTCGAGTCGCCGCCGGAGTGGCCCGCGGACTTGTGGCCGGGCGCGTCGTCCACGAGCCAGCCCGCGCCGTAACCCATCGTCGAATCGTCGAAGCGGAACGCGCGGCCGTCGCGCAGCTTGGCGGCCGTCCACATCTCTTCGAGCCAGCGCCGCTTGAGCACGCGCCCGGCCGCGAGCGCCGCGTCGAAGCGCGCCATGTCGGAGGCGGTCGAGTTGAGCCCCGCGCCCGGGTGCAGGTAGCCGGGGTATACGTAGCGCGTCGTGCGCAGCCGGCGGTCGGGCGCGTCCACGAGCTTGCCGCCGTCGAGCACGTAGCGCGTGTAGAGCGACGAGCGCCCCGGCACCACCTCTATCGAATCGCCGAAGGAGGTGCGGCTCATCCCGAGCGGGCGGAAGATGCGGCGGGCGAGGAACTCCTCGAACGTGACGCCCGAGAGCCTCTCGATAATCATGCCGAGCAGCATGTAGCCCGTCTGGCTGTACTCCCATTTTTCGCCGGGCTGGAAGAGGAAGGGGAGCGCGGCGAGCTTCCGGATAGCCTCGGCGCGCGTGGGCGCGATGACCTCGTCCGTGTCGTCGCTCAGGGCCGCGTCCGGCAGCCCCGAGGTGTGCGTGAGGCAGTGGCGGACGGTGACCGCGCCCCACGAGGCGGGGAGTTCGGGCAGGAGCTTGGTCACGGGCTCTTCGAGCGACAGCCGCCCCTCCTGCGCGAGCAGCATGACGGCCGCGCCCGTGAAGACCTTCGTCGCCGAGGCGAGCTGGTAGACGGTCTCTGTCCCGGCCGGCACGCCCAGCTCGACGCTCGCCAGCCCGTAGCCCTTCGCCTTAATCACCCGCCCGCCGCGCAGCACCGCGAGCGAGAGGCCGGGGACGTGCCGCCTGCGCATCTCGCGGCGGACGTAGGCGTCCAACTCGCGCGCCGCGGGGACGCGGGGGCCGCCGGCCGCCCGCGCTTCGTGCGCGGCCGAAAACAGCGCAGCCGCCGCGAGCAGCGCCGCGCGCAGCGCCGTCCGCGCCGCGTGCGTCCGCCGCCGCGCGCCGCGCGCCGAGTCTGTCCTGTCCGAGCGCCTTCCGTACATACGCCGCCCCGTTTCTGAGCCCCGCGGGCCGTTTGTTATACTCACGGCCTCCGGCCCGGACGAACTATCCCCTACGCGCTCGGGTAAGTCTTCAGCGGGGCGCTCAATATTTTCTCAACGACTTCTCAACGCGGATATGGTGCAGCAAACAAGGCGCTTCTACGAGTTCGGGGGGTTCACCCTCGACGCCGCGAACCGCCTGCTGCTGCGCGACGGCAAGGTCGTCCCGCTCAAGCCGAAGGTGGTGGAGACGCTCCTGGTGCTCGTCGAAGGCCGCGCGCGGGTGCTCGGCAAGGAGGAGTTGATGAGCCGGCTCTGGCCGGACACGGCGGTCGAGGAGTCGAACCTCACGCAGAACATCTACACGCTGCGGAAGGCGCTCGGCGACACGCGCGACGCGCCGGCCTTCATCGAGACGCACGCGCGCCGCGGCTACCGCTTCATCGCAGAGGTCATGGAGACGGCCGCCGACGGCGTCTCTCGCGCAGGCGACGGCGCCGCGCCCGCGGATGAAGGCGCCGCCGTCGGAGCGTCCGCGCCTTCGCCCGCCGTCACCTCTTCTGACGTGGAGACGGCGTCCCCCCCGTCCTCCGTCTCTCACGCCGCTCCCGCATCCTTGCCGGGGCGGCGTTCGCGGCTGCGCGCGGGCCTGGCGCTCGCGGCGGCGGTCGCCGTCTGCGCGTGCGCCGCGGCGGCGGTCGTCTACCGGCTCGCGTCGCGGCGCGCGGAGGTCGCGGGCGTCCGCTCGGTCGCCGTCCTCCCCTTCAAGGCGCTCGGGCCCGAAGCGGACGACGCGTACCTCGGGGCGGGGCTCGCCGACGCTCTGGTGACGAAGCTGAGCGGGAGCCGGCGGGTCGCCGTCACGCCGACGAGCGCCGTGTCGCGCTTCGGCGGCGCGGGGCAGGACGCGGCCGCGGCCGGGCGCGAGCTGGGCGTGGACGCCGTGCTCGACGGCAGCGTGCAGCGCGCGGGCGGGCGCGTGCGGGTCAACGTCCGGCTCCTGCGCGTGCGCGACGGCGCGCCGCTCTGGGCCGAGAAGTTCGACGGCCGCTCCGACGACATCTTCCGCATACAGGACGACATCTCGGAGCACGTCGCCTCCGCGCTCACGCTCCGCCTGAGCGGCGACGAGCGCACGCGCGCGCGCAAGCACTACACGGAGAACGCCGAGGCGTATCAGGCTTACCTGCGCGGCCGCTACTTCTGGAACAAGCGCACGCCCGAGGGCTTCGAGAAGGGGGCCGAGTACTTCCGCCGCGCCGTCGAGCTCGACCCGGCCTACGCGCTCGCCCACGCGGGGCTCGCCGACTGCTACATGCGGCTCGGCGAGCCGGGGCTTGAGGGCGAGCGCGGCGAGGTGGCGCGCGCGGAGGAGTCGGTCGGCCGCGCGCTCGAACTCGACGACACGCTCGCCGAGGCGCACGCCACCAGCGGCTTCATCAAGTTCCGCTTCGAGTGGGACTTCGGCGCCGCCGGGCGCGAGTACCGCCGCGCCATCGAACTCGACCCGGCCTACGCGGAGGCGCACCAGTGGTACGCCTTCCTCCTGCTCTCCGAGGGGCGGCGCGCCGAGGCCGACGCCGAGATAGCGCGCGCGCTCGAACTCGACCCCGTCTCGCTCGGCCACAACGAGGCGCACGCGCTCTACCTCTACTTCACGCGAGAGTACGCGCGCTCGGTCGAGCAGTCGCGCAAGACCCTTGAGATGGAGCCGGGGTTCGCGCCGGCGCGCTACGTGCTGGCGCTCAGCTACGAGCAGCAGGGGCGCTACGCGGAGGCCGAGGCCGAGCTGCGCCGGCAGGTCGCGGGCGCGGGTCAGGCCGCGGGGCCGGCCGCCTCGCTCGCGCACGTGCTCGCGTCGGCGGGGAGGGCGGAGGAGGCGCGCGCGGCGCTGCGGGCGCTCGAAGGGCGCGCGCGCGAGGGGCAGGCGTCGCCCGCCGACGTGGGGCTCGTCTACGCGGGGCTGGGCGAGCGCGAGCGCGCGCTCGACTGGTACGAGCGCGCGGCCGGGGCGCTGGCCCCGCGCCCCGCCTGGCTCCTCCTCGACCCGCGCCTCGACCCGCTGCGCGACTCGCCGCGCTTCCGGGCGCTGCTCGCGCGGCTCCGCAAGGGCTGATTCGTGATTTGAGTTTTGAGATTGTTCCAAGCCGCGACGCCGTGCCGGACGGGCGTCACGCCGTCCGCCGGCCGGCCGAACATTAGACCGGAGGGAGCCGTCAATGACCAGAACGTTCGCCGCCTGTCTCGTCCTGCTGGCCTGCTCGACCTTCGCGCCGGCGCAGGGCCGGCAAGACCCTTGCGCGGAGGCGCGGGCGCAGGTCTCGCGGCTGGAGGCGCGGCTGGGCGACTGGTCGCAGCTCTCGCGCTACCGCGAGGCCAACGCGCGGGCCGGCGCGCCCGCGCGCGGCGTGAGCCGCGTCGTCTTCATGGGCGACTCGATCACCGACAGTTGGGACGACCCTTGGGCGGGCGGCTTCTTCCCCGGCAGGCCCTACCTCGACCGCGGCATCTCGGGGCAGACCACGCCGCAGATGCTCGTCCGCTTCCGCCCGGACGTGCTCGCGCTCCGCCCCGCGGCGGTCGTCATCCTCGCCGGCACGAACGACATCGCCGGCAACACCGGCCCGATGACGCTCGAAGAGACGGAGGGCAACCTCGCCTCGATGTCGGAGCTGGCGCGCGCCGCGGGCGTCCGCGTCGTGCTCGCCTCGCTGCTGCCCGTGAGCGACTACGAGCGCAGGAACGGCCAACCCCTGGTCCAGACCGCGCGCCGCCCGCCCGAGAAGATACGCGCGCTCAACGACTGGATCAGGTCTTACGCCGCCGCGCGCGGCCTCGTCTTCCTCGACTACTACGCGGCGACCGCGGACGAAAAGGGCTTCCTCCGCGACGAGCTGAGCGACGACGGCCTGCACCCGAACGCGCGCGGCTACGAGGTCATGGCCCCGCTCGCCGGGCGCGCCGTCGCGGAGGCGCTGAAGAAGAAGCGATGAGACTTCGGCCGCCGGCCGGGTAGACGTTCGATTAGACGGCGCCGTCGCCATCGCCCCGACCCTCTTCGTCGCAGCGTTTGCAGTCGAGTTCGAGCCCGAGGCGCGAGGCGCGTCCCTCTTCGGTGAGCACCCACTCGCGCGTGGCGAGCGGCGGGTCGTGGCGGACGTGCTGCGGGTGGCCGCAGTCGAGCACGGCGCGCCAGTGCCCTTCGTCGTCGCGGTCGTAAGCAGTGATGCGCCTCTTCATCGCTTCTTCGCGCGGACGCGGCCGGCGGCGTTCAGGAGACGAGGCCGGCGATGAGGGAGACGAGTTCCGCCGGCTCGACCGGCTTGGGGATGTGCGCGTCGAACCCGGCCGCGAGCGCGCGCCGCTGATCCTCTTCCGACGCGTAGGCTGTGAGGGCGACCGAAGGGGTGCGCCGCGCGCGACCCGCCGCCAGGTCTCTGACGCGGCCCATGAGCGCGTAGCCGTCCGCGACGGGCATCCCGATGTCTGAGACCAGCACGTCCACCTCCCGCAGCCGGAGCGCCTCCAGCGCCTCCGCGGCCGACGACGCCGTCGAGACCTGCGCGCCCGCGCGCCCCAGCACCAGCGACAGCAACTCGCGCGCGTCGGGCTGGTCGTCGACGACGAGGACGCGGACGCCGTCGAGCGCGCGGGCGGCCTCGGCCGGCGTGGCCTGCGAGGCGGACGACGCCGCGGACTCGCGCTCCTCCGGCGGCACCTTCACCGCCGCGACGGGCAGGCTGAAGGTGAAGGTCGAGCCGTGCTGGTCGCCGCCGCTCTCCGCCGAGACGCGCCCGCCGTGCTGCTCGACGAGGTGGCGCACGATGGCGAGCCCGAGCCCGAGCCCGCCGTGCTCGCGCGTCGTCGAGCCGTCCTGCTGCCGGAAGCGCTCGAAGACGTGCGGCAGGAACTCGGGCGCGATGCCCTGCCCCGTGTCGCTCACGCGGACGCAGACGTCCGAGCCGTCGCGCTCGACGCGGACGCCGACCTCGCCGCCCTTCGGCGTGAACTTGATGGCGTTCGAGAGCAGGTTCCAGACGACCTGCTGGAGCCGGTCGGGGTCGCCCGTCACGAGGTCGGTCTCGGCGTCGTACTCGGCGCCGAGCCGGATGGCCTTCGCGTCGGCCGCCTGCCGCACGGAGTCGAGCGCCGCCTCGACGATGGGGGCGAGCCCGACCTGCGAGGTCTTGAGCAGGAGCTTGCCGCTGATGATGCGCGACACGTCGAGCAGGTCGCGGATGAGCTGGTACTGCGCCTCGGCGTTGCGCTCGATCACGTCGAGCCCGTGCCGCCCCGTCCGGGCGTCCACGCCGGCGTCGCGCAGCAGCCGCACCCAGCCGAGGATGGCGGTGAGCGGCGTGCGCAGCTCGTGCGAGAGCGTGGCGAGGAAGACGTCCTTGGCGCGGTTGACGGCCTCGGCCTCGGCGCGCGCGGCGACGGCCTCTTCGAGCAGGCGGGCGCGCTCCTCCTGCGCGAGCCGCTCGGCCGCGAGGTGCGCGCGCACCTCGTACTGGCGGCGGCGCGCGCGCAGCGCCGAACGGACGGCGCTCAGGATGGTGATGACGCGCGTCGGGCGCTCGACGAGCGTCACGTTGGCCGCGTCGCCGAGCGACCTGAACGCGCCCGCGTCGCCGGCCGCCTCGTCGCCCCCGGCCGTGAGTACGACCAGCGGGAAGTCCGACCACGCGGGCTGCGCGCCGAGCGTGTCGAGCAGGCAGCGCCTGCCCTCGGGCGTCAGCGCCTCCTCGGCGATGAGCGCGGCGCCGGCCCCCTCGCGGCACTTCTCGCACAGCTCCTCGACCCCTGCGCAGACCTCGACGGCGATGCCGGCCGCCGACAGGTAGCGGCCCGTCAGGTCTGCGTCGCGCCCCGTCGGCGTGAGGAGCAGCACGCGCCCGTCCCGCGCTTCGTCTTCAGCCTTCGTCATCGCCACCGCCCAGCAGCGCCCCCTTCCTCCCGGCGCCCTCCTCCAGCACGGGGACGCCGGTCAGCACGCCGCGGAACGCCTTCAGGGGCTCGCCCACCTCGACGCCGCGCGACGCCGACAGGCGCATTTCGCGGATGGTGTCCTCGTGGCGGCCCGTGCGCTTCTTGACGACCGAGATGGCGCGGCGGATGGCGCCCGCGGCCTCGAAGTACCGGAGCAGCACGACCGTGTCGGCCAGGTAGCTCACGTCCACGGGCGAGGACATCGCGCCCATGAAGCCGTGCTGCGCCATGACGAGCAACGTCACGACGCCCTGCTGGTTGAGGTAGGTCAGCAGCTCGTGCATCTGCGCCGTCAGGAAGCGCTCGTCCGGCATCGCCTGGAGGTAGCCGTTGAGGCTGTCGATGATCACGAGCCGCGCGCCCCCCTCGACCGCCCCGCAGACGGCGTGCGCGAACTCGCCCGGCGAAAGCTCGGCCGGGTCGACCTGCTGCACCGTCAGGCGGCCGGCCTCGACCTGCGGGCGCAGGTCGGTCCCGAGCCCGGCGGCGCGGCTCAGGTAGGTGTTGACGCCTTCGTCGAAGATGAAGGCGGCGGCCGGCTCGCCGCGCGCGGCCGACGCGGCGGCGAAGTGCGCCGCGAGCGAAGACTTGCCGCAGCCGGCCGGGCCGAGCACGAGCGTGGAGGTGCCGCGGTCGAGCCCGCCGCCGAGCAGCGCGTCGAGTGCGGCCACGCCGCTCGCGACCGGCTCGGGCGCGAACTCGCCGCGGCGCCCGGCCGCGACGAGGCGCGGGAAGACCTCGACCCCGCCCGTCCTGATGGTGAAGTCGTGGAAGCCGCCGCGGAAGCTGCTGCCCCGCAGCTTCGAGACGCGCAGGCGCCTGCGCTCCGCGCCGTAGTCGAGCGCGAGCTGTTCGAGCATCAGCACGCCGTGGGCGATGGACTGCACCTGCAAGTCCGAGTCGGACGAGGTGCGGTCGTCGAGGAGCAGGACGGTGGAGCGGCGCCCGGCGAAGAACTGCTTGAGCGCGAGTATCTGCCGGCGGTAGCGCAGGGGGTCGCGCGCGAGCAGCCGCATCTCGGAGAGCGAGTCGAAGACGACGCGGCGGGGCTGGATGCGCTCGACCTCCACGACGACGGCGCGCGTCGTCTCGCCCAGCTCCACCTCCGACGGGTGGAAGATGGTGTACTGCGCCTCGGCCTTCAGGCTCTCCTCGGGCGGGACGAGCTCGTGCAGGTTGACGCCTTCGAGCGACCAGCCGTGCGAGCGCGCGACGGCCGTCAGCTCCTCCTTCGTCTCCGAGAGCGTGACGTAGAGCACGGGCTCGCCGCGGCGCGCGCCTTCGAGCAGGAACTGGAGCGCGAGCGTCGTCTTGCCCGTGCCCGGGTCGCCCTCCACGAGGTAGAGGCGGTTGGCGGGGAAGCCGCCTTCGAGGATGCCGTCGAGCCCGGCGCAGCCCGTCCCCAGCCGCGACTGCGCTTCGCCGTCGGCGGCCGCCTCCCCCCGGTTAGTTGACTGACTCATGCGCCTCCACGTCTACGCGCGCCGGCGCCTTCGCGGCGCGGCCGCAGGTAAAAAAAAGGCCGGCGGTTCGACCCGCCCTCCCCTCGAACCCGGATGGCCGTCGGGCACATCATGCCACGAAAGGCGGCTTCAGGTTAACGGAATCTACGCCGCGCGCGGGACGCCGCGCGCGGGCGCGGGCGGGGGAGTCCGAACCCCGAACTCCACTCCCCGCGACCCGGCAGGGAAGGGGCGTCGGACAAACGAAAAGGGCGACAGCACGTGTCGCCCTTTTCGTTCAGGTCACTAACTCCGCAGGTAGGACTCGAACCTACAACCCTTCGGTTACGCTTGTTCCCGTGTTTTCACACGGGGGCGGACTATCTCATCAACTCTCACATGAAGAGTTGCCGGGCGCTCGCGGGGGCCTTATCGGCTGGCTTCCTCGACCCCTAGTCTCTGCACGTTCCTGCCTACATCGCGCTTTGGGGCGCGTGCCTTTCGGCAGGCTTCGCTCAGGGTTGCCGTGCCGGCTCAGTTGCCGGTGTAGGGTTCCCTGAATTCACCCGGTTTTTCAACCACAGTCACCTGTGGAAGCTGCAACATTCCCGCATGAAATTCACGATGACAGTTCGCGCACAACAAAATGCATTTATCGACTTCTTCTTTCACCTTCTCCCAACTCCTCGTATACCCCTTGTGGGATATGCCGAAGTCTTTCCGAGTCGGGTCGAGGTGGTGAAATTCCAAAGCCTCCGTGCACCGCTCATAACCGCAGACCTGACAGCGGCCGCCTTTGTATTCGACCGCCATCGACCGCACCTTCTCTCTCCTCCGCTGTACGGCCTTGAGAAGATACTGTCTGCGTTCCTGATATGTCCGCTTCTCCGCCATTGTGAAAGATCATGCAGCGCTTACAGCCGAATGCTCTGCCATTGAGCTACTGCGGAATGAGTCGCCCGCGCGTATCGGAGTATCCCGCGCGGGCGGGGATTTTATAGCAGAGGGCTCGCGGGGGTGTCAAACGTGCGGGCGGCCTTGCGCGCGCGCGCGAGTTGAGACATTATCTGTCACCGGAATTCACCACACACCGAGGCTCTACGATAATTAGCGCGCCGCGCTTTTAGCGGGGGAGGTCTGAGACAGGATGGAGCGCCGCATCACTTCGTGGCAGAGTCCGAACGTGGGGATGGAGATGCCGCTCGTCGCCTACGGGCACGCCGGCCACCCGCTGCTCATGTTCCCGACGTGGGCCGCCGACTACCTGGAGTACGAGAGGTTCCACCTCATCGAGTCCGTCCGCCACCTCGTCGAAGCGGGGCGGCTGCGCGTCTACTCGATCAACAGCATCAACCGCTACACGCTGATGAACGAGTCGGCCGACCCGCGCTGGAAGGCGGCGCTGATGTCGCGCTTCGACCGCTACCTGACGGACGAGGTGCTGCCGCTCATCCGCCACGAGTCGGGCGGCGGGGCGCAGCCGCTCACCGCCGGCGCGAGCATGGGCGCCTACCTCGCCGCCAACGCCTACTTCCGCCACCCCGACCTCTTCGCCGGCACCATCCCGATGAGCGGCAGCTACGACGTGCGGCCGTGGTTCAACGGCTACCACGACGACGACGTCTACTACAACAACCCGGTCGAGTACCTGCCGAACCTCGACGACGAATACTTCCTGCCGCGCCTGCGCCAGGCGCGCGCCATCGTCATCCTCTCGGGGCAGGGCTCCTACGAGGCACCCGAGCGCAGCCGCCAGCTCTCCGACATCCTCCGCTCCAAGGGCATCCCGCACACGCTCGACATCTGGGGCCCGGACGTGAACCACGACTGGCCCTGGTGGCGCAAGATGCTCCCCTACTGGCTGGAAAGGCTGCTGTGAGGGGGGAGTAGGCAGTAGACAGTAGACAGTAGCAGAAGGACGAGAGACAAAAACCAGAAGGAGGACGAGGAGCATCGTGGCTCTCGTCCTCCTTCACTTTCTTCTACTGTCTACTGTCTACTGTCTACTGCCTACTCCCCCCTTCACTGGTCGTCCCCGCCCTTCTTGCCCTTCTTCTTCGTCTCGACCTCGCGGGGGCGGGTCGCGGGCGGGGCGGCGGCGGGCGGCGGCGGCGAGTCGTCGGAGTTGACGCGCGGCGCGGCCGGCTCCGGCCTCTTCGCGGCGGGGGCGGAGTCGGCCGGCGTCGTCGCCGTCAGCCCCTCGCCGGGCGCGGGCGGCAGCGTCACCTGTTCGAGCTTGGTGTCCACGCTCAGGGCGGGCGCGGTCCTGTCGCCGGCGCCCCTGCTGGCCGCCGAGATGAAGGCGCTGCGCTCCTCGTTCATCTCGCGCTGGCGCTGGAGGTAGAGCTCGCGTATGTCCTCGGGCATCTTCGGCGGGTCTTCGAACTTCTCCTTCGGCTTGTCCTTGAGGAAGTCCTTCATGAAGTCGATCCAGATGGGCAGCGCGCCGTGGCCGCCCGTCATGTCGGAGCCGAGGTTCTTCTTCATGCCCGGGTAGCCGAGCCACACGCCCGTCACGTAGGTCGGCGTGTAGCCGATGAACCACACGTCGGTGTGGTCGTTGACCGTGCCGGTCTTGCCCGCGACGGGCACGCCGACCGAGGAGGCCGCCGGGGCCGTGCCGCCGGCCGAGACCACGCCGCGCATCATCGAGATCATCGTCAGCGCCACGTACTCGCTCACCACCTTGAAGGTCGTCGGCTCCCACTCTTCGAGGGTGTTGCCGTCGCGGTCGAGCACGCGGCGGATGAGGTGCTTCTCGTGGCGGATGCCCTTGCCGGGGAAGGCCGAGTAGGCCGAGACCATCTCGACTAAGGGCACCTCGGTCGCGCCGAGCGCCGAGGGCAGGTAGGGCGCCATCGGGCGCGTGATGCCGAAGCGGCGCACCATCTGCGAGGCCGTCTGGATGCCGACGGTGTCGAGGGCGTGGACGGCCGGGATGTTCAAGCTGCGCGCGAGCGCCGTCTTCATAGGCACGTCGCCGCAGGAGGTCGAGCCGTCGTAGTTGTGCGGCGTCCAGCCGTTGCGGTTGATGGGCGCGCCCGAGAGCGTCGTGTCGGGCGTCATGCCCCACTCGACCGCGGCCGTGTAGACGAAGGGCTTGAAGCAGGAGCCGGTCTGGCGGTCGGCCTGCGTCGCGTTGTTGAACTTGTTGCGGTTGAAGTCGTAGCCGCCGACCATCGAGACGATCTCGCCGTTCTTGGCGTTGATGGTCATGATGGCGCCCTCGACCGCGGGCGGCTGCGACATCTCCACGGTCAGGCGGCGCGCGCCCTCGTCCACCGACTTGATCTTGAACTCGGCGAGGTAGCCGACCTTGAACTCGGCCTTCGGCTGCCTGCCGGCGGCGCGGCCCATGTCCTTCGCCGTCACCACGGCGTCGTAGGAGCCGAAGTGTGCGACCGCCTCGTTCCTGCCCTGATCGACCTTCGTGATGAGCCCCATCAGGTACTCGCCCTCTTTGAAGCGCTCCTCGTACCAGTCGGGGTGGTGGTAGCTGGCGAGCTGCTGCGGCGTGACCTGCACGGAGCCGTCCGCCTTCACGTCGCCGACCGTCTGGAACTGGCCGCGCCACCCGCTGTGGCCGCGGTCGTAGACGCGCAGGCCCTCGCGCAGGGCGTAGTACGCCTCCTTCTGCGCCGCCGCGTCGATGGTCGAGTAGACGGTCAGCCCCCCTTGCGCGACGCGCGTCGTGTACTTGTCCTCAAGCTCCTGCCGAATCTCCTCGACGGGGTAGGCGAAGACGGGCGACGCCGACTGCAAGGACGGCGCGTAGGCCGACTCGTGCAGCTTTATGGGGCGCGCCCTCGCGGCGTCGGCCTCCGACTGCGAGATGAAGCCGTTGTTGGCCATCAACTGGAGGACGAGGTTGCGGCGGTCGGTCGCGGCCTCCTTGTTGACCGTCGGCGAGAGCTGGCTCGGGGCCTTCGGGATGCCGGCGAGGAGGGCCGCCTCCTCGACGTTGAGGTCTTTGGCCTGCTTGCCGAAGTAGGTCTCGGCCGCGGCCTCGAAGCCGTAGGAGCCGGCGCCGAGGAAGATGTTGTTAACGTACATCTCCATGATCTGCTGCTTCGTGTAGTAGCGCTCTATCTGGAGCGCGACGACCCACTCGTTGACCTTGCGGGTGTAGCTCTGCTCGGGCGTGAGGAAGAGGCGCTTGGCGAGCTGCTGCGTCAGCGTCGAGCCGCCCTCGCGGCTGCCCGTCGTGACGTTCTTCCAGACGGCGCCCATGATGCGGACGGGGTCGATGCCCTTGTGCTCGAAGAAGCGCGCGTCCTCGACGGCGAGGATGGCGTTCTGGACGTTGGGCGGAATCTCCTCGAACTTGAGCGGGATGCGGCGCTCCAGCGCGAAGGTGCCGATGAGGGTCTCCTCGTCGTCGGCGTAGACGCGCGTGACGACGCTCGGCCTGTAGGTCGCCAGCGCCTTGACCTCCTCGGCGGCGCGCGAGTAGTTGAGGCTGTAGGCGAGCACGATGCCCGTCAGGCCGCCGGCCGAGAG
Organism: Pyrinomonadaceae bacterium; assembly: GCA_036389815.1. GTDB lineage: Bacteria > Acidobacteriota > Blastocatellia > Pyrinomonadales > Pyrinomonadaceae > QHXN01. The sequence continues at coordinate 2,583 of DASVWB010000461.1, read as the reverse complement.
GGCGAGCAGCAGGACGGCGGGGAACCAGAAGCGGCGCAAGTGCCGGCGGCGCGGGGGCGCGGCGGCGAGCGCGCGCGCACGCGGGGCTTCGTTCGGCGTCTGTTTGGCTGACATAGGAGTTTCTCGGAAGCCTTTCAACAGGTTGACGGGGAGGCCAACTTTCGGCCCCGATTATAACTTAACCGGCGCGCGGCGCGCGAGGCCGTTCCGGCGCCCGTTTGCCGCGGGCGGGGAGTGGCATCTATAATCGGGGTCGCGCATCTAAAGGGGGTGCGTGATTGACAAGGGGGCGACAGGTCTCGACAGGGGCTTGGATCGTCGGACGGATGCATGCCGGGCGTTCTATGCGGCCCGTTAATAAGCGTAGAAAAACACAAATGCGAACTCTAACGAGTTGGCTCTCGCGGCCTAAGTTATCTTAGGTAGATAGCGAGCGTCCCGCCGCCAGTTGCTCAAGCGAAGCGGGCCGGGGCGTAACACAGTTGAGCTGGCCGGCCGCATCGGCTCGTGTGCGGCGGGTGAGACAAAAGCGGGCTAGCTTCGCGCGGGGTCTTCGTCGCTTCACTTACCCGCGCGCGGCGAACACGCCGGAGCAAGACCGGCGTAGGAGAAGCGGCTAAGCATGTAGATTCCTTCGGCGTCGGCCTTTGGACCCGAGTTCGATTCTCGGCGCCTCCATCGAACGAAAAAGCGGCGGGGCTTCTCGGAAGGGAAGCCCCGCCGCTTTTTTTTCATCCCGGCTGGCCGGTGTCATCCCAGAACACTACCGTGTCCGGCAAGCGTTCGCCGCCGGACGAGGCGGGCGGCCGGCGACCCCGCCGCCCGCCTTCTTAATCCGCTCGCACGCAAAGACTAAGCGCGACGCAGGCGCGTCGGCGCGGCGCGCCGCCTGCTGGCACCCGGCTTGCACTCCCGACGTGCGATGAGAGTTAAAAGGCTGTGGGTTGGAGTCGTACCGGCGGGGCTCGCCGTCGCGCTGCTGGCGTCGGCGGCGCCCGCCCCTTCGTCCGCGTCGGGGCAGACGCCCGCGTCGCCGGCCGCGCAGGTCGCCGTCGCGCCGAAGCACAGGGCGGCTTTCGACGCCTTCGAGGCGCGCGTCAAAGAGTACGTCGCGCTGCGCGAGGGCGTCGAGGCGAAGCTGCCGAAGCTCCTCAAGGGCGCGACGCCCGAGCAGATAGAGGCGCACAAGACGGCCTTCCAGGAGGCGGTGCGCGGCGCGCGCGCGGCGGCGAAGCAGGGCGACCTGTTCGCGCCCGGGGTCGCGGGACACATCCGCGAGGTCATCAAGTCGGAGGCGCCGCCGAAGACGAAGCAGGCCGTGCGCGAGACGGTGCTGGACGCCGAAATAAAGGGCGTGCCGCTGCGCGTCAACTACCCGTACCCGGAGACCGAGGAGCAGTTGGAGATGCCGCCCACGCTCCTGCTCCGCCTGCCGCAGTTGCCGAAGCAGGTGAAGTTCCGCTACGTCGGGCGCAACCTCCTGCTCGTAGACCGCGAGAACGGGCTGATAATCGACTTCATGCCGGACGCGCTGCCGTAAGTGTGCGCGCGCGGGAATCTAAGGGGTGAGAGTATGAGACGCATCCTCGCAACGATGCTCGCGGCCGCGGCGCTCGTGTGCGCCGGGCCGCTTTCGGGCGCGCGGGCGCAGGCCGGGGGCGCGCAGCAGCCGCAGCAGCAGGCCGCCGGCGCGCGCGTCGCCGCGGCCGCGCCCGTCAGGCTTACGCTGCCTTTGAAGGAAGGCTCGACGCGCTTCATGGTCGTCGGCGACACGGGCACGGGCGGCAAGGGCCAGCACGAGCTGGCCGGGGTGATGCTGCGCTACTGGCAGGCGTTCCCCTTCGAGTTCGCGCTGATGATGGGCGACAACCTCTACAACGGCGAGAGCGCGCGGGACTACAAGACGAAGTTCGAGGATGTCTACCGGCCGCTGCTCGACAACAAGGTGAAGTTCTACGCCACGCTCGGCAACCACGACGAGGCGAACCAGCGCTTCTACGAGCACTTCAACATGGGCGGCGAGGAGTACTACAACTTCAAGAAGGGCCCCGTGTCGTTCTACTCGCTCAACAGCAACTACATGGACAAGAAGCAGCTCACGTGGCTCGAAGAGAAGCTGAAGGCCGACGCGTCGGAGTGGAAGGTGGCCTTCTTCCACCACCCGCCCTACTCCTCGGGCGGCAAGCACGGGTCTTCGTCGAGCTTGCGCGAGGTGGTCGAGCCGCTCTTCCTGAAGTACGGCGTCAACGTCGTGCTCGCCGGGCACGAGCACTTCTACGAGCGCGTCAAGCCGCAGAAGGGCGTCTACTACTTCATCTCGGGCGCGGGCGGGAAGCTGCGCTCGGGCGACGTGCGGGACAACTCGCCGCTCACCGAGAAGGCCTTCGACACCGACCTCTCCTTCATGCTCTTCGAGGTGGCGGGCGACGAGATGCACTTCCAGGTCGTCTCACGCACCGGCGACACGGTGGACTCAGGCGTCGTCCCCAACCTGCGCAAGAAGGCCGCGGCGGCCGCCGGGTCGCAGTGACCGCGCCGCGCGCGTAACAGTCGAACCAGGGAGGGCGGCGGCCGGCTCGCCGC
>DASVWB010000460.1:0-24025 GCA_036389815.1 Pyrinomonadaceae bacterium | reverse complement strand
GTTTTTTTTTCTGAGCTGGCCGGGTTCTACGCGAACGCCGGCGCGGGTGAAGCGGCCCGACTGCTGGAGGCCAAGGACGCTTTCGACCGCGGGCTGGGTCTCCTGTTCGGCGGCGGCCGGCGGCGCGTAAAGAGCGATTACCTGAAGGCCGTCTCGGAGTTTGAAAGTAGCAGAGACATCTTCGCGCGGACGGGCGACGAGGCCGAGGCGCTGGTCGCGGAGGAGTGGGCCGCACAACTCTTACCCGACGTGGGCGAGATCGCGGAGGGGCGCAGGCGGCTGTCGGCGGTCATCGCGGCCGCGGAGAGCCGGCAGTTCAACGTCCTGCTTCCCACGGCCTACTACTGGCTCGGCGTAGGCGATTACGGACAGGGTGGCCTTTCGCAAACGAGCAGGAACTTTAAGACGGCGCTGCGTCTGGCCGAAGCGGGGGAGAACGTCTTCGAGGCGCGGCACGCCGAGGAGGCTCTCGCGCGCTACTATTCCGAGCTGGGCGAGTTGGAGCCGGCTCTGGCCTACGCCGGCAAGATGCTCCCCGGCGGAGACCTCTACTACCAGAGCCCGACCCAGGCCTGGCGCGATAAGGGGACGCTGGCCGCCCTCCTGCTGAAGCTGAAGTTCTCCGCCGCCTCGCTGAGCTTTTCCAGAGAGCGCCTTGATGTCGCGCGCGAAATCTCTCCGGCCAGCAGTCTCGTGAATTCGAGTCTGCGCGGGCTGGTCGAGGCGGCGGCGGCGAAAGGAGATTTTAACGCCGCGTTGCAGTACGCGGACGAATCGAAGGCCATCGCCCTCGCGGCCGGCGGCGGCCCGGAGAACGCGCGGACGACCGCGGAGATATACCTGTCGCTCGCCGACGTGAGGCGGCAGATGGACGATTGCGAAGGCGCGCTGGCCGATTACGACCGGGCGCTCGAACTCTACGGCAGACTCCCCCAGCTCACCGTCGGCTCGTACCGGATTCACAAGGGGCGGCTCTCCTGCTTCCGGCGGCTGGGGCGGCGGGAGGACTTCGCCGCCGAGCTGAAGGCCGTGCTGGGGTTGTCGGAAAAGTACCGCGCCACCATCCGCGAAGACAGTTCGCGCCGGGCCTTCTTCGCGCACGAGCAGGACGTGTTCGACGCGGCGGCGGCCGACGCCGTGGGCGAGCGCGACAGCCGCGGCGCGTTCGCCTTCGTCGAGGAGTCGAGGGCGCGCTCGCTGCTGGATTTCGTCGAATCAAAAAAGACCATCGTCGAAGTCGAAACAGACTTTGCCGCGGTCGCGCGCCCCCTGCCGCTGGCGGAAATCCGTGCGCGCCTGCCGGAACAGGTGCAGCTCGTGGAGTACGCCGTGCTGCCGGACAGGCTTTTGATGTGGGTCATTTCGAGGACGCGGTTCGACCTGATAGAGAAGCCAATCTCGGCCGCCGAGTTGGAGAAGAGGGTGGGCGACTATCAGGCTTCCGTCGTCGAGAAGGCGCCGGAGGCCGTGGTCATGCGCGGGGCGAAGGAGCTGTTCGAGATTCTGATGCCGCCCGGGCTCGAAGTGGGCAGGCAGCTCTGCCTGATTCCTGACAAGTCTTTGCATCAGCTCTCCTTCGCCTCGCTCGTCTCGCCCTCGGGCAAGTACCTGCTCGAAGACTTCGCGCTGCTCTACGCCCCCAGCGCTTCCGTCTTCGTGCTGGCGACGGAGAACGCCGGGCGGAAAGGGCGCCGCGGCGGCGAGAGGCTGCTGAGCGTCGGGAACCCCGATTTCGACCGCGAGGCGAACCCCAACCTGCAAGACTTACAGTCGGCGGAGGCGGAGGCGAAGGCCGTCGCCGGGGAGTATGAGCAGTCGTTCGGATTGTTCGGCGGCGGGGCCACGAAGGACGAGTTCCTGCGCCGCTTCGCCGGCGTGGAGGTGGTTCACTTCGCGGGCCATTTCGTCGCCAACCGGCAAACGCCGGCCAACTCGAAGCTGCTCTTTGCGGGGGGCGAGTTGCGGTCTGCGGAACTCGGGACGCGCAAGCTGCCCCGCGCGAAACTGGTCGTGCTTTCGGCCTGCGAGACCGGGTTGGATCGTTACGACAGGGGCGAAGGGGCCATAGGCATCGCCCGCACTTTCCTGGCGCTGGGGGCGCCGGTCGTCGTCGCCAGCCAGTGGAAGGTCGATTCGGAGACCACGAAAGATTTGATGACGGCCTTCCACCGCAACCGCAAAGAGAGGGGGCTCACGTCGGCCGAGAGCCTGCGGCGGGCCCAGCTCGAACTGTTGGGCGGCGGCAAGGCGAAGCAGCCTTTCTACTGGGCCGCCTTCGCCCTGTTCGGCGGCTACGCCAATTACTGAGATGATGCGCACCTGCCCGAAGTGCGGCGACTATTACGGTGACGGCCCGTCGGCGTTCTGCCCCGCCGACGGGACGCCGCTGGTCGAAGTAGACCCGCACGGCGAGGGTTGGGACGAGGCGACCCGCGTCGTCCGGCAGAAGGCGCTGACGCTACGGAAACGTGAGCGCGTTCTGAGGCGGCGCCGCATTCTGACGAGGGCGACGACGCTGTTGGTGGTCATCATGGTCGTGTGCGTGGTGGCCGTCAACAGCTATATCTATCTTCGCCCCGCGCCGGAGGACGGCGTCTGGGCCGGGCTTTTGACTTCGGGGCCGGGGCCGACCCCCGTGCCTGCCCCGGCGCTGGAACCGATACCGACCCCAACCCCGACCGCGACCCCGACCCCAACCCCGACGCCGACCCCGACGCCCGTCTGCCCCGACAAAGACAGGGCGCTCGCCCGCAAGGCCATCACCGCAGGCTTCGGCGGCGCGTGGTCGCACGACATGAGCGCGGACTGCGACGAGATCATCATCGAGAACAGGCCGCCCGTCGTCAGACGCGCCGTGCCCGAGCCGGGGGCGGTAGGATTCGCGTTCTCAATGTCGTGCTCGCGGGTGGTCGTCACCGTGAACTACAAGTGCAAGGGCGAGCGGAGAGTCAACGGGACGGTCGAGCCCGTGAGCGTCCCTAAGAAAAAAAGGGTCGAGTGCCGGAAAGCCGGAAGCGCGTGGCTTTGCGGCTGACCCGATTCGCCGCCGGGCGGCGTTACGTTTCGCCGGCGCGGAGCACACATACTCGAAAGCTTTGCCCAACCACAGGACGCGACAGGAGAGAACCATGCCAGTAAAAGAGAGTTCGGCCACGGCGCTCGTCAGGTTCACCGGCCTCGGCATCATCTGCTTCAACGAGGAGCGCGGCAGGGGCGAGATCGCCGCCATCCGCGACGATAAACATTCGCTGAGCATCACAATCGGGCGGCCCGTTTTTCAGGACGGGAGCGGGAAAGACACGGTCGCCTACCAGGAGATGGTCGCCTACCGGAATCTCCCGAAGCACGGCGTGGAGGTCGAGATCAAAGGGCTGGGCCGGCGGGCCGTCGAGGGCTTCGAGATTTACCGGCACGAGGATTTTGACAGGCTCGGGAACGCGGACGTTAACGATTTTCAGTGGGTCCTCAACCTGAACAACCTACACGCCGGCGCCGCCGTCAGGCCGACCGCCCAGGGGCGCGACCCTCTGACCAAAATTTATATCAGCGACGGTCTCTTCTACACGCACAGCCTCGACACGGAGATGTTCTTCGAGAAGGTCGAGAAAGACGCCGACGGCAGGGAGACGCGGCGCGAGGTCTTCGGCAACGTCGGGGAGACTATCGGCGTCAAGATCGAGGCCGACGAAGTGAGTTTCACCATCCGCGCCGGCGGCATGGAGGAGACGCACTCGCTGAAGCGGGTCGAGGGGCTCCCGTTCGTCATAGAGTTCAAGAACATGGACTACAGCGACGACGCCGTCTACAGCGACATGGCCGACTACTACGGCTACCTCTCCAGCCCCGACGGCCGCCAGTTCGACCTCGACCGCGTCGTCGAAGACGAAGGCGGCCGCGTCGCGGGCGGCGGCTCGGTGAACCAGGAGGAGTTCTGCCACCCGATAGCCGCCGACTTGTCGTCCATAGACGAACTCTGAACGAGGCATGAGCGTCTTCGCACTGGGAGAACATCTGGTGTGGTCTCGCCCCGACGGCAACGGCGGGAGGATTTTCTATTACTACTACGACTGGATCACTTGGGTCGTGGTGGTGTCGGCGCTCGCGTGGCTGGCGTGGCGGCTCGCGCTCAGGTACAGGCGCGCACGGGCCATGAGGCGTCGGCCGCGGGGCACCGATTACAAGCTGCTCGGACGGGTCGTCCGAGCCAAACGTGAGTTGAGCGCGCGTTACCTGCCGCCCGGCTCCTCCGCAAACATCCACGCCGTAGGTGTCGGGGTGCTCCCGGTCAGCGGCGAGTATTGCATACAGGTCTTCGGCGACGACGCGGATCAAGAGGCTTGGGCGGCCGAGGCGGCGGCGCTGCCGGACAGATACGGCGGCTTTGCCGTCATCCCGTTCGGAATGCGCCCGGCGGTTTTACTGTCGGACGAGGGGGCGGGCCCGCCCGCCGAGCGGGCCCCATATTCCAACGGCATCCGCGAGCGCAGGGAGGTCATCATCGGCGGCATCAGCGGCGCCAACACGAACCTGACCGGCCAGAGCGGCACCATCGGCTATTTCTGCAAGCGTAAAAGCATACTGCCGCGCCCGGCGGAGGTTCATTTCATCAGCAACTCTCACGTCTTGGCAGACCTGCGTAAGGCGGCGGCTGATGACGGCGACCTGATAGTGCAGCCGAGTCCGGGGGAGTCGGCGAGCGGCCGCCCCATCGGGGCGCTGGTGAACTTCTCACCGCTGAAGTTTGGCGGCAACACGGACGAGCCCAACCACATAGACGCCGCCCTCGCCAAGCTTTGGGCGTCGCACCGCTATGAACTCGTGATCCCGTTCATCGGGTCGGTAAAGGGTTACGCGCTCAAGCAGGACGTTGCCGTCGGCGAGCGCGCGCGCAAGTCCGGGCGAACCACCGGCTATACGGAAGGCAGCGTCTCCTCGATATACCTGGACATCTGGGTGATGTACGACCGGACGGCGCAGTCGGCCTTCTTCCGAGACCAACTCCTGATTGAGCCGTCCCCGCCGAAGTTCACGAAGTTTGTAGACAAAGGGGACAGCGGTTCTCTCTTGATGGATGCGGAACAAAACGCCATCGGGTTGATCTTCGCCGGCGCGCCTGACGCGCCGGATTTACAAGTCACCGCAACGCCCGCCGAAGCCGCCCCCGCAACCGTCCCGCCCGCCAAACAGCCACGGAGAATCGAAAGCTACGGCGTCGCAAACCCCATCAGCGAAGTCCTGACTAGGCTCCGAATAGAGTTGCTGGTTTGACCGGGGAAGGATCGGGTTGCGAAAACTGCCGACACTCCTCAGTGTCCGATAACCTTCCTGAAACGACTTTAATCTTCGTTATAGGACGCGGGCAATTCCCTGTTTTCCTCAAGATGGTCAAACGTCTTTCTTCTCAAGCGCCTTGTGCTCACAACGTGCAACACCTTTATCAAAGCCTTCCGGGTACCACATTCCGGTCCCGAAACAATCCGGGCATTTGGAGGCATCGCCTTTAAGAGCGTTGGTGGATTGCTCCTTTCGCCTCTCATCATCAATCTGCCGCTTCTCCTTCTTCCAGAGGCGTCGGCGGAGGTGCTCTGCTAAGAAGGCGGGCACGCTGGAGATTGTCGTGCGCCCGGCGGCGATCTTCAATTCCGTTATGAGAACTTCGGCCAGTTCCCCCCAACGCGCGGTTTCTACGTGCGATGGTTCCCTGCCCGTAATCTCCTTTGCGGCTTTTTTCAACGCGGCATTAAATTCGGCGAAAGCCTCATCATCATCATCTCTCTCAGTATTAGTCTTAAAAGAAGTCTTGTCGGAGGTATTAAGTCCTTCAGAATCACCGAGATTAGGTAGCCCAGCCCAGCCCATTTTTTGGGCTAGGTCTAAGTCCGTTTTTAGGTCTGGGCTAGGACTGGGCTGGGTTTGGGCTGGGTTTGGGCTGACCTCCTCGGGCAGGAACACTTCATAGAAGGAGCCCTCATGCTCACCCTTCAGCGTCGTCCATATGATGAGCCCCGACTCGCGGAGTTTATTCAGGTGCGTCTTGATCGTCTTGATATCCTTGACGCCCGACCACGCGAGCAGTTCACGGTGCCTCGCCTGTACCGTACGGGCCGGGACGACTGCGCCACGTGTGCGTACGTAGAGCGCGTCATAAATCTTCTTGCTCGCGCCGGGAAAGTGGCCCGAGGGCAGTGCCGAATGTTCGAGGCTGTTGGCACGCTTATTAAAGTTTCGTTCGGGCGCGATTGGACTGGGTTTGGACTGAGTTTGGGCTATCTTTGGGCTATCATCGGACTGGGTTTGGATTGGGCTAGGTTTGGGCTGGGTCTGTTCCGTTCCAGCTTCCGGCGTAGGTTGGTCGTGTGAACCTTCAAGAAGGAATGCAAGCGCCTTTTTGACGGGCGTTTTATCTCCCCCGGTCACCCGGTCAAGCGCTTCGTTCGCCCGTCGCGCTGCCGGCGTTTCCTTGGCGGTCCGCTGTGGCATTCGCTACCTCCTTAGCCAGCCGTCCGTAATCGAGGAAGCCGCTGGAGCGCTGATAATCTAGCATCGGGCGGCCGGCCGACATCGCGACTGAGATGTCCGTATTCAAGTTGATTTTAGCGTCGAGAAGGTGCTCGCCGAACTCCTCGAAGAGCCGGGCGCGGAGGTTTTCGTGCTCTTTAACGCCTTGACGGTAAAAGGTTTGCAGTGCGAGCACGCGCCAACTCTTGCCGAAAGCCTGCTTGAGAGTGCCGAGCAGTTCGAGAAGCTCCAAGGCCTCTTTGAGCGCGAGTGACGACGAGATGGGGACGATGACATAGTCCGCGGCCATCATCGCGTTGACAGTTAAAAGGCCCAAGTTCGGCGGACAGTCGATGAGCACATACTCATGGGGAAGTCCCTCTAGGGCGGAGCGCAGCTTCTCCTCACGCCGGTAAGTATTGCGCAACTCCACCTCGCCCATCGCCAGTTCGCGGTTCGCCGGCAGCAACGACGCGCGCTCACGCAAGGCGCGGATCGCGTCCGGCGCATCCGCCCGTCCGAAAAGTACATCGTAGACCGTGGGCGAGAGCAGGTTGGCGTCGAGTGCAAATCCTTGAGCGCAATGGCCTTGCGGGTCAAAATCCACTAACAATGTGCTGTGCTTCTGCCCGAGGAAGGCGGCGAGGTTAACCGACGTTGCGGTCTTGCCCACGCCCCCTTTCTGGTTGGCAATCGCTATGGTGATCATGCGGCCTCCGCGCGATAGGGCCTGAGGGCCATAACCTCTGCCTTGCTTACCAATTTCTCGCGCCTGTCCAGCACGTTCGGGTAGGTCCTGACGACTCCCTCCCGGATGAGCTGAGTCATCTTCGTGTGTGACACGCCGATCAGTGTACGCGCGTCCTTCAATGGCATCAGGTCACTAGGTCTTTCGTGCTGCATAGCGCGGGATAATAGGCCGAACGTTCAAGATAGTGCAAGATAATTCTTCCGAAAATGGTTAGCCGGATTGCCGGGAGTGGTGGGCCGGCTAGATTGTTAACCTCTTCGCCTGCTCCCTCTCTTTCCTCCTCGCGATCTTTTGCAAAGTCAGCGTAATCTGATCGACCGCGGGCATAATCTCCGCAAGGTCCTCGTCCGTCACCTCCGCGGGGGCTATCCCGCGTAGTGCTCTCGCGATCATCCGCAGCTCTTCGAAGAAGAGATGGCTCGCGTCGAGCGGGTCGGCCTCCAGTAACTCGTCGGCCTTCCCCACGGCCATCACTTCGGCCTCGGTCGGGTCGGGCTCTCGCATCTCGCCCAACGCCTCTTTGACCCTGGCACGTAGCATCGTCCCCGAGCCTTGCGCCAACAGGTGTGCTTCCAAGAGCCTCCGCCTGAGCGAGCGGGCTTCCGCATCGGTACCGCCCAGCCTCTTCGGCGTGAGTCTGGCGAGTTGATGAGCCTCGAAGAGGTTCACGTCGCCACGCTCCAATGCCTCCCGCACGTCACGCGGGAAGTCGAGGATGGGCAGGTACTGTCCGACGAAACTGCGCACGGAGAGCCGTGTTTCACGCGCGAGCAGGTTCCGCAAGAAGGAGTCGACCGTCAGGAGTTGCTCGCGCGTGTAGCGCGGCGGCCGCCCCCGCATGGTCTCGGCCGGCTGTCGCATGTATAAGCCGCGGACAGAGTTAAGTAAGGAAGATAAGTTCTTGTGCGAGCGCGGAATCAAGTCGGGCAGGGAAGCGCGTAACTGCTCCAGTACGCGCCCGACGCCTTCGGCCGAGGCTAACGGGTCCGGGCGCCTGGCGCGTCGCCTTGTAGCTTTCATGACAGATTCCTCCGGTTGAATTCCCGGGGCCCATCCTAGCCCCGACTGTGAAACATCAGAAGGCTACGATAGTTAACATAAGATGGAAATAAATAATAGAATTTCCCACTATGATTCCACTAGTGAGACAAAAGAGGAGCCATAACGGTGAGCAGGTTAAAACCACGAAATGAGCAGGGAAGCCGGCCGAGAGGGCTACCCGTTCAAGTTCCGGGGTTGTCAATGGCCTGGTGCGCTACGGGTGCTCTAGGCGCGTCCCTTTCGGCACCATTGAAGTCCGCATCCCGCTCATCACCGGCAAAGTAAGAGTGGGCGAAAAAATCCCCGGAGGCGGGATCATATGAGCGGCCGCAGGCGCAAAGCCTCAATACTGAGCCGTTGAACTTATTAAGGGCTTCCAGAGCGACGCCCGAAATTTTCCTGCACGCCGCGCGGGGTCTCGCGGGCGACGGCCGCCGAGATGGGGACGCAGGACCGGCAGCAGTCGTGGCTCGTCGTCGTCGCCATGTTGACGGTCATGGGGCTGGTGCTGCTGGTGGCCTGCGCCAACGTCGCGAACCTCATGCTCGGCCGCGCGGTCGAGCGCCGGCGCGAGATCGCCATGCGCCTCGCCCTGGGGGCGGGGCGTGCGCGCATCGTGCGCCAGTTGTTGACCGAGAGCCTCATGCTGTCGCTGCTCGGGGCGGCCGCGGGGCTACTCCTGTCGCGCTGGGCCGGCGACGTTTTACTGTCTCTGATGTATCGTTACTCGCCGGCCGAACAGGCGACCGTCACGCTCGACCTCAGCCTCGACTGGCGGATGCTCTCTTATACGCTGCTGTTAGCGGTCTCTACGGGCGCGGCCTTCGGCCTCGTCCCGGCCCTCCGTGCTTCCAGGGTTGACGTCATCTCCGACCTCAAGGCAGAGACGGCGGTGCGAAGTCCGGGTCGCCGACGGCTCACCTTCCGCAACGCGCTGGTGGTGACGCAGGTCGCCATCTCGACGCTCCTGTTGATACCGGCCGGGCTGATGCTGAGGAGCATCCGCCTGGCCGAAGCCTCCGGCTACGGCTTCCCCGTCGCAGACCGCTACGTGGCGGCCGTCGATCTGGAAGCCCTCGGTTACGACGAGCGGCGGCGGCTGCTCGTCGGGGACGAGTTGCTGGGCAGGGTGCGCGAGATGCCGGGCGTCCGCTCCGCCACGTTGGCGCACATCGTCCCGCTGAGCGGGGGCACGATGGTCGTCACGCTGGAGGTCGAAGGGGAAGCGCCGGGGCAGCAGGCGGCCGACGTGTTCACGGAGGACGGCGCGTCCGTCTACGCGCTCGACCAGCCACGCTCGCTCTACCTGAACGCCGTGGACACACGTTACTTCGAGACGATGGGTATCCCGCTCGTGGCGGGGCGCGACTTCACCGAACGGGACGACGACGCATCGCCCGCCGTCGTCGTCGTCAACGAGACGTTGGCCCGCCGACTCGCGCCGGCCGGGCAGGCGCTCGGCAGAAGGTTGATCGAGCGCGACCCGGCGACGGGGAGGCGGAAGGCGTTGGAGGTCGTCGGCATGGTCAGGGACGCCAAGTACATCTGGCCCTCGGAGCGGCCGCGCTACTTCGCCTACCGACCCGTCAGGCAGCTCGTGCAGGGCGAGTTCGGCGCGACCCACCTCGTCGTCCACGCCGCGGGCGATTCGGCGACGCTCTCGAAGGAGGTGCGAGCTGCCGCAAGTGTGGTAGACCCCGACCTCTCCGTCGAGGGCGTGACCCTGCTCGGCGAATTGATCGAGCGGCGAGTGGGCGAGACGAAGCTCGTCATCTGGGCCGCGGCCTTCGTCGGGGCGCTGGCGCTGCTGCTCGCCGCCGCCGGGCTGTACGGCGTGATGGCTTACGCCGTCGCAGGCCGGACGAAAGAGATCGGCATCCGCATGGCGCTCGGCGCGGGGCGCGGGCGTGTGCGGCGGATGATACTCGCCGACGGCCTGGCGCTCGCGGCCGCAGGGACGCTGGCCGGGCTGCTCGTGTCGGCGGCCAGCATGAGGCTCATCGCAAGTCTGCTCTACGGCATCTCCGACACCGACCCGCTGACGTACGCCGCCGTCGCGGTCTTCCTCACGGCGGTGGCTCTCGTGGCCAGCTACGTCCCTGCGCGCCGTGCGACGAAGGTCGACCCGTTGGTCGCGCTGAGGTACTAATGAAGGCTGTGTGGCGGGAAATACTTTCAGGCGAGACGAGGCTGCTTTGAGGACGCGCAGGCAGTCGCCCGGCCGTCCGCGCGCGTGCGCTCACGCGAACTCGGCGAGTTCAGCCCAGCGTTCGAGGTCGCGGGCTAACTGCTCCGTCAACCTTTCGCGCTCTTCGTAGAGCCTGTGCACGACGTGTGCGTCACTGGCGTTGGCCGACAGTTCCCGCTCTATCTCGGCCCCGCGTAGCTCCGCGGCCTGTATGCGGGCTTCCGTCTCCTCCAACTCTTTACGCTCTTTGAAAGACAGCTTGCGTTTGGCGGCCGGCGTCGCACCGCTTTGCCGCTCGGCGGGCCGCGCCGCGTCCGCGGGCTTCGAGGGGGCGACCTCACTCTCCTCCTGCCGGCGTGCTTCGAGAAACGCGGAATAGTTGCCGGGGTACTCGCGCAGGCGGCCTTCGCCCTCGAAGCGGATGACGTGCTCCACGGTGCGGTCGAGGAAGTAGCGGTCGTGACTGACGACGATGAGGTTGCCGGGGAAGCCGTCAAGGTAGTCTTCAAGGGTGATGAGGGTTTGAATGTCGAGGTCGTTCGTCGGCTCGTCCAGCAGCAGAACGTTCGGCGCGCCCATCAGCACGCGCAGCAGGTAGAGCCGCCTGCGCTCGCCGCCGGAGAGCTTCGCAATCGGCGCGTACTGCATCGCGCCGGTGAAGAGGAACCTTTCGAGCATCTGTCCCGCGGTGATGAACGACCCGCCGGCGGTCTCGACCCGCTCGGCGACCGCGCGGACGTAATCTATCACCCGCCCCCCTTCGTCGAGTGCGCGGCTCTCCTGGTCGTAGTAACCGAGGCGGACGGTCTGCCCCACTTCGAGGGTGCCCGCGTCGGGCGCGACCCTGCCGGCGATGATTTCGAGCAGCGTCGTCTTGCCCGCGCCGTTCGGCCCGATGACGCCTATGCGCTCGCCCGGCTTCAGGGTGCGGCTGAAGCCGCCGACCAGCACCCGGCCGTCGTACGCCTTCGTCACGTCGCGCAGCTCCAGCACCTTCTTGCCGAGACGGGTCGAGCCGACCGAGATGTCGAGCGCGGCCTGCGCCGTCTCTCTGGGCTGCGCCATCAGACTCTCGGCGCGCTCTACGCGCGCCTTCGACTTCCGCGTACGCGCCTTCGCGCCGCGTCGCAGCCACGCCAGCTCGCGCCGAATCAACATCTCGCGCTTCTGCCCCTCGACGGCGCGCGCCGCCTCCTGCTCCTCTTTCTTTTCGAGGTAGTAAGCGTAGTTGCCGTCGAACGTCTGCACCGCGCCCCGCTCGACTTCGAGGATGCGCGTCGTCACGCGGTCGAGGAAATAACGGTCGTGCGTGACCAGAAGCAGCGCGCCGCTGTAGCCGTTCAGATAATCTTCGAGCCAGGAGATGGTCTCGGCGTCGAGGTGGTTGGTCGGCTCGTCGAGGATGAGGAGGCCGGGGCGTTCGATGAGCGCGTGCGCGAGCGCGACGCGCTTCCGCTGCCCGCCCGAGAGGGTGCCCATCCGCGCGTTCGTGTCGTTGATGCCGAGGCGGCCGAGCACCGTCCGGGCGTTCGTCTCCAGCTCCCACGCGCCCGACGCCTCCAGACGCCGCCCCAGCTCCGACACGCGGTCTAAAGCGCGCCGCCCGTCCGCGCCTTCGGCCGCCAGCTCTCCGCAGGCGCGTTCGTACTCCAACAGTAGTCTCATCCGGGCGTCGCTCGCGGCGAACACGGTTTCGAGGACGGTCGCTTCCGGCTCGTAGGGAGGGTTCTGCGGCAGGTATCCGACGGTCACGCCGTCTGCGAAAGTTATGCGCCCGGCGTCCGGAGTTTCGGCCCCGGCGACGAGGCGGAGGAAGGTGGTCTTGCCGGAGCCGTTCACCCCGACCACGCCGACGCGGTCCTGGCTGCCGAGGCCGAGGCTGACGTTCTCAAGAACAGGCCGCAGGCCGTAGTCCTTGCCGACCGCTTCGACGGATAGGATGTGCATTAACGATGGCCGCGCCCCTCACCGCGCATTTATTCCGTGAGGCGCGATTCTGTTGATGGCTTCCGCCACGGCGAGCCTCACGACCGTCGCCGAATCCTTTTGCAGTTCGTTCAGCGCGGGCAGTGCCGCCCTCGCGTCGCTCCCCATTTTGCCCAGGGCCGTGGCGGCGCCGGCGCGGACCAGCGGCTCTTCGTCCTTCAACAGCGAGGCCAGAGCGGCGACCGCCCCTCTGGCCTCGCCCCCGATGTTGCCCAACCCCTTCGCGGCGCCGAGGCGGACGAACCTGTCCCCGTCCTTCAACGCCTCGGTCAACTCGGGCACCGCCGCCTTCGCCCCCGGGCCCAACTCGGCCAGGGCGTCGGCGGCGTACCTGCGGACGTGCTCGCTGGCGTCCTTCAACGCCCCCGTCCAAACCGGCACGGCCTCCCCCGGTTCTAACCCGATGCGCTTGAGTGCCCGGGCCGCGTTCATCCGCACGACGAACTCGCGATCCTTCAACGCCTCTTCGAGGGCGGGCACCGCGCCTCTGGCCTCCGGCCCGATTCCGCCGAGGGCTTCGGCCGCGGCTTTGCGCGCGGAGACGCCCTCGTCCTTCAACAAAAGAACCAACGCGGGGGCCGCCGCCTTCGCCTCTACGCCGAACCGCCCGAGCGCCTCGGCCGCGTCCCTGCGGACGCCTTCGTGCTGATCCTTCAGCAACTCGGCCAACGCCGGGGCGGAAGCTTTCGCGCTACCCCCGATTCTCCCCAGAGCGCGGGCGGCGCCGGCTCGCGCCCAGGGGCTTTCGTCTTTCAGCAGCGCGGCGAGCGCCGGGACGGCCGGTTCCGCCGCCGCACCGACCTGCCCCAACGCGAAGGCGGCGTTGCTCCGCACAGAGCCGTTGCCGTCTCTCAGGGCGTCGGTGAGTGCGGGCACGGCCGCCTTCGCCTCCGGCCCTATCCTGCCGAGGGCTTCGGCCGCGGCCTTACGCAACTCGTCGTCCGGCTCCTTGAGCGCGGCCGCCAGCGCGGGCACCGCGGCCACAGCCTTCGCCCCCAGCCCCTTTATCTCCTCGGCGGCGGCGAGGCGTTCACGCCTGTCACCCTCTTGCAATCGCCGGACGAGGGCCTGCGTCTGCGCGTCACTTCCCGCTTGCGCGAGCGCGGCGTCGGCGAGACATAAAGCGGCGAGAAGACTCAAGCCAATCAGCCGAAACGCCGGCAGTGGAAGCATGGGCGACCGAATCCTTTCACAGGCACTATAAGACCGACTCTATCACATCACCGCGCGACGTGAGGCGGTAAGCCCCGACCGCGACGGCGAGCGCGGCGGCCATCAGCACGGCCGCGAGCGCGAACGTGACCCGCATGCCGGCCGCGACCGCCGCGGGAGGCGACGTTGTGATGTCGGTCGCCCCCGACGCGAGCGCGAAGACGGCGCCCATGACGGACGCGCCGGTGATGAGCCCGAGGTTGCGCGACAGGTTGAGCATGCCGGAGACGACGCCCCGCCCGTCCGGGCGAACGTTCGTCATGACGGCGGTGTTGTTGGCCGCCTGGAACAGCGCGTAGCCCGCGGTGATGACGACGACGGGCGCGACGTAGCCGGCGACGCCGAACCCCGCCGGCGTCACGGAGAGGGCTGAAGCGCCGCACGCTATCCAGACGAGCCCGACCACGGTCATGCGTCGTGCGCCGAAGCGGTCTACGACGCGGCCGGCCGGCACGCCGCCCAGCGCGGCGACGAGCGGGCCGGCCGACAGGACGAGTCCCACGAGCGCCGCGTCGAGTCCGAGCGCGCGGGAGAGGTAGAACGGCCCGACCACCAGCGTCGCCATCAACACCGTCGAGACGAGCGCGCTCATGGCGAAGCCCGCGCTCAGCGCCGGATTGCGGAACACCGCCGGCCGAATCAAAGGTGATTCCGCCCTCGCCTCGGCGAGCACGAAGAGGCCGACTCCGAACAGTGCCGCGCACAGCAGAGCCACGTTGAGCGCGCCGAAGCCGCCGCGCCCGACCGTCATGGCGAGGGCGTATGCCGCGAGCGTCAGGGCGAGCAGCAGCGTGCCCACGCTGTCGAAGCCCGCCCCGCCCGCCTTCGCCTCCCTGCGGTCTGCCGGCAGGTGGCGATAGGCGAGTAGAAAATTCAGGACGCCCAGCGGCACGTTGACGAGGAAGATCGTCCGCCAGCCGGGCCCGGCGATGAGGACGCCGCCGAGCGACGGGCCGAGCGTGGTGCCGACCGCGGACATCGTGCCGAGCAGCCCCATGGCGCTCCCGGTCTTCGCCTTCGGGACGGTCTCGCCGACCAGCGCCACGGTGAGCGCCAACATGACGGCCGCCCCGAGCCCCTGCGCCGCGCGGGCGGCGACCAGCAGCCAGAGCGCGGGCGCGACGCCGCACACGAGCGAGGCCGCCGTGAACAGACAGATTCCGGCCAGCAGCAGACGCCTGCGTCCGAGGAGGTCGCCGAGCCGCCCGACGCTGACGACGAGCGTGGTGATGGCGAGGAGGTATGCGAGGACGACCCACTGGACTGCCTGAAAGGAGGCGTCGAACGCCCGAGCCAGCGTCGGCAGGCCGACGTTAGCGATGCTGGTGTCGAGCGAGGGCATCAACATGGACAGCGAAAGGCCGGCGAGCGCCCACCGCACCGAAGGCGTCCGCTCCGCGCCCCCCGCGACCGTCCCGACCGGTGTCGTAATCATTGGTCTCAACATGTGTAGAAAGATAACCGTTTAGACGACATGGCGGAAGACGCACCGTTTGCACTTTATTCGTGCGTCTGACGCCATGTCACGATATAGTCGGCCTGTGTCGAGACCCGACTTCAACCTGCTCGTCACCCTCGACGTGCTGCTCGCGGAGGGTAACGTCGCGCGCGCGGCGCGGAGGCTGCGGCTGAGCCCTTCGGCGATGAGCCGGGCGCTGGCGCGTTTGCGCGAGACGACGGGCGACCCTCTGCTGGTCAGGGCCGGGCGCGGCCTCGTCCCCACGCCCCGCGCGCTCGAACTCCGCGAGCGGGTCGGCCAGCTCGTGCAGGAGGCGGAGGCGGTTCTACGTCCGGCGAAGGCGCTCGACCTCGAACGGCTCGCGCGGACGTTCACCCTGCGAACCAGCGAAGGCTTTGCGGAGAACTTCGGGCCGGCGCTCATCGCGCGCGTCGGCGAGGAAGCCCCCGGCGTGCGGCTGCGCTTCGCGCAGAAGCTCGATAAAGACAGCGGGCCGCTCCGCGACGGAACCGTCGACCTCGAAACCGGCGTCGTCGGGGAGACGATTGGGCCCGAGGTGCGCGCGCAGGCGTTGTTCCGAGACCGCTTCGTCGGCGTCGTGCGTGCGGGGCACCCGCTGTGCAAGGGCAAGGTCACCCCGGGTCGTTACGCGTCCGGCAGGCACGTCGGCGTCTCGCGGCGCGGGCTCGACAGGGGGCCGATTGAAGAAGCCCTCGGGCCGCTCGGACTCGCGCGCGAGGTCGTCACAATCGTCGGCGGCTTCTCGACCGCGCTGGCCCTGGCGCGCGCCTCCGACCTGATCGCCACCGTCCCCGAAAGACACACCGGAAACCTGCGGGCCGGGATGCACAGTTTCCCCCTTCCGTTCCCCGCGCCGCAGATCACCGTCTCATTGCTCTGGCACCCGCGGCTGGATGCCGACCCGGCTCACCGCTGGCTTCGCGGCTGCGTCCGGGATGTCTGCGCGGCGCTCCGCTGAAGGGGTAAAGTCTCCCGCGGTGCTAGACTCGGCCGGCGAAAGCATTTAGTCTGTAACCTTTCATAACCCCCTATAATTTGTGCCGCGGGATTATCATTTCAAGGAGGGGAGTGCGCCCGGCGCCGGCCCCGTGCGGGCACGTAAAGGCATGTCAACGACGATTCCTCAAGACGGTGCGGACGTCTTCCGGCTGATCGCGGGAAGCGTCCGCGACTTCGCCATCTTCGCCATCGGCCTCGACGGCCGGGTCGCGAGCTGGAACCCGGGGGTGGAGCAACTGCTCGGCTACGCGGAAGACGAGTGGGTCGGCCGCGACTCGTGCGACATCTTCACCCCGGAGGACAACGCGCGCGGCGAGTGCGCGCGCGAGATGCGGACGGCGCTTGAGTGCGGGCGCGCCGAAGACCGCCGCTGGCACCTGCGCAAGGACGGCACGCGTTTCTGGGCCGACGGGCAGTTGGTGGCGCTGCGCGACGCGGCGGGCGAGGCGCGTGGCTTCGCCAAGATCATGCGCGACGAGACGGGGCGCAAGACGACCGAGGAGGAGCTGCGCCGCACGAAGGCCCGGCTCGAATCGGCGCTCGAAGCCGGGCTGGCCGGGACTTTCTACTGGGACATACGCCGCGACCGCATCATCACCGACGAGAACATGCGGCGCTACTTCTCGCTCCGCGGGGAGGCGACCGGAGACGGCGTGCCGCTCGCGGAGGTGTTGCCGGCCGTCCACGGAGACGACCGCGAGAGGGTCGGGCGTGCGCTGCGCGAGGCCCTCGAATCCTCGGGCTCGTACGCGGTCGAATACAGGGTCAGTCACCCCGAAGGCGTGCGCTGGCTGTCGGCCCGCGGCCGCGTCGAGCGCGGCGACGACGGGGCGGTGACGGGGATGCCCGGCTTCGCCGTAGACATCACCGACCGCAAACACGCCGAGGAGGTTCTGCGCGAGGGCGAGGAGCGCTACCGAACCCTGTTCGAGTCAATAGACGAAGGCTTCTGCGTGCTCCAGATGCTGTTCGACGAGGGCGGCCGTGCCAGCGACTACCGTTTCGTCGAACTCAACCCCGCCTTCGAGAGGCTGACAGGCATCCCGGCCGTGCAGGCCCTCGGGGGGAAGACGGTGCGGCAGCTCATCCCCGACCTCGAAGGGCACTGGGTGGAGACCTACGGGCGCGTGGCGCTGACGGGCGAGCCCATCCGCTTCGAGAGCCATTCCGAAGTGATGGGGCGCTGGTTCGACGTTTACGCCTTCCGCGTCGGCCGCCCGGAGGAGCGGAAGGTCGCGCTCATCTTCAAGAACATCACGGCGCGCAGGCGCGCGGAGGAGGAGCGCGAGCGCCTGCACCGCTCGCTTGAGTTCGAGCGGTCGCGGCTGGCCGACATCTTCACGCGGGCGCCGGCCTTCGTCGCCACCACGCGCGGCCCCGAGCACGTCTTCGAGCTGGTCAACCCGGCATACCTCCGGCTCGTCGGCCACCGCGACCTCATCGGCAGGACGGTGCGCGAGGCTCTCCCGGAGGTCGAGGGGCAGGGCTTCTTCGAGCTGCTCGACGGCGTGTACGGGGCGGGCGAACCCTACGAGGGGCGTGAGATGGCCGTCACCCTCCAACGCGAGCCGGGCGCACGCCCCGAGGAGAGGCTCGTCGACTTCCTCTACCAGCCGCTCTTCGAAGCGGACGGGGGCGTCTCAGGCATCTTCGTCCACGGCGTGGACGTGACCGAGCAGGTCGAGGCGCGCAAGAGGGCGGAGGAGGCGAACCGGCTGAAGGACGACTTCCTCGCCACCCTCTCGCACGAGCTGCGCACGCCGCTGACTTCAATCCTGGGCTGGTCGAGGATGTTGCAGACGAACCGCTTCGACGAGGCGGTGACGGCGCGCGCCCTGCAAACCATCGAGCGCAACGCGCAGGCGCAGGCGCAGCTCGTCGACGACCTGCTCGACGTGTCGCGCATCATCACGGGCAAGCTCCGCCTCGACGTGCGCCCCGTAGACCTGTCGGGCGTCATCACGGCCGCCGCCGACTCTGTGCGCCCCGCGGCCGAGGCGAAGGAGATAGAACTCCGGACGCTGCTTGACCCCGCGGCCGGGGCGGTCTCGGGCGACCCCGAACGGCTTCAGCAGGTAGTCTGGAACCTGCTCTCGAACGCCGTGAAGTTCACGCCGAAGGGCGGGCGCGTAGAGGTGCGGCTTGAGCGCGCGGACTCGCAGGTCGAAATCACGGTGGCCGACACGGGGCGCGGCATCGCGCCGGAGTTCCTGCCGCACGTCTTCGACCGCTTCCGGCAGGCCGACCAGGCGACGACGCGCCAGCACGGCGGATTGGGCCTCGGCCTCTCCATCGTGCGTCAGCTCGTCGAGCTGCACGGCGGCACGGTCGAAGTCCGGAGCGAGGGCGAAGGCCGGGGCGCGACTTTCACCGTCAGCCTGCCGCCGCTGCCCGCCCGCGCGGGGCGCGCGGACGGCGGGCGGCGGGTCAACCCAGCCTCGCGCACGGGCGGCGCGCTCGACTGCCCGCCCGGGCTTGAGGGGCTGCGGGTGCTGGTCGTGGACGACGAGGCGGACACGCGCGAAGTCCTCCTCGCCGTGCTCGCGTCCTGCGGCGCACAGCCCACGGCCGCGGCTTCGGCGGCGGAGGCGCTGCGGTTGCTCGGGCGGGAGCGGTACGACGTGCTCGTCAGCGACATCGGGATGCCGGAGGAGGACGGATACGATCTCATCAGGAGAGTCCGGGCGCTGGCGGGCGAGCGCGGCGGAACTATCCCGGCCGTCGCACTGACGGCCTACGCCAGGGCCGAAGACCGCATGCGGGCGCTGCGCTCCGGCTTCCAGATGCACGTGCCGAAGCCCGTCGAGCCGGCCGAGCTGATTACGGTGGTCGCAAACCTTGCCGGGCGCGGCGGCGGGGGTTTTATACGAGGCTGATGCGTTGACGCCAATCTTCCACATCACGTCGCGCGCGGAGGCGGACGAGGCCCGGCGCACGGGGACCTACGTGGCCGCCGCCTTCCAACGCGACGGCTTCATCCACTGCTCATACGCCCGGCAGCTCACGCGCGTCGCGGACGCCCGCTTCCACGGGCGGTCTGACCTCGTGCTCCTTGAGATAGACCGGGCCCGGGTCGGGTGCGAGGTGGTAGACGAGAACCTTGAGGGCGGCTCCGAACTCTTCCCACACGTCTACGGCCCGCTGCCGATGTCGGCGGTTAGGGCGATAGTCGATTTCCCCTGCCGGCCGGACGGGACCTTCGGCCTGCCGGCCGGCGTGCCCGCATAACAACGGCATGCACCCGACACTTCCGAAATCCAGATCGTCCACCAGGTGGAGGAGCTGTGGATGAAGCTCATGGGTTACACGCTGATGGAGATCGACGAGTGCATCAAGGCGCGGCGCACGAACCGCGTCAGAGACCAGATGACCGACAACTGGGGCGCGACCTACGGCGTCGTGCGCGACTCGCTCAGCCGGCAACAGGAGCATGCGGCCGCATAAGCAAGACTTCCTGCTGCCCGGCGGCACCTACCTCCTCAGCCACTCCGTCGGCTGCCTGCCGCGGGCGGCGCGGGAGGCAGCCGGCCGTTTCTTCGAACTGTGGGCGACGCGAGGGGGCGAGGCCTGGGACGGGTGGCTCGCGTCAATCGGCGACTTCCAGCAGTCGCTGGCGACGCTGCTGAACGGCGCGGCCGCCGAGTTCTGCCCGCAGGCCAACATCTCGTCCGCCCTTGCGAAAATCCTGTCGTCGCTCCCGCGGCGCACAGGTAAGAACAAGCTCCTGCTCTCCGAGTCGGACTTCCCTTCGGCGGGCTTCGCGCTGGCGCAGGCGGAACGGGCGGGCTACGCAGTCGAGTTCATACCGGCCGACGGCGACACGAGTTCGGTCGAGTGCTGGCAGCGACACCTGACGCCCGACACGCAACTCGTGCTCGTCACGCACGTCCTGTACGGCAACTCAAGGCTGAACCCGGTCGCGGAGATCATCCGCTGCGCACAAAGGCACGAGGTCTTTACGCTGGTCGATGTCGCGCAGTCGGCGGGCGTGGTGCCGATTGACCTCCACGCGTGGGACGCGGATTTCGTGGTCGGGTCGGCGGTCAAGTGGTTGTGCGGCGGGCCGGGGGCGGGCTTCCTCTGGGCGAACCCCGCCGGCGTGGAGCGGTTCGAGCCAACGGACGTGGGCTGGTTCTCGCACGAAGACCCGTTCGAGTTCCGCATACGGGACTTCCGCTACGCCGCCGACGCGCGGCGCTTCTGGGGCGGGACGCCCTCGGTCTTGCCCTACGTGGTCGCGCGCGCGAGCATCGAACTCGTCAACAGCGTCGGCGTTGCGAACGTGCGCGCGCACAACCTGGCGCTCACCGACCGTCTGGTGAGCGCGGCGCTCGAACGCGGCCTGACGCTCCGCACGCCGCAAGACCCGGAGCGGCGCGGGGGGACGGTGTGCGTCGCCTTCCGAGACCCGCAGCGGGTCTACCGGCGGCTGAGAGAAGAGAGGGTCTTCGTAGACGTGCGCGCGGCCTACGGCGTGCGGTTCTCGCCGCACATCTACAACGACGCGGAAGAGATTGACCACGCCGTCGCCCTCTTCGAGGATGCGGCGTGACGGGAGACCGGCGGGCGACAGGAGGGCGCGTCGGCATGGACGAGTTGCTCAACCCCTCAGCGACACGGCCGCGCGCCTCTCGCAACACTCCACCCGCTACCGCGGGCGGTTCTGACCGCTATCGCAGTCGCATCCGTCTGCACGCCGCTCTAAGCCCCTCCGTAATGGTCGCCGCCTTCTCCCACTGATATTCAATAACCACTCGGCTCCTCGCCGGTGAACCCTTCCCGTCCGGCTCCCGCCTCGTGCCGCTCCGCTCGACGCCGTGAACGCGAATTCTTTCCCCCGGCGGCGTTACGTTTCCGGGTGGCAAAGTCACACACAGACGCGGGCACGAAATCTAACCGCAGAGGTCGGAGTTCACCCCCGCGAATTTGAATGACTTCGGCACAAGGGGAGAACCGCGAAATCCGGACGCGCCGCCTCGCACGCTCACGGAGTTGGCGGCGAAGTCAGATTCCGTCAACCGCACAGAAGAGGAGAACGATGATGAGAAGCCAAATCGCCCGCGCGTCCACAACCCTGGCAATCCTCGCCCTGCTCGTCGCCTCGGGCTTGCACGGCGCCGCGCAGCAGCAGCCCGTCCGCCGGCTCCCGACGGAACAGCAGGATCGGAGAGTCGTGACGGGGCAGCAGGAGCGGCAGATTATCGAGGTGCCGGCCGAGAAGATTAACCCCGACGCCGCCTCCGTCGCCGTGCCGCGCGAGTGCGCCCGAATCCGCCCGGACGTGCAGACGCACGACACCGCCGACAAGTTCGCCCCGCCGGGCAGCCCCCTGACCCTCAGCCCGACCCTGACGAGCTTCCTCGCCGGCCGCAACCTGACCCCGAAAGGCTACGACGACCCGCGCGTCAACATGGTCTTCGCCGACAGCTTCAGGCTCCGCAGTTGCAGAGTCTGCTACGCCACGCTCGAAGTCGGCATCCGGCACGACCGGGACATCTGGGACAACGACACCATCACCGCCGGCATAGCCCCGTTCAACCCGCCCGGCGTGCTCTTCATGTACAGCCAGCTCTGGAACCCGGCCGGCGCCAACCCCAAGTCCTCGACCTTCGTCCTGTCAACCGCCGCCATGAACAACCACATCATGAACGGCAGCATGCCGCTCTACATGGACTTGATCACACAGGACGACTCCGACCACGACTACGCGACGCTCTCCGTCTGGTACTACTGACGCGGCCCGCCGGGGGAAGTCCCCGCGGGGGAGGAAAGGGCCCGGGCGTGCCGGCGGCCCGGGCCCTTTAAACTTATGTCATTCCGCCACGAATTGAGCTATCCTGTCGCCGAATTCCCGAGCGCCCGAACCGGGGCCGCCTTCAGCCGTCGCGGGAACGAAGGTGAAAAAAGAGGTATCGCAGGAGGCATTTGCCGGGTTCCTGAAGTGGCTCGGCCCCGAAGACGAAGGCGCCGGGGAGGGGTACGTGCGCCTGTGCTACAAGCTCCAGACCTTCTTCGCGCACCGCGGCTGCCGCTTCCCCGAAGAGCTGGCGGACGAGACCATCAACCGGCTGGTGCTGAAGGCCGCCGAAGAGAAGATCGAGAACAAGCTCGCGTACTGTTACGGCGTGGCCAAAAACGTCTACCGCGAGTCGCTGCGGAAGGAGCGCGACCACCTCGACCTCGACGACGTGGTCGTCGCGGCGCCGCCGCCCGCGCGGCAGGGCTTCACGGACGAGTGCCTGGACAGGTGCCTCGCGGAGCTTTCGCCCGAGAGCCGGAGCATGATCCTCGATTACTTCTCCGAGGAGAAGCGGTCGAAGATCGAGCAGCGCCGGCGCATCTCGGAAAGGCTCGGGATGACGCAGACCGCGCTGCGGATGTACGTGATGAGAACCAAGCGAATGTTGAGCGACTGTATGCAGAAGTGCGTGGGCGGCGGGGCGGTCACGTGACGCCCGCGCGTGAACGTTTCGTCGGCGGCGGGGGCCATGGACGAGTTAACGGATAACGAGAGGGTAGTCCGCGAGTACCT
This sequence comes from Pyrinomonadaceae bacterium, assembly GCA_036389815.1. GTDB lineage: Bacteria > Acidobacteriota > Blastocatellia > Pyrinomonadales > Pyrinomonadaceae > QHXN01. The sequence continues at coordinate 1,338 of DASVWB010000460.1, read as the reverse complement.
TTTGGGCCGCGTCGCCGACGAGGCGACGCTCGAAGGGGTCGAGGAACTGCTGTTCACGGACGAGGAGTTCTGCTCCCACGTCCCCCTCACGGAAGACGACCTCGACAACGACTACGTGCTCGGACACCTCGACGAAGCGGACGCCGCCAGTTTCCGCGCGACGCTCGCGCACAACCCCGCGAGAAGCTCCAAGGTCGAGCTGACGCGCGAGCTGAGAAAAAGGGCGCTGGCCGCGCCGGCGAAGGCAGTCGAGGCGGCGGCGGAAGACGGCCCTTCGTTCTTCGAGCGGGTCGCGGCGCTCTTCCGCCGGCCGGCGTACGCGGGCGCCTTCGCGGTGCTGCTCGTCGCCTTGCTGGCTTCGGCGGTCTACCTCGTCAGGAGCGGCAGGCCGGACGAGCTGGTCGAGCTGCGCGAGATTTACCGGCAGGAGCGGCCGACCGAGACGCGCATCTCCGGCTTCGCCTACGCGCCGCTGCCGCAGTTGCGCGGGGCGCCCGAGCAGCGCGAGCGGAGACAACTGCTCCGCCTTGAGAACAGACTACTCACGGCCGCTGAAGAGAGCCCGAGCGCACAGACCCACCACGCGCTGGGCGACTTCTACCTCACGCAGCAAAAGTACCCGGACGCGATCAGGGAGTTCGAGAGCGCGCTCAAGCTCTCGGGCGAGAGCGCGCGGACGCACAACGACCTCGGCGCGGCCTACTTCGAGCTGTCGAAAACGTCGGACAGGGAGAAGAGGCTCGAACACCTCGCGCGCGCCCTCGAAGAGTTCACGAGGGCGACGGAGTTGGACGGCGACTCGCCGGAAGCGCTCTTTAACAGGTCGCTGGCCTTGCAGGAGTTGGGGCTGCCGCGTCAGGCGAAGGAGTCCTGGACGCTCTACCTGCAAAAGGACTCCTCCTCGCCCTGGGCGGACGAGGCGCGCAGGAACCTCGCGCGGGTCGAAGACGGGCGGACGAGTTTCAGGACGGACGAACAGGTCTTGCGCGACTTCCTGGCCGCCTTCCGCGACCACGACGACGCGCGCGCGCAGAAGATTCATAACGAGACGAAGGGGCTTCTGAAGGGGGCCGCGCTGCCGCTGCAACTGTCGCGGCGGCATCTGGCGGCGGCGCGGCGCGGCGACGAGGCCGAGGCCAAGGAGAGCCTCGACGCGATGGCCTTCATCGGCGACTTCGAGCGGTCGCGCCACTCCGAGTTTTTTTTTCTGAGCTGGCCGGGTTCTACGCGAACGCCGGCGCGGGTGAAGCGGCCCGACTGCTGGAGGCCAAGGACGCTTTCGACCGCGGGCTGGGTCTCCTGTTCGGCGGCGGCCGGCGGCGCGTAAAGAGCGATTAC
>DASVWB010000459.1:0-6335 GCA_036389815.1 Pyrinomonadaceae bacterium | reverse complement strand
CTCAAGCACCTCGGCGCGCACGCCGACGAGAGGACGCTCCGGCAGGTCGTCGCGCTCGTCGGCGCGAGCGTGCGGCAGTTGGCGACCGAGCTGGAGAAGCTCGCGACGGCCGCGCTCCCCGGCGGGCAGATCACGCCGGAGCTGGTCGAGGCGCTGGTCGGGCGCTCGCGCGAGCTGTCGAACTTCGAGCTTTCAGACCACCTCATCGCGCGCGACCGGCGGCGCGCGCTCGAAACGCTGCGCAAGCTCCTCGACGACGGCGCGGAGCCGGTCATGCTCATCGGCCTGCTGGCGAGCAACTTCCACCGGCTCGCGCTCGCGAAGGAGCTGATGTCGCGCGGCGCGCCCGAGTCGGAGGTCTTCCGCGTCGTCAACATGCCCTTCAGCCAGCGCAAGGAGTTCCTCGCCACCGCGCGCCGCGCCGACGCGGGGGAGCTGGCGCGCCGCATCGCCCGCATCGCCGCGGCCGACCTCGCCATCAAGACCTCGCTCGGCGGCGGCGGCGACCGCGGCTCCCGCCTCCAGCTCGAAATGCTCGTCTGCGAGCTGTCCGCCTGAGTGCCGCTAAAAATCCAAAGGCTTTAAGTCGGGCTCGACCCACCCGCGCCGCGCCGCGTCCGAGTCGAGCAACTCTTTGCTGTAGTAGTCGTAGACGAGGCGCGAGCCGCCGCACTCTTCAGCCAGATCGTTGACCATCGCGGCGAGGTCACGTCCCAGGCCCGGGCGCCCTATGAAGGCGCGGACGCGCCTCAGCCAGAAGACGGTTATCGTCTCGTGGTAGAGGCTCGGGCTGATGCCGTGCGCCCCGACGTAACGCCCGAGCCCAGCGCGCAGGCGCGAGAGCGCTTCGCCGTCGCTCAGGCGCAGCAGGTAGCAGAGCGCGACGGCCAGGTGCTCCCTGTGGTTGAACTCGGCCGGCGGCAGCGCGCACGACTCGAACGCGCGGACGACCCCTTCGACCTCTTCGTCGCCGCGGTAAGGCTCACTCGGCTTAGGCATCCCTCCGACCTCCCGGCGCAAAAAAGCGAGGCAGGCCGCTCGTCCAGCGGCCTGCCTCGCCTGCGTAAATTTTTCGGCTCCCTACTTGCCCGACTCGCCGACGCGCACCGTCAGCCGCGACTTGTAGCGCGCGGCCGCGTTGCGGTGGAGCACGCCCTTCTGCACGGCCTTGTCGATGAGCGAGACGGTCTGCGGCAGCAGCTCCTGCGCCGACCCCGCGTCGCCCGACTCCAGCGCCGCGCGCAGCTTCTTGATCCCCGTGCGCAGGCGGCCGCGGTTGCCGCGGTTGATCTCGCGCCGCTTCTCGTTCTGGCGCGTGCGCTTCTCCGCCGACTTGTGATTAGGCATCTCTCGGTTAACTCCGTCCGTCCTTATTTCTCGTCTGAAAAGCTCGCCGGGGCACACTGTCGAGAACCTGCCCGCCAGAGCAAAGCCCAAAGTATAGGGAGCGCCCCGGCCACTGTCAAGGAGCGGCGGCCGGCCCTTCGGGGCGCGGCACGCGTACGCCCGCGCGCGGCACCCGTGCGCCGCGGCACGCGCGCGTTGACACCCCCGCCCGCCGTGTTGTAGCGTCGTTTCTGCGATGAACCAGACCGCTTCCCCGCACCTCATCGGCCCCCCGCGCCGCCACGCCAGGCTTTCCCCGCGACAAGGAGAAGAGAGCGACTTTTGAAGAAGATCGAGCTTCCGCCGCGAGCCGTCGAGACGCTCTTCGGCGTCCACGACCAGAACATCAAGCACCTGGAATCGCTCCTCGACGTGCGCGTTGACGCGCGCGGCCAAGACCTGACGCTCGACGGCGACCCGGCGGACGTCGAGACGGCCGAGCGCATCATCGAAGACTTCTCCGCGCTCTTCCGCGAGGGCAAGACCTTCACCGACAAGGAACTCCGCGAAGCCTTCGCCCAGATCGCCGAGGACCGCGCATACACCCTGCGCGACTACTTCACCAAGGCGCGCTTCAACCCCGCCGGCAAGAAGCAGGTCGCGCCCAAGTCGGCCAACCAGCGCCGCTACATCGAGGCCATCCAGTCCAACGACATCGTCTTCGGCATCGGCCCGGCCGGCACCGGCAAGTCGTACCTCGCCGTGGCGATGGCCGTGCAGGCGCTGACGCAGAAGCAGGTGAGCCGCATCGTGCTCGCGCGCCCCGCGGTCGAGGCCGGCGAGCGCCTCGGCTTCCTCCCCGGCGACCTCCAGGAGAAGGTAGACCCCTACCTCCGCCCGCTCTACGACGCCCTCTTCGACCTCATGGACGCCGAGCGCGTCGCCAAGATGCTTGAGAAGCGCATCATCGAAGTCGCCCCCCTGGCCTTCATGCGCGGGCGCGCGCAACCGCTGCACAGCCGCGTGCTGACGCCCGACGGCTGGCGCGCGATGGGCAGCCTCGCCGTCGGCGATTGCGTCATCGGCTCGGACGGCAGGCCGGCCGAAGTGCTGGGCGTCTTCCCGCAGGGCCCGAAAGAGGTATACCGCCTGACGATGACCGACGGGTCGAGCACGCTCGCCTGCGCCGAGCACCTTTGGTCGGTCAGCACGATGGAGGACAAGCGCAGGCGCAGGCCGCCGCGCGTGCTGGAAACGCGGGAGATGCTCGCCAACTTCCGCCGGAACCACCAGTACCGCTACGAGCTGCCGCTGCTCTCCGCGCCGGTCGATTGGCCACGCCGCGAAGTCCCGGTCGAACCCTATTCGCTCGGGCTGCTGCTCGGCGACGGCTGCATCACGGACAAGACTTCGCCCGCCTTCGCCACGTCAGACGCCGAGCTGGTCTCGTCTTTGGAGCTGGCGCTCGGCGACATGAACCTCTCCTTCCGGCGCAAGTCTGCCGTTGATTACGTCATCACTAACCCGCTAGCCGGGCGCGGCGGGACCATCGTTCGCAACCCGCTCACGCAGGCGCTGCGCGGCCTGCGCCTGGCGGGTACTTATTCGGCGACGAAATTCATCCCCGAAGTCTACCTCCACAACAGCGCCGACGTGCGCCTCTCGGTGCTGCAAGGTCTGTTAGACACGGACGGCGGGCCGGTTCTACAGGAAGGCCGCACATGCCGCGTGCAGTACACGACGGCCTCCGAGCGCCTCAGGGATGACGTGATCTTCCTCGTCCGCTCGCTCGGCGGCGTTGCCTACTGGCGCCGGCGCGCCGCCGAGGGCCGCAAGCCCGGCTTCGCGCGGGGCAGGGAGATTCCCTACCGCAGCGACGCCTTCGTCCTCGACATCCGACTGCCGAAAGTCTTCGAGCCCTTCCGGCTCAAGCGCAAGGCAGAACTCTACCGCGCACATGGCGGCGGGCGCCCCATGCGCTTCGTCAAGAACATCGAGCCGGCGGGCGTCCACGAGACGCGTTGCATCAGCGTCGCCGCGCCCGACTCGCTCTACGTCACCGACGACTTCATCCTGACGCACAACACGCTCGCCGACGCCTTCATCATCCTCGACGAGGCGCAGAACACGACGAGCGAGCAGATGAAGATGGCGCTGACGCGCATCGGGTTCGGGTCGAAGGCGGTGATTACGGGCGACGTGACGCAGATAGACTTGCCGACGGGCAAGCGCAGCGGGCTGGTCGAGGCCGAGCGCATCCTCTCGAAGGTCGAGGGCATCGAGTTCGTCTACTTCACCGACAAGGACGTCGTCCGCCACCGCCTCGTCCAGATGATCATCAAGGCTTACGAGTCGCAGACGGGCGGCTCGGGGTCGGTCTGATGGTCGAGGTCGTGAACCGGCAGCGGAAGGTGCCGGTGGACTGCGAGCGGTGGAGGGCTTTCGCCGAGCGGGCACTGAGGGTCTTGCCGTCGAATGGTGCGGGGGCGACCGTCGCGTTCGTCTCAGACCGCGCGATGCGGCAGTTGAACCGCCGCTGGCGCGGGAAGGTGGGGACGACGGACGTGCTGTCGTTCCCGGCGGGGCAGGAGGAGTTTGAGACGGGCGAGGGGTTGAGCCTGGGCGACGTGGTCGTCTCGGCCGAGCAGGCGGCGCGGCAGGCCGCCGCGCACGGGCTCGACTTCGAGGGCGAGGTCGCGCAACTCATCCTCCACGGGCTGCTGCACCTCTGCGGCTACGACCACGAGACCGACGGCGGCGAGATGAACGCGCTCGAACTGAGGCTCCGCCGCCGCCTCGGAATATAATGAGCGTTCGGCACTCGGCTTACAGCCTTCGGCTTTTGCACCCCGCGGAAGAGGAGATTAAAAGACCCTCGCCGCGCGCGGAGGGCGAAAAGCCGAGAGCCGAAAGCTGACCGCCGACGGCTTCCTATGGAGACCCAGCTCGAAATCGGTGCCGCCTGCGCGCTGCTGGCCGTGCTGGCCTTCCTCTCGACCGTGGACGTCGCGTTCGGGCAGTTGAGCGACGTGGGGCTGAGGCGGCTCACGGGCGAGCGCGAGGAGCGGCCGGGGCGCTCGGTCGCCTTCCTCGGCGAGGTGCTGGAGAACCGCCCGCGCTTCCGCTTCACCTTGAACGCGGCCATCCAGTTCGTGCTCGTCGCGGTGGTCGTGCTCGTCACGTCGGTCTCGTTCAGGCTGCTGGGGGCGGAGCGGCGCTTCCTGCTCGTCGCCTTCTTCATCGCGATGGTCGTGACGGTGCTCTTCCGGCAGGTCATCCCGCGGCTGTTCGCGGCCGGCAACCCCGAGGGGACGCTGCTCACGCTGCTCCCGCTCTACCGCCCGCTCCACGGGGCGCTCTCGCTCGTCGCCGCGCCGCGCCAGGCCGCGGCCGAGCGTTTGCGGCGCGGCGGCGGCGACCCGCACGTCACGCAGACCGCGGCCGAGGCCGAGGCCGCGTCGGCCGACCCGGACGACGACGACGACGGCGGCGGCATCCAGGCGCTCATCGACGTGGGCGAGGACGAGGGCATCCTCGAAGAGGAGGAGGGCGAACTCATCCAGTCCATCATCGAGTTCGGCGAGACGCGCGCCGGCGAGGTGATGACGCCGCGCACTGACATCGTCGCCGTGCCCCTGACGGCGACCGTGCGCGAGGCGCGCGACGTGATGGTCGAGTCGAAGTACTCGCGCCTGCCCGTCTACCGCGAGCAGATAGAGGACGTGGTCGGCCTCATCTACGTCCGCGACCTTCTGGCCTACTGGTCGGAGGGGCGCGAGGACGACGGCATCGAGCCCCTGCTGCGCCCCGCCTACTTCGTCCCCGAAACGAAGTCCGTGGACGAGCTGCTCGAAGAGATGCAGAAGGCGCACGTGCAGCTCGCGCTCGTGGTGGACGAGTACGGCGGGCTCGCGGGGCTCCTGACCGTCGAGGACATACTCGAAGAGATAGTCGGCGAGATCGAGGACGAGGACATCGAGAGCGAGGAGATCGTCGAGATAGTCGAGGCCGGGGACGGCTACTACGAGGTGTCGGGCTCGACCGAGGTGGGGAAGATCGAGCGCCTCTTCGACCTGGAGATCGAGGACGACGACTTCACGACCATCGCCGGCCTCGTCATCAACGAGTCGGGCACGGTGCCGCAGCCGGGCACGCGCCTCAACTTCCGCGGCCTGGACGTCGAAGTCCTTGAGGCCGACGAGCGCCGCATCGGACGCCTCCGCCTGCGCCGCACGCAGGCGGACAGCGAGTCGGCCGCCGCGGCCGAATGAGTTCATACCGAAGGCCACTGCCACAGGGGAAGAATGGCGAAGAAGAAGACGACGAGCAAATACCTTTCGGGGCGGCGGATCGACCCGCGGCCGATTGCGGGCGGCGAGTCGGTGGCCGACCTCGTGGACGAGACCTTCCTGGCCTACAACGCGGCGCGGCTGCGCGAGGCGTGCCAGCTCTTCACGCGGAAGATGCTGGAGCCGGACGTGACCGTGGGGCTGTCCATCACGGGCGCTCTGACGCCCGCGGGGCTGGGGATTTCCGCGCTCATCCCGCTCATGCGCGCGGGGTTCGTCGACTGGGTCATCACGACGGGCGCGAACCTCTACCACGACACACACTTCGGCATCGGCCTCTCGCTCCACCAGGGCAACACGGCCATCTCCGACGTGACGCTGAGGCAGGAAGAGGTCGTGCGCATCTACGACATCTTCTTCGACTACTCGGTGCTCCTCGACACGGACGCCTTCTTCCGGCGGCTGATCGAGGGCGAGGAGTTCCAGCGCCCGATGTCCACGGCCGAGTTCCACAACCTCTGCGGCAGGTACGTGCTGGAGCGCGAGCGCAAGCTCGGGATCGAGAACAAGTCGTTCCTCGCCGCCGCCTACGAGCTGGGCGTGCCGCTCTACACTTCGAGCCCCGGCGACTCGTCCATCGGCATGAACGTCGCGGCGAAGGCTTTGCAGGGCAACCGCCTCGCCTTCGACCCCTCGGCCGACGTGAACGAGACGGCCGCG
>DASVWB010000458.1:0-2539 GCA_036389815.1 Pyrinomonadaceae bacterium | reverse complement strand
GCGTCCCCTTAAACTCTTCGCGTTCGATTGCTGCCATCGCGGACGAAAACGTATCTGAAACTTGTGTCGAACTTTGAACTTCGGGCTCAAATTTAGATGACCGAGAGCGAGCGGCGAACGCCCGCCCGCCCGAAATATTTGCGCGCGCGGGCGGCGTCCTGGTCTATCTGCCGCCTCAACTCTTCGACGGAGGCGAACTTCCGCTCGCCGCGCAGGCGGTGCAGGAAGCGCACGCGCACCACGTCGCCGTAGAGGTCGCCGCCCCAGTCCATTACGAAGGTCTCGACGGAAGGTTCGGCGTCGTGCTCGAACGTGGGGCGCACGCCGACGTTCGTCACGCTGCGCCGCCACGCGCCCCCGATGAGCGTCGCCGTGACGTAGACGCCGCCGCGCGGGATGACGCGGTTGTCGGGGCGCAGGTTCGCCGTCGGGAAGCCGAGCGTGCGGCCGCGCTCGTGACCGCGCACGACGCGCCCCTCGACGCCGTAGGGGCGGCCGAGCATCCTGCGCGCGAGGTTGACGCGCCCCTCGGCCAGCAGCCCGCGGATGCGGCTGGAGCTGATGCGCTGGCCGCGCAGGCGCACCTCCGGCACCTCGTCGGCGAAGAAGCCCAGCTCGCGGCTCACGCGCCTGAGCAGTTCGATGTCGCCCTCGCGCCCGCGGCCGAAGGCGAAGCCGCGGCCCAGATAGACCTCGCGCGCCTGAAGCCGCTCGTGCACCACGTCGCGCAGGAAGTCTTCGGCCGAGACGCGCGCGAAGTCTCGCGTGAAGCGGACGACGATCGTCTGCTCGACGCCGAGCACGCCGAACGCCTCGACCTTCTGGTCGAAGGTCTGGAGCAGCGGCGGCGCGGACTCCGGGTGCAGCACCGCGCGCGGGTGCGGGTCGAAGGTGATGACGGTCGGCACGCAGCCCTCGGCGCGCGCGCGCTCGACGACGCGGCTGATGATGAGCTGGTGCCCGAGGTGCAGCCCGTCGAACACGCCGAGCGTCAGCACCGCCGGCCGCGCGATCTCCGCGTTCTCGTACCCGTGGAAAAGTCGCATAGGAGAAGTAGACAGTAGACAGTAGTCAGTAGTCAGTAGACAAACCGCCGTTAACGAGTCGCCCGGGTGTCAGAGTCGGCCACGGCAGCGCGGAGCGCTACTGCCTACTGTCTACTGACTACTGATTTCCAACCCGTCGTAGGCCCACTCGACGCCTCCGGGCAGGAGCGCGGAGTCGCGCGCGTGCTTGATGTCGTGGGCGATGTGCGTGAGGTAGGTGCGGCGCGGGCGCAGCTCCGCGACGTATTCGAGCGCGCGCTCCAGCCAGAGGTGCGTCGGGTGCGGGGTGAGGCGCAGGCAGTCGAGCACGAGCACGTCGAGGCCCCGCAGGAGTTCGAGCGAGCGCGGGGGAATCTCGCTCAGGTCGGTCGCGTAGGCGAAGTCGTTGAAGCGGTAGGCGGTGACGGGCAGCCGGCCGTGGATGACCTCGACGGGCGTGACTTCGAGCCCCGGCCCGACGCAGAAGGGCGCGCCGTGCTCGACCGTGTGCGCGACGACCTGCGGGAGCCCGCCGCCGAAGTAGCTCGGCTCGAAGACGTACTTAAAGATGCGTCGGATGTCGGGCCACGCCCGCCGGTCGGCGTAGACGCCGAGGGCGCCGTGGCGGAAGTTCAGGGGGCGTATGTCGTCGAGCCCGAAGATGTGGTCGGCGTGGCAGTGCGTGACGAGCACGGCGTCGAGCCGCTTGAGCCCGACGCGCAGAGCCTGCTGCCGGAAGTCCGAGGAGGTGTCGATGAGGACGGCGCTGGCCCCGTGCTCGACGAGCACCGAGACGCGCAGCCGCTTGTCGCGCGGGTCGTCCGACGTGCACGTCTCGCACCCGCAGCCGATGGACGGCACGCCCGTCGAGGTGCCCGTGCCGAGTAGCGTGAACTTCATCGCTAGTAAATGGTGAATGGTAAATGGTGAATGGTGGGCGCCGGGTTTATCTATTCACTATTTACCATTCACCATTTACCACTCCTTACCTTCCCCCCGTGATGTCGCCGCCGGTGAAGCCGCGGCCGCCGCCGCCCTGCGGCGGGCGGGGCGCGCTGGTCAGGGAGACGTACTGCATGCGGAGCTGCGAGAGGATCATCTCCAGGAACTGCTGCTCCTCGCCCGCGAGGTTGCCCCTCGTCTTGCGGTGGAGCGTGCCGAGCATGTCTATGCACTGCTTGGCGAGCTGGAGGTTGACGCCGCCGCCGCCCGGGTGGTTGACCATCCCGAGCGCGTCGGCCGCGAACGAGGCGAGGAACTCGACGAGCATCAGGAATCCCTCGTCGGCGGCCGCCTCGGCCTCCTCCCCGCCGCCGGCCGCCTCGGCCCGCTCGGACGCGGCGCGCGGCGCCGACTCCTCGGGCGTCGTGGGGCGCGGCGGCTCGGGCCGCGCGGCGGGGGCGGACTCCGCCTCGGGCGCCGCCGCCTCGGCCTGCGCGGGCGCGGGCGCCGGCTCCTCCTCGCGCACGAAGTCGCGCGGCGTGCCGTCGGGGTTGAAGAGTCTACGGTCTGTG
>DASVWB010000457.1:0-12993 GCA_036389815.1 Pyrinomonadaceae bacterium | reverse complement strand
GACCGAGTATTACGGGAACGTGCTGGCCGCGCGCACGGGGCTCTGGACGCCGGAGGATTACCGCGACGAGCTGGCGTCGTCGGCGGCGAGCCTGGACAACCGGCCCGGGCGCACGTGGCGCCCGCTCATCGACACGACCGTCGCCGCGCAGCTCCTCTACAACGCGCCTTCCGAGTGGGAGGCCGCGCGCCGCGGCGTGGACTTCTACGACGAGGGCTGGCTCGTCTGGCTCGACGCCGACACGCTCATCCGGCAGCTGACCGGGGGCCGGCGCTCGCTCGACGACTTCGTCCGGCGCTTCCATGGCGGGCAGTCCGGCCCGCCCTCGGTCAAGACCTACACCTTCGACGACGTGGTCAACACGCTGAACGAGGTGGCGCCGCACGACTGGCGCGCGTTCTTCGACGAGCGGCTCTGGTCTACGGAGGCGCGCGCGCCTCTGGGCGGGGTCGAGCGCGGCGGGTGGCGGCTGGAGTACGCCGCCGAGCGCGGGCAGCACGTCGAGGACGTGGAGGACGGGTTCGAGCGCGTCGAGATGGCCTACTCGCTCGGCCTGAGGCTGAGCACCGAGGGGCTCGTGGCGGACGTGCTGCCGGGGACTGCGGCGGACAAGGCGGGACTCGGGCCGGGCATGACGGTCGTCGCCGTGGACGGCAGGGCCTACACGCCCGACGTGCTGCGCGACGCCGTGACGGCCGCGAAGTCGCGCGCGACGCCCATCCAACTGCTCGTCAACAACGAGGGCGCGTTGCAGACCTACGGGCTCGACTACCACGGCGGCCAGCGCTACCCGCGCCTCGCGCGCGACGCCTCGAAGCCCGACCTGCTCACCCAGACCATCACGCCGCTCACGAAGTAGCGGCGTGATGGCTAGCCGCGCGGACGCAGGGGCGCGGCTAACCCTTACAGTCCCGCGAGGGCGCGCGACTGCACCTGCGCGACCACTTCGTCGAGGCCCACGTCCTCGCTCTGCTTCGTCGCGCGGTCGAAGAGCTCGACCTTGCCCTCGCTGACCTTCTTGCCGACGGTGAGGCGGAGGGGGACGCCGATGAGGTCTGCGTCCTTGAACTTGACGCCGGCGCGCTCGTCGCGGTCGTCGAGGAGGACTTCGAGGCCGCCGCGGCGCAACTCCGCGTAGAGCCGCTCGCCCGCGTCCGTGATCTCCTTCTGCTTGACGTTCGTGACGGTGACGACCACGTCGAAGGGCGCAATCGCCCGCGGCCAGACGATGCCGTCGGCGTCGTGGCTCTGCTCGACGGCCGCCGACATGATGCGCTCGACCCCGATGCCGTAGCAGCCCATCACGACGGGCACCTCCTTGCCCTCCTGCGTCAGCACGCGCGCGCCCATCGACTCGGAATACTTCGTGCCGAGCTTGAAGATGTGGCCGATCTCCATCGCCTTGAACACGTCGAGCGTGCCCGACTCGCAGGCGGGGCAAGCCTCGCCGGCCGAGGCGGTGCGCAGGTCGGCCCAAGCGTCGGGCTTGATGTCGCGCTCCACGTCCACGCCGCGCAGGTGGTGCTCGTCCCTGTTCGCGCCGGTCGTCATCGCGCGCCGCCCCTTGAGCGAGGCGTCGGCGATGATGCGGAGTTTCCGCTTGCCGGCCTTGTCGCGCGCGCCGACGCCGCCGAGGCTGCCGGCCGAGGCGCCGAGCAGGTCGCGTATCTCCTCGGGGTGCGCGGGGCGCACCTGTGATGCGCCGAGCGAGTCGGCCAGCTTGACCTCCTGCAACTGGTGGTCGCCGCGCAGGAGCGCGAGGACGGCGTACTGCTCCCGCGTCGCGCTGTCGGTGGCGAGGTAGACGAGCGTCTTGACCTGCCGGTCGGCCGCCGCGCCGCCGGGGAAGGTGACGAGGTCTTCGATGGTGCGCACGCCCGGGGTGGGGAACTCCTCGGGAGCGTCTAAGCCGGCCTCGTCTTCGACCTGCGGAATCTTCGAGGTCGCCTTCTCAAGGTTGCCGGCGTAGCCGCACGACTCGCAGACGGCGATGAAGTCCTCGCCCGCGTCGGTGCGCGCCATGAACTCGTTCGACTCCGTGCCGCCCATCACTCCAGACGAAGCCTCGACGATGTAGTACTTGAGGCCGCAGCGGTCGAAAATCTTCCTGTAGGCGCCGCGCTGGTCTTCGAACGACCTGTCGAGCCCCGTCCCGTCCACGTCGAACGAGTAGGCGTCCTTCATGATGAACTGGCGCAGGCGCATCAGGCCCGACTTCGGGCGCTCCTCGTCGCGGAACTTGGTCTGAATCTGGTACCAGACCTGCGGGAGCTGCTTGTAGGAGCGCAGCCCGTGGCGCGCGATTGAAGTGAAGACCTCCTCGTGCGTCATGCCGAGGCACATGTCGGCGCCCTTGCGGTCGCGCAGGCGGAACATCGTCTCGCCGATCACCTCCCAGCGCCCCGACTCCTTCCAGACCTCGGCCGGGTGGATGGCCGGCTGGAAGAACTCCTGCGCGCCTATCGCGTCCATCTCCTCGCGCACGACCTTCATCGCGCGCTGCGCGACGCGCCACCCAAGGGGGAGGAACGAGTAGATGCCGGCGCCGAGCTGGCGGATGAAGCCAGCGCGCAGCAGGAGCCGGTGCGAGACGACCTCCGCGTCCGCGGGGTCTTCGCGCAGCGTGGGGATGAAATACTGTGACCATCGCATAGAGAGTGTCTTCCGTCTCCTTCACAGAGAAGAGTCTGCCGAAAATGAGCGACCATTCTCGCGCAGCCCGAGCCGCAAAGCAAAGGGAGAGTAGATAGGAGGAAGTAGGCAGTAGGGAGTAGACAGTAGACAGTAGTCAGTAGACAGTAGGGCTCCGCCTTCCTGCTGTTGACTCTTTCACCCGAGCGATTCAGAGGCGGTTCTTCTACTGTCTACTGTCTACTGACTACTGTCTACTATGTAACAATGTCGCGCATGCGGGTCTTGATCGTCGGGGGCGGCATCGGGGGGCTGGCGGCGGCGCTGGCGCTCGGGCGCGAGGGCTTCGAGCCCGAGGTCTACGAGCAGGCGCCGGAGCTTCTCGAAGTGGGCGCGGGGATAGCCGTGTGGCCGAACGCCTTCCGCGTGCTGGGGCGGCTGGGGCTGGGCGAGGCCGTGCTCGCGCGGGCGGGGCGCATCGACGAGGCGCGCTGGCTCGGGCGCGACGGCCGACTTTATAAACGCTTCGCGTTCCCCGAGACGGAAGCACCGGCGGTGGCGCTGCGCCGCGCCGACTTGCAGTCCGTGCTCCGCGGCGCGCTGCCGGGTGGGCGGCTCCGGCTGGGGAAGACTTTCGTCGGGTTCGACGAGGAGGGCGACCGGGTGCGCGCGCGCTTCGCCGACGGGAGCGAGGTCGCCTGCGACCTGCTCGTCGGCGCGGACGGGCTGCACTCGCGCGTGCGCGCGCAGTTGTTCGGCGCGTCCGAGCCGGTCTACCGCGGCTACAACGTCTGGCGCGGCGTGGCGCGGCTCGGAGACTCCGCGCCGCCGCGGGGGACTGCGCTCGAAGTCTACGGCGAGGGGCGCCGCTTCGGCGTCGGGCCGCTCGGGCTCGGCCGCACGGGCTGGTGGGCGACGGCCAACGAGCCGGAGGGGACTCCCGAAGCGCCCGCCGAGCACGCGCGGAAACTGTCGCGCCTCTTCGACGGCTGGCCGTCGCCCGTCCCCGAGCTGATAGCGGCGACGCCCTCCGAGTCCGTCCTGCGCAACGCCGCGCACGACCGCCCGCCCGCCGCGGCGTGGGGGCGCGGCCGCGCCACGCTGCTCGGCGACGCCGTGCATCCGATGACGCCGAACCTCGGGCAGGGCGGGTGTCAGGCCATCGAGGACGCGGCGGTGCTGGCGCGCTGCGTCGGGAAGTACGCCGGCGACGCGCCGCGCGCGCTGCGCGCATACGAGTCGCGCCGGCGCGCGCGGGCCGAACGCGTCGCGCGCTACTCAAGGCTCTACGGCGCGTTCGGGCAGCTCGAAGGGCGCGCCGCCGCTCGCCTGCGCGCGCGCCTCCTCTCCTCCGTCCCCGAGTCGTCGGGGAGGAGACTGCTGTCGCTGATATTCGACTACGACGCTTACACGATCGAAGTGTGAGGGCGCCGACTTGTTGGCCCCTTCGAGGAAGGCAGTTAGAACTGATTTCACCGCGGGGGCGCAGGGGCGCGGCCAAAGACAATTTCAAATTCGAAATTCGAAATTCTTAAAGCCGCGCCCGTGCCCCCGCGGTGAAACCCTTCTACTTCTTCGGCTGCGCCTGCCCCGTCTCCTTCTGGAGCGATTCGATCTCGCGCTGGAGCGCGCCCTTCAGGTCGTCGTCGGTCGTCCGCTCGACGGCCTTTTTGAGCGCCATGATCTGCGCGGTCTTGAGCGCCTGGTCGGCCGGCACCTTCACGTCGGGCTCGACGCCCGTGCCCTCCCAGTTCGTCCTGGTGACGGGGCTCACGGCACGGCCCGTCGGGATGAAGGCGCCGAAGTGCTCCGAGAGGCGGTTACCGCCGCCGGGGTTCGCGCCGCCGCCGGTCGTCTCGCCGACGACGGTCGCGCGCTTCAGGTTCTTGAGGTTGTAGGTGAACTCCTCCGCGCCGGAGAAGGTGTAGTTGCTCGTCAGCACGTACACGTCCTTGCCCGCGTAGCGCTTGCCCGCGACCTCCTTGCGCGTCCAGAACTCCTCGACGCGCTCGCCCTTCCCCTCGCGCCAGTGGAGGTCGTTGAGGTGCACGGGCTCCGGGCCGAAGAGGTAGGAGCAGATGAGCGCGACCATCGCCGGGTCGCCGCCGCCGTTGCGGCGCAGGTCGAAGATGATGGCGTCGGTGTTGGCGAGGAAGTTGAAGACCGAGGCGACCGTCTCGGCCCCGCCTTCGGGGTCGAGGAAGTTGCGGAACTCGACGTAGCCGATGTTGCCCGGCAGGCGCTCGACCTTCTGGAAGCCGTAGTTGATGCGCGCCATGTCGCGCCTGAACTGCTCCTTCTCCTCGGCGCTCGGCTCCCTGCGCTCGGCGGGGCGGGCCGGGATGGGCTGGTACGAGTAGCGGACGCGCAGGTGCTTGTCGTGGCTCACCTCCTGCACGTCGGCCGTCAGCTTCTCGGCGAACTTCTTCGCGCTCGTGAGCTGGTCGTACTCGCCGCGGGCTAAGCGGTCGCGGACGGCCTGCTCCATCTTGGCGGCCGTGTCGGGGAAGATGTAGGAGTCGTTGAGGCGCTTGAGGAGGTTGTCGATGACCTCCTTGCGCGCGGCGGCGTCCACGGTCAGGTCGGGCTGTTCGGGCGGCTGCTGCGCGGGCGCGGCGGCCGGGTCGACGAGCATGAAGCAGGCGCAGAGCGCGAGCGCGAAGAGGGCTTTGAACTTCATCTGGCTTGAGTCTCCTTGTGGGCGGCGGATTTCTTGACCGATGACCGAAATCGAGTTTCAGTCATATATTACGACATCCCGGCCGCCGGGTTCCAGTTTCTTTCGCCCCGCCCCCGAAAGTCGGCGTTGCGGCGCGGCGGGGCGTGATGTAACATCAGGCCGCCAAAAACAAGCCTATCAAGAGAAGGGGAAGCCGGGAGGAGCTTTAGAGGATGAGCGACCTTTTGAACGCGCCTTTGTCAGAGGTGGACCCCCTCGTCGCCGGCGCCATCGACGACGAGGTGCGCCGACAGGCCGAGGGGCTGGAGCTGATCGCCTCGGAGAACTTCGTCTCCGAGGCCGTGCTCGAAGCGATGGGCTCGGTCTTCACGAACAAGTACGCCGAGGGCTACCCCGGGAAACGCTACTACGGCGGCTGCGAGTTCACGGACGTGGTCGAGCAGGCGGCCATCGACCGCGCCAAGGAGCTGTTCGGCGCCGAGCACGCCAACGTCCAGCCGCACTCCGGGTCGCAGGCCAACATGAGCGTCTACCTCGCGGCGCTCCAGTACGGCGACACCATCCTCGGCATGAACCTCTCGCACGGCGGCCACCTCACGCACGGCCACCCGCTGAACTTCTCCGGCTTCTCCTACAAGGTCGTCGAGTACGGCGTCTCGCGCGAGACCGAGCAGATAGACTACGACGAACTCGAACGGCTCGCGGGCGAGCACAGGCCGAAGATGATCGTCTGCGGCGCGTCGGCCTACTCCCGCGTCATCGACTTCGCGCGCATCGGCGAGATCGCGCGGGGCGTGGGCGCGCGCGTGATGGCCGACATCGCGCACATCGCGGGGCCGGTCGCCGCCGGCCTGCACCCTTCGCCCGTCCCCGAAGCCGACTACGTGACGACGACGACGCACAAGACCCTGCGCGGCCCGCGCGGCGGGCTCGTGCTCTGCAAGGCAGAGCACCAGGCCGAAGTAGACCGCAAGGTCTTCCCCGGCATACAGGGCGGCCCGCTCGTCCACATCATCGCCGCCAAGGCCGTCGCCTTCGGCGAGGCGCTGCGCGGGGACTTCCGCGAATACCAGCGGCGGATTCTGGCGAACGCGAAGGCTTTGGCGGAGGAGCTGGGCGCGCAGGGCTTCCGGCTCGTCTCGGGCGGGACGGACAACCACCTCGTCCTCGTGGACGTGTTCATGGGCGGGAAGGGCGTCACGGGCAAGGTGGCCGAGAAGGCGCTCGAAGCCGCGGGGATTACGGCCAACAAGAACACCATCCCCTTCGACACCAACAAGCCCTTCGTCGCCTCCGGCATCAGGCTCGGGACGCCCGCGCTCACGACGCGCGGCATGGGCGAGGAGGAGATGCGGCAGGTCGCGCGCCTGATCGCGGCCGTGCTGCACGACCCCGAGTCGGAGGAGGTGCGCGCCCGCGTGCACGAGTCCGTGCGCGAGCTGGCCGGGCGCTTCCCGCTCTACGCGCGCCGCCTGCGCCGCAGTCCCGGCGCCGAGGCCGCGGGCGCGGACTGAGCGACCGCGGGCGGCCGCTTTCGGCCGCGGGCGCGAGAAACTTTCGGACGCAGCACACCTCGCACGAAGAGACCCTTGCCCTCGCCGCGCCCGCGCGCGGCGACCTTTCACGAAGGAGGACTACCGATGAGCACCAGCACGAATCCGGGGGACGGGCCGAACAAGGACCCGGGCGACGGCCCGAACCGCGACCCGGGCAGCAAGCCGTCCGGCGGCGGAGAGCAGGGCGGTGAGGGAGGCGGCCAGCAGGGCGGCTCCGGCGGCTCCGGCGGCGGCCGCGGCGGCGGTCGAGAGGGCGGCGGAGGCGGCGGAGGCCGTGAAGGCGGCGGGGGGCGCGAAGGAGGCGGCGGTAAGAAAGACCCTTCCACCTCTTCCTCTTCGAAGGGCATCAACCCCGTGCAGCACTCCGAGTAGCAGCGCCGGCCCGGGCGGTCACGTTCCGAGAGGCCGGCGGCCGGCGTGAAGGCTCGAAGCCTTCATGACGGGCCGCCGGCCTCTCTTCATCAATCAACCCCTCGACGACCATGGCAAAGAAGATTTCCGCCGCGCTCGCCTGCGCGCTGCTTCTCCTTTCGACCTTCCCGCACGCGCGGCCGGCGCGCGCACAGGCCGCGCCGGCGAAGGAGTCTCCGGCGTGGATGAGGGAGGCGCTGCCGAAACTCGAAGCCGAGCTGGCGGCGAAGTACGGCGAGGGGCAGCGCGCCCGCGCCGCGCGGGGCTTGAGGCAGGCGGCGGAGTTCTGGCGCGCGGAGGACGGCGACGCCGCGGCGTTCGCCGAGTTCGCGCGCGCGAACTTCGCGGGCGACCAGGCGGCCTTAGACACGCTCTTCGCCCGCTTCGAGCACAACCTCGAACAGCTCTACGGCCACATGGCCGAGATCGGGCGCGAGTTCCGCACGCAGTCCGACCTCGACCTCGGCCGCGTAGCCCCTTACGACGAGCTGTTCGCGGGCTACGACCCGTCGGCGCACCTCTCCGAAGACTTTTTCAAGAACAAGCTCGCCTTCGTCGCCCTCCTCAACTTCCCCCTGACGACGCTCGAAGAGCGGCTGACCGAAGGCGAGCGCTGGTCGCGCCGGCAGTGGGCCGAGGCGCGCCTCGCGCAGCAGTTCTCGAAGCGCATCCCGTCGGAGGTCAACCTCGCCAACGCGCGCGACGCGGCCGAGGCCGACCGCTACGTCTCGGGCTACAACGTCTGGATGCACCACGTCGTCGGGGAGGACGGCGCGCGGCTGTTCCCCGCGCGGATGCGCCTGCTCTCGCACTGGAACCTGCGCGACCAGATCAAGGCCGACTACGGCGAGGGCGCGGCGGGGCTCGCGCGCCAGCGCGCCGTCCAGCAGGTCTTCGAGCGCATCGTGACGCAGACCATCCCCGCCGCCGTCGTAGACAACCCGCGTTACGACTGGAACCCCTTCACGAACGAGGTGCGGCCGACGACCGCGCGCGACTTCGACGACGCCGCGCCGGCGGCCGACGCGACCGCGCCCGCGCGCCCCGACGCGCCGGAGCCCGACACGCGCTACGCCAAGCTCCTGCTCGCCTTCCGCTCGGCGCGCCGCGTAGACCCTTACTCGCCGACCGCGCCCACCTACGTCGCGCGCAGCTTCGACGAGGGGCGCGAGATTCCCGAGGCGCGCGTCCGCGAGATGTTCGAGCGCGTGCTTGCCTCGCCGCTCGTCCCCCGCGTGGCCGCGCTCGTCGAGAAGCGCCTCGGCCGGCCTTTGGAACCGTTCGACGTCTGGTACGACGGCTTTCGCGCGCGCGGCGCGTACACCGAGGCGCAGCTCGACCAGATGGTGGCGAAGAAGTACCCGACGGCGCAGGCGTTCGAGAAGGACATCCCGAACATTCTCGTCAAGCTCGGCTTCACGAAGGAGCGCGCCGAACTCGTCGCCGCGAACGTCGTCGTCGACCCCGCGCGCGGCTCCGGCCACGCGCTCGGCGCCGCGATGCGCGCGGCCAAGGCCCACCTGCGCACGCGCGTCGAGCGGGGCGGGATGAACTACAAGGGCTACAACATCGCCGTCCACGAACTCGGCCACAACGTCGAGCAGACCTTCTCTCTCAACCTCATCGACCACACGCTCTTGCAGGGCGTGCCGAACGCGGCCTTCACCGAGGCGCTCGCCTTCGTCTTCCAGAACCGCGACCTCGAACTGCTCGGCCTCTCGCGCCCCGACGCGCGGAGCGAGGGCCTCAAGACGCTCAACGACTTCTGGGGTACCTACGAGATAGCCGGCATGGCGCTCGTGGACATGCAGACGTGGCGCTGGCTCTACGAGCACCCGGGGGCCGCGCCGGCCGAGCTGAAGGCGGCGATGCTCGGCATCGCGCGGGACGTCTGGAACAGGTACTACGCGCCCGTCTTCAAGCGCCGCGACGTGGTGCTGCTCGCCGTCTACGCGCACATGATCAACTACCCGCTCTACCTGCCGAACTACCCGCTCGGCCACATGATCGCCTTCCAGATAGAGGAGCAGATGGAGAAGGCCGGGCGCGTCGGCCCCGAGTTCGAGCGCATGGCGCTCAGCGGCAACGTCGCCCCCGACCTCTGGATGAGGCGCGCCACCGGCGCGCCGGTCGGCCCCGACGCACTGCTCAACGCCACGAGCAGGGCGCTCGCCGCGCTCGGCTCCGGGGCGGGGAAGTAGGATCAATTATTAACCATTCTCGTCTCACGCCCGCGGCCTCCGGTGCGGTAAAATAGCGGCGTGGAAGAGATTTTCGGCCCCGGCGGCCTCATCGCCCGCGCACACCCCGAGTACGAGTACAGGCCCGGACAAGTCCAGATGGCCGGGGCCGTTTTGCGCGCGTTCGAGGAGCGCCGGCACCTGATAGTCGAGGCCGGGACGGGGACGGGGAAGACGCTGGCCTACCTCGTCCCGGCTATCGCGGCGGCCGTCTCGCGCGGCGCGCGCGTCGTCGTCTCGACGGGCACGAAGAACCTTCAGGAGCAGTTGATGGAGAAGGACATCCCCTTCCTCCAGCGCGTGCTGCCCCGCAAGTTCTCGGCCGCCTACCTGAAGGGGCGCGGCAACTACGTCTGCCTGAGCCGCATGAAGCGCGCCGAGCACTCGCCCGTCCTCGACGGCCTCGAAGACGTGGACTACTTCGACGCCGTGCGCCGCTGGTCGCGCGACTCGCAGACGGGCGACCGCGCCGAGCTGACCGAACTCCCCGAGCACCTCACCTTCTGGCGGCACATCGACGCCCGCTCCGAGACCTGCACCGGCCAGAAGTGCGCCGACTACGACGCCTGCTACATCACGCGCATGCGCCAGCGCGCGACCGAGGCCGACGTCGTTATAGTCAACCACCACCTCTTCTTCGCCGACCTGGCGCTTCGCGGCGGCGAGTTCGGGCAGGTCATCCCCGACTACTCGGCCGTCATCTTCGACGAGGCGCACCAGGTCGAGGACGTGGCCGCCGAGTACTTCGGCGCGCAGGTCTCGAACTTCCAGTTGGAAGACATGCTGCGCGACTTGCAGATGCTCCCCGTCACGGACGCGTCGGTGAACCGCGAGCTGACGCGCGCCGCGAACCGCGTCGCGCGCTTCGCCGAACAGTTCTGGATGGGCTTCTCGCGCGAGTCGCGCGCCGACGAGGGGCGCTTCCCCCTCCTGCCCGGCACGTTCGCGCGCAAGACGCGCGAGGGCGCGGTGGAGGCGACGCCGCTCGGCGACGCCTACCTCGGGCTCGACGGCGCGCTCCAGCGCCTTGAGACGACGCTCGACGTGCTGCGCGAGAAGCCGCCCGAGGTCGAGAACCTCATCCGCCGCATACGCGAGACGCGCTTCAACCTCGAATTCGTCGTCGCGGGCGACGACCGCCGCTACGTCTACTGGGTCGAGCGGCGCGGGCGCGGCACCTTCCTGCGCGCCTCGCCCATCGACGTCTCCACGCTCCTCCAGGACAAGCTCTTCGACCGCGTCGAGACGGTCGTGCTCACCTCGGCCACGCTCGCCAGCGCGGGCAGCTTCGACTTCATCAAGCAGCGTCTGGGGCTCGCGCCGGCCGGCGCGGACGAGGGCGGCGCCGACGAAGAAGGGGCCGTGAAGACGGACGAGCTGGTCGCCACGTCCGGCTACAACTACGAGGAGCAGGCCGTGCTCTACCTCCCCTCGCGCATGCCCGACCCGCGCAGCCCGGCGTGGGCCGAGAGGGCGGCCGAGGAGGTCGCGGCGCTTTTGAACGTCTCGCGCGGCCGCGCCTTCGTGCTCTCGACCTCCCTGAGCGGGATGCGCGCCCTCTACGAGCGCGTCGCGCCGCGGGTCGAGTTCCCGTGCTTCGTGCAGGGGAGCATGGCGAAGGCCGGACTCCTTGAGAAGTTCCGCACGACGCCGAACGCCGTGCTCTTCGCCACGGCGAGCTTCTGGCAGGGCGTGGACGTGCGCGGCGAACAGCTCTCCTGCGTCATCATCGACAAGCTGCCCTTCGCGGTGCCGACCGACCCCGTAGTGGCCGCGCGCCAGCGCTTCATAGAGGAGCAGGGCGGCTCCAGCTTCTACGAGTACAGCGTCCCGCAGGCCATCATCACCCTCAAGCAGGGGCTCGGGCGCCTCATCCGCTCCGCCACAGACCGCGGCCTGCTCGCCGTCCTCGACCCGCGCCTGCGCACCGCGGGCTACGGCCGCCTCTTCCTGCAATCGCTCCCGCCCTGCCGCGTCACCTCAGACCTCCGCGACGCCGCCGCCGTGTTTGAGTCGGACGAGACCCCGGTGCGATAATCCGGAGAATTTCAGAACGGGCGGAATGAGAGGGAGGATGGCCGGACAATTCGAGGTGATGATCGAGCGCCACTTTTCGAGCGCGCACCAGTTGCGCGGCTACAAGGGGAAGTGCGAGAACCTGCACGGGCACAACTACCGTGTCGAGATTTACGCGCGCGGGCGCGAGCTGGACAACATCGGGCTGCTGGTGGACTTCGGCGAGCTGAAAGGGGCGGCCGACGAGGTCGTCGCCTATCTGGACCACAGGAACATCAACGAGCTGCCGCCCTTCGACGAGGAGCTGAACCCCTCGGCCGAGAACCTCGCCCGCTACATCCTGGAGCGCGTCTCCTCGCGCGTCGGCGACGAACGCGTCCGCGTCTACAAAGTCCGCTGCTTCGAGACGCCGACCAGCGTGGCGACCTATCAGGTGGACTGAAGAAGGCAGGGGTACAAAAGGCGAAAGGCAGAAGTGAAGGAGGGGGCACGCCCCTCGCCTTTCACTTCTGCCTTTCGCCTTTTGTACCCCTGCCTTACCTACGACGCCGTGAGGGCGGGGATGTCTATCTTGTACTTCTTTATCTTGGAATACAGGCGCGGGCGGTAGATGCCGAGGAGGTTCGCCGCCGCCTGCTTGTTGCCGCCCGTGCGCTGGAGCGTGCGCTCGATGACGAACTTCTCGATCTCTTCGAGCGTCATGTTGGGCGGCACGTCCCAGTTCGCGCCGGCCGCGTTCTTCTCGGGGAGCGACCCGTTGTCGAACGGCAAATCCACCGGCTCGATCTTGTTGTTCTTGGCGAGCAGCACGGCGCGCTCCAGCACGTTCTGCAGCTCGCGGACGTTGCCCGGCCAGGTGTGCGAGAAGAGGCGCTGGTAGGCCGACTGCGAGATGCCGCCGATGGAGCGCTGGTACTTGCGCGAGTACATCTTCAGGAAGTGCTCGGCGAGGAGCTGGATGTCCTCGCTCCGCTCGCGCAGGGGCGGCACGTGGATGGTGATGGTCGAGATGCGGTAGAAGAGGTCGTCGCGCAGCAGCCCGTCGCGGATGGCGTCGGCCGGCAGGCGGTTCGTCGAGGTGATGAGCCGGAAGTCAACGGGGTAGGTCTTCTCCGACCCGAGCTTGCGGTAGCTGCGCTCCTGGAGCACGCGCAGGAGCTTCGGCTGAAGCTCGACCGGCATCTCGGCGATCTCGTCCAGAAGGAGCGAGCCGCCCTCGGCGTGCTGGATGAGGCCGTCCTTGTCGGCGTGCGCGCCGGTGAAGGCGCCCTTGGTGTGGCCGAAGAGTTCCGACTCGATGAGTTCCTTCGGGAGCGCCGCGCAGTTGACCTTGATGAAGGGCTTCTTGGCGCGCAGGGAGTTGTAGTGGATGGCGTTGGCGATCAGCTCCTTGCCCGTGCCCGACTCGCCGACGATGAGGACGTTGGCGTCCGACTTCGCCACCGACTCGATGGTCTCG
>DASVWB010000456.1:0-15805 GCA_036389815.1 Pyrinomonadaceae bacterium | reverse complement strand
CGGGCGGCGCGTTTCGGTCAGGTGTGCCGGACGCGCCGCCTTGCTCTACCGCCTACTCCTCTTCTTCCGTGCCGAGCCCGGCGGCGCGCTGGAGGTCGGCGACGACGAAGCGGATCATGCGGTAGGTGATGTGGCGCGGGAGCGCTTCGCGCAGGGGCTTGAGGCGCTCGGTGCCGAGTTGCGCGGCGGCGCGCTCGATGTGCGCGCGGTCTTCGGCCGAGACGTATTGCGAAACGTCGAACGGGCGGCCGCGCAGGATGCAGTCGGCGAGGTGGCCTTCGACCGTGATTTCGGTCAGGCCGCGCTGCGCGCAAATCTCTTCGACCGTGAGCCCCTGCTCGTATAGCGCGTAGGTCTCTTCGACGGTGCTCGCCTTCGGCGCGGCGGGCGCCGTCGAAGAAGCGCGCGAGCCGGGACGCGGAGGCGCCGGGGCGTAGGCCGGGCCGGTGTAGGGCGGCGGCAGCCGGAGTTGCACCGTCGCGCGCTCGCGCATCACCTCGCCGCCCTCGGCCGTCAGCGAGACGGTCGGGTAGGAGCCGCCCGTGACGTGCAGGCAGCCGGCGGCGACGAGCGCGTCCACGTAGAGCAGTATCTCGTCCTGCGTCATCCCGGACAGAATCCCGTAGGTCGAGAGCTGGTCGAGCCCGGCCTGCGAGAGCTTGGCCGAGCGCGAGCCGCGCAGCGCCGACGCGAGCATCCCCTTGCCGAAGCGGCCGCCCATGCGCGCCGCGCAGGCCAGAATCTTGCGCACCGTCAGCCGCTCGTCCTCCGACAGCTCGCGCGGCTCCGTGACGGCGATGGAGCCCGCGCCGTCTTCCGCGTCATCGAACTCGCCCGCGGGCGGCGCTTCCGCGGCCTCGCGCCGCTTCCGCGAGCGGGACTGCCCCGCCAGCTCTTCTTCGAGGTCGAGCCCGGCGGGCACGTGCTTCATGATGAAGCGGTCGAGGTCGCGCGGCGCGTCGAGCGGCGGGGTGGCACGGCCGCGCGCCGCCGCGCCCGACGCCTGCGGCCCGTCGCCGTATTCGACGGCGAAGTCGGGGGCGGCCGCTTCTGTCTCGGCCGCGCCGGCGCGGCGGCCGCGGAGCAGGCAGTTGCCGCACTTGCCGCAGTCGCCGTCGTGCGAGCGGTCGCCGAAGTAGGAGAGGATGAAGCCGCGGTAGCACTGCTCCGCGTAGCAGAACGAGATCATCTCGCGCAGCTTCCGCTGTTCGAGCGCGGCGCGGCGCGCGAGGTCTTCCGGGCGGATGCGCAGGCGCGTCGCCGGCTGCTCATCCTTCATCACGAGCCCGCGCGTCCGCCGCGCCGGCTGGTAGCGCAGCACGCCCGCCTCTGCGAGCGACGAGAGCGCGCGCCGCAGGGACGAGATTTCCATGCCGACCGTCTCGGCGAACTCGGCCACGTCTATCTCGGCGTCGGCGCGCTCGCTCAGCTCGTAGCCGCCGAGCAGGCCGAAGAGCACCTGCTTGAGTTGCGCGCTGCGCTTGGCGCCGACCGTCTCGCGCGCGAGGTGCGGCGGCATGAGCAGGCGCAGGGCGGCGCGGTTCTCCGAGCCCGTGCCCCGCTCGATGTGCCCGGCCTTCTCCAGCGTGATGAGCGCCGACTGCACGGCCATCTCGTTGCGGACGCCGGCGCGCGCGGCGATGTCGCGCGTCGAAAGCTCTATGCGCTTCTGCCCCGTCGAGACGAGCGTCTCGTAGACCTTGGCGATCAGCTCGGGCGGAGGGTACGAGCCCTCTATGAAGTAGTCCTGCGTGCGCTTGTCGGCGTAGTTGAAGAGGAGGAGGCAGACCGACTGCTTGCCGTCGCGCCCCGCGCGCCCAATCTCCTGGTAGTAGGCTTCGATGGAGCCGGGCAGGTGGAAGTGGACGACGAAGCGGATGTCCGGCTTGTCGATGCCCATGCCGAAGGCGTTGGTGGCGACGATGACCTGCGCGCGCCCCGACATGAACTCCTCCTGCGCGCGCACGCGCTCCTCGTCGGTCATCCCGGCGTGGTAGCCGACGACCGAGAGTCGGGAGTCTAAGAGCTTGCGCGTGATCTGCTCGACGGACTTGCGCGTCGAGGTGTAGACGATGCCGGACTGCCCTGCGTACTCCTGCGCGAGTTGGCGGATGCGCGCGTACTTCTCGCGCTCCTTCTCGGTGTGGACGACGCCGAGCGAGAGGTTCGGGCGGTCGAAGCCGCTGACGAAGGCGCGCGGGTCTTCGAGCTTGAGCTGCTCGATGATGTCGGCGCGGACGTAAGGCGTGGCTGTCGCGGTGAGCGCGACCGTCTGCGGCCGGCCTATCGCCTCGCGGAAGGACTGGAGGCGGAGGTAGTCGGGTCGGAAGTCGTGACCCCACGCCGAGATGCAGTGGGCCTCGTCCACGGCGAAGAGGGAGATTTCGGCGCGCCGCAGTGTCTCGACGAAGTGGTTGCTGCGGAAGCGCTCGGGCGCGACGTAGAGCAGCTTGAACTCGCCGCGGCGGACGCCCGCGATGCGCTCCTTCTGCTCCTCGAAGTCGAGCGAGCTGTTGATGAAGGTCGCGGGGAGCCCGCGCGCGTGCAGCGCGTCCACCTGATCCTTCATCAGCGCGATGAGCGGCGAGACGACGACCGTCACACCCCCCCTCATCAGCGCCGGGAGCTGGAAGCAGAGCGACTTGCCGCCGCCCGTCGGCATCACGACGACCGTGTCGTGCCCGGCGAGGATGGACTCGACCACCTCGCCCTGCCCCTCGCGGAAGCCCTCGAATCCGAAGAACTTCCTGAGCGCGTCGAGCGCCTCTTCCATGTGTAGCGCGTGAGCCATCGGCGTGCGAAAGAAAGGGAAATTGTACCGCAAACGGAGGGCGAACGCAGCCCGAGGGGGGTAGACAGTAGTCAGTAGACAGTAGTCAGTAGGGGCCCCGCCTTGCGGGCGTTGACGCTTTCAGGCGAACGGTTCAGTGACGACGGTTTTTCTACTGACTACTGTCTACTGACTACTGTCTACTCCCGTCTTGCCCTCGCGGGGCCGGCGTCGTAATCTCACCCTTAATGGCTCAGAAGCAGTGGCAGGCGCGGACGAAGCGCGAGCTGATGATAGAGGTGTGGGAGCACCTCGACTGCGAGTCGGTCGGCGCGAAGGAGCTGGAGGCCGTGACGGAGGCCGTGCGTGACCGGTTCGGCGACGGCGCGGTCGAGAGCCCCGCGCGCGTCGCGCGGCTGCTCGCCGACGAGGGCGCGGAGCTGCGCCACCAGGAGGTGCTCGACGCGGACGCGCGCTGGCGCACGCAGGACCCTTACGAGGCCGCCTTCCGCAACGTCCTCAAGTTCTCGACCTTCGAGGAGGCGGCCGCCTCCATCCGCCGGCTCGACAACCTGCGCAAACAGTTCCGCCGCAAGGAAGACCGCGAGGGGCTGCGGCGCGTGCAGGAGACCGTCCTCAAGGGCAAGCAGCGCGCGCAGATGATCGCGCGCAACCCGGCCGTCAACGAGCGCAAGCGCGCCGAGAAGGCCGAGATGGCCGAGTGGTTCACCGTCTGGCTCAACCAGCCCGAAATCTTCGAGGACTGGCTTTCGCTCCGCCTCTCGTCCAAAGACTTCCGCGCGCGCTTCCCGCAGGGGGAGCAGTCCGGCTCTTAGAGCCTTTACAGGCGGCCGGGAATACTCGAACCGCAGGGACGCGGCTTTAAGGATTTGAAATTTGAAATCTCAAATTTCAAATTTGAGATTGCCTTAAGCCGTGTCTCCGTGTCTCTGCGTTTCATCCGTCCGTGTTACCCGCGCTGCGCGTGAAGACCTCACACGGTCGCCCGTGCCTCAACACTTCTCTCTGACTTAACCGGGTCGGTCAATTTAAACGCTCCCCCGTCAGGCTGACCGGGGGCGGCGGCACAGTCCCGGGCCCTTCCGCGCGGTTTCCTCGGTTTTCCTGCCGCTTTCACGGTTTTCCGCATCTGGAACGGGGGGTGCATAAAGGACTGCGAAACCGAGCGTGTAGTTTCAGCGCTCTGAAGAAAACCCCCGTAGGAAAAAGAAGAACATGACCCCCCCGAACAAAAGAGCCCTCCTGACGAGAATGCTGGCGCTGGCGCTGGCGGCCGGCCTCTGCGCCGTCACCGGCGGCGGGCGCGCCGCCCAGTCCCCCCGCCAGGGCGGCGGCGCGGCCGACAAGGTCTCGGGCGAGCTGAGCGACTTCATGGGCCGGACGAAGGCCGGCACCGTCGCCGTCGTCGTCCAGTTGAGCGCCCCCCCTTCGGGCCAGCTCAACGCCCTCCTCCAGCGCAACGGTTTCCGCGTCCGCGGTCACTTCGCCTCGCTCGACGCGATGGCGCTGGAACTCCCGGCCGACGCGGTCGCGGAGCTGGCGAGCTTCCCCGAAGTCGAGTGGGTCGCGCGCGACCGCGAGGTCTCGTCCCTCGGCCACATGACCACGACCACGGGCGCCGACGCCATCCGCACGCTGCCGGCGCTCAAGGGCACGGGCAGCACGAGCGTTGACGGGACGGGCGTCGGCATCGCCGTGCTGGATTCGGGCGTCTACGCCTCGCACGTCGCGCTCGCGGACGCCGCGGGCGGCAGGCGCACCGTCTTCGCGAAGGACTTCACGGGCGAGGGGACGACCGAAGACCCCTACGGCCACGGCTCGCACGTCGCGGCGACGGCCGCCGGCAACGCGAACCTCACGGGCCCGAACGGCGCCTACACGGGCATCGCGCCGAACGCGACGCTCGTCAACCTGCGCGTGCTCAACTCCGCCGGCCAGGGGCGCGTCTCCTGGGCGCTGGCCGCGCTCGACTGGGTGATGACGAACGGCACCAAGTACAAGATTCGCGTCGTCAACATGAGCCTCGGGATGCCGGCCGTAGACTCCTACCGGAACGACCCGCTCTGCAAGGCCGTGCGCAGGCTGGCCGACAACGGCTACGTCGTCGTCGCCGCCGCCGGCAACGACGGCAAGACGAAGAGCGACAGGTACGGCACGAACAACGACAAGACCTACGGCCTCATCCACTCGCCCGGCAACGAGCCCTCGGCCATCACGGTCGGGGCCGCCAACACCTTCGGCACCGACGACCGCCGCGACGACGCGGTCACCACCTACAGCTCGCGCGGGCCGACCCGCTCCTACTGGACGGACGCCGACGGCGCGCGCCACTACGACAACCTCGTCAAGCCCGACCTCGTCGCCCCCGGCAACAAGGTCGTCTACGCCGAGGCCGCCGACAACTACCTCGTCACGCACTACCCCGACCTGCACGTCTCCCCGAACGAGGGCGGCCTCGCCGGCTTGAGCACGAAGCAGTTGATGTACATGAGCGGCACGTCCGTGTCCTCGCCGGTGGTGGCCGGCGCGGCGGCGCTCATGCTCCAGGTCAACCCCTCGCTCACGCCGAACATGGTGAAGATGATCCTCATGTACACGGCGCAGCCGCTCGCCGGCTTCAACATGCTGGAGCAGGGCGCGGGCGAGCTGAACGTCGAGGGCGCCGTCCGCCTGGCGAGGCTCGTGCGCACCGACATCTCCACGAGGACGAAGGCGGGCGACCCGCTGCTCACGGCCGCCCTGCCCGCGCCCACCACCTCCATCGCCGGCTTCCAGTTCCCGTGGGCGCAGGGCGTCACGATGCACCACGCCTTCGCCACCGGCCCGGCGCTCGCCACCAAGTACCAGCTCGTCTACGCCAAGGGGCGCCTGCTCGGCGAGGGCGTCGTCGAGGGCACGGACGCGCAGTCGGTCAACACCACGCTGATGTCGAGCGGCATCCTGCTCGGCAACGGCATCCTCCTCGGCGACGGCACGCCCTGGGGCGACGAGCCGGTCTTCATGGCCAACGGAATTCTCCTCGGCAACGGAATTCTCCTCGGCGACGGCATCCTGCTGGGCGACGGCATCCTGCTGGGTGACGGCATCCTGCTCGGCGACGGCATCCTCCTCGGCGACAGCACGGTCGGGTCGCTGAGCGTCCTCGTCAGCGGGGACGGCACCGCCTATATGAAGTAGTCCGGGGGAAGGACGACCAAGATGAAAACGCACAAACGCAAACCCCCCTTCGCCCTCCTGGCGGCGGTCGCGGCGCTCGCCGCGGCGCTCTCGCCGTGGGCGGGGGCGACCCGGGTCGGCGCGCAGACGCTCGCGCCCGGCGGGGACAAGGTCTCGACCGACCTGAAGCAGAAGCTCGCGGGCACGAGCAAGGTCAGCGTGGTCATCACCGCGGCCGGCTCCTGGAGCAGCACGCTGACGAACGCCGTCACGAGCAACGGCGGGAGCATCGTCAAGACCTACAAGAACTTCGGCGTCCGCGCCGCCACGCTGCCCCCGGCCGCCGTCTCCAACCTCGCCAAGCGCTCCGACATCGCCTACCTCGCGCTCGACCGCGAGGTCAAGCTGCTCGGCCACGTCTCGCTGACCACGGGCGCCGACGCCGCGCGCGTCCTCGCCAACTACGCCCCCACCTACGACGGCGCCGGCGTCGGCATCGCCGTCCTCGACTCCGGGCTCGACCCCGCGCACGCCGCCTTCAGCGTCGAGAGCGGCGGCGCGTCGCGCGTCGCCACGAGCGTCGACTTCACGGGCGAGGGCGTCACGGGCGACCCCTACGGCCACGGCACTCACGTCGCCTCCATCGCGGCCGGCAACGGCCAGGTCTCGAACGGCGCCTACCGCGGCATCGCGCCCGGGGCGAAGATCGTCAACCTGCGCGTCCTGAACTCGCAGGGCAAGGGCACAGTCTCCGCGCTGCTCGCCGCCCTCGACTGGATCAAGTCCAACAAGACCGCCTACAACATCCGCGTCGT
The DNA here is from genome assembly GCA_036389815.1 of Pyrinomonadaceae bacterium. GTDB lineage: Bacteria > Acidobacteriota > Blastocatellia > Pyrinomonadales > Pyrinomonadaceae > QHXN01. Next base: position 9,043 of record DASVWB010000456.1, on the reverse strand, counting down.
CAACCTGAGCCTCGGCACGGCGGCCGTCGACTCCTACACGGTTGACCCGCTCTGCCTCGCCGTCCGCTCGCTCGTCGACTCGAACGTCGTGGTCGTCGCGGCCGCGGGCAACGAGGGCAAAGACTCCGCGGGCAACAAAATCTACGGGCAGATTCACTCGCCCGGCATAGACCCCTCGGTCATCACCGTCGGCGCGTCGAACACCTTTGGCACCGACGCGCGCAACGACGACGCGGTTGCCACCTACAGCTCGCGCGGGCCGACGCGCGCCTTCTGGACCGACGCCCTCGGGACGAAGCACTACGACAACCTCGTCAAGCCCGACCTCGTCGCGCCCGGTAACAAGATCGTGGACGCGCAGGCGGTCGGCAACCTCCTCGTCGCGCAGAACCCGACGCTCGACGCCAACGTGTCCGGCTCGGCGGCGCGCGACCAGATGTTCCTTTCGGGCACGTCGATGGCGACGCCGGTCGTCTCGGGCGCGGCGGCTCTGATGCTCCAGGCCAACCCGAGGCTCACGCCGAACCTCGTCAAGACGCTGCTGATGTACTCGGCGCAGCAGCTCCCGGGCTTTAACACCTTCGAGCAGGGCGCGGGCGAGCTGAACGTCGAGGGCGCGATGCGCCTCGCGCGCCTCGTCCGCACCGACCTCTCCGCGACGACGCCGGTCGGCTCGGCGCTGCTCACCGGCTCGTTCGGCTCGCAGCAGACGACCGTCGCCGGCTACCAGTTCAACTGGTCGCAGGGCATCATCCTCGACCAGACCTTCGCGACGGGGACGAACCTCGTCACCAAGTACCAGGCCGTCTACGGCCTCGGCGTGCTGCTGAGCGACGCCACGAAGGTGGCCGCCGACGGCTCGCTCGCCGGCGACGGCGTGCTGCTGAGCGACGGCGTGCTGCTGAGCGACAACATCCTCGTCAGCAACGGCGTGCTGCTGAGCGACGGCTCGCCCTTCATGAACTGCGGCGTGCTGCTGAGCGACGGCGTGCTCCTGAATGACGGCGTGCTGCTGAGTGACGGGGTGCTGCTGAGCGACGGCGTGCTGTTGAGCGACGGCGTGCTCCTCAGCGACGTGGCCTCGCAGGCCGCGAAGGCGCTCGTCTACGGCGATAACACCCCCTCGATGGCCGTGGTCAGAGACACCGCCACGACCACGACGACGACCACCACGACGAAGCGGAAATGACGGCCTCCTACGCCCGCGCCGCCCGGCCGAAAGGGGCGGGCGGGCGGAAGAGTCCGGCCGTAAATCGAAGAAGCGACCGCTCTCGAAGCCCCAACTCGCAGCCGCTCACGCGCCTTTCGCCCTCCCGCGGCGCGTGAGCGGATTTCTGTCAGACTGACGCGCCGTGTCAGTCAGGCTGACCGCGCCGGCACCGCCGCGCGCGCGGCCTGCGGAAAAAGCGGCGAAATACGCGGCTTTTTCGCCCCCTCCCACCTCGCGGACGCTGGAACACCTCTTGCAAAAAGGGTTGCGCCCGCCGCGTGCGGCTTCACCCGAAGCAAGCACCGGCGTCAGGGACGACCACGACGGCGCCGGCCAGACTTCTCCGATGCTCGACTCCACGAAAAGAAAGAGCCTGTCGAAACCTTACCTGTGGGCGGTCATCGCCCTCGGCGCGGTCGCGGGCGTCTTCACCGTCGCGGGACTGAACCCGGCGGGGCTGGGTTTGCGCTTCGGGCTCATCAGCATCGTCACGCTGGCCTTCGGCTCGCGCATCACGGTCAGGATTCCGCGCGTCCGCGGCGACATCTCCGTCTCCGACACCTTCATCTTCACCGTCCTCCTGCTCTTCGGCGGCGAGGCGGCCGTCCTGCTCGCCGCGGCCGACGCCTTCTGCTCCTCGCTCCGCATCACGAGGAAGAGGACGGTCATCGCCTTCAACCCGGCCGTCTACATCATCTCGACCTTCCTGACGGTCTGCGTGCTCCGCGTCTTCTTCGGCGACATACAGGGGCTGCCGCAGGGCGACCAGTCGACGTACGTCTCGGCCGTCTGCGCGATGGCGCTCGTGCAGTACGTCTTCAACTCCGGCCTCGTCGCCGTCGGGGCGGCGCTGCGGTCGGGGACGCCGCTGTGGCAGATGTGGCGGCAGAACTTCCTCTGGACCTCCATCACCTACTTCGCCGGGGCCTCGGCCGCGGGCATCATCGCCAAGTGCGTCGAGAGCTTCGGCATCTACGCCTTCCTCGCCACCGCGCCCATCGTCGTCGTCGTCTACTTCACCTACTGCACCTACCTCAAGAACGTCGAGGCTTCGGCGAAGCAGGCCGAGCTGGCGCAGCAGCACGCGCTCGAAGTCCAGCAGCACATGGAGGCGCTGCGGGCCTCCGAGGAGCGCTTCCGCTCGGCCTTCGACAACGCGACCATCGGGATGGCGGTCGTCTCGCTCGCCGGCCGCTGGCTCCAGGTCAACCGCTCCCTGTGCGAGATAGTCGGCTACGGCGAGGCGGAGCTGCTGGAGTCGGACGTGCAGCGCCTGACGCACCGCGACGACATCGCCGCGCTCGACGAGCAGGTGCAGCGCTTCGCCGCCGGCGCGGTCTCGTCGCACCAGACGGAGCTGCGCTACTGCCACAAGGCGGGCAAGGAGGTCTGGGCGCACCTCGGCATGTCGCTCGTCCGCGACGGCGAGGCCCGCCCGCTCCACCTTATTTTCCAGATACAGGACATCACCGACCGCAAGCGCGCCGAGGAGCAGCTCCTGCACGACGCCTTCCACGACGCGCTGACGGGGCTGCCGAACCGCGCGCTCTTCATGGATCACGTGAAGATGGCCATCCAGCGTTCGCGCCGCTCGGGCGACCGGCTGTTCGCCGCGCTCTTCCTCGACCTCGACCGCTTCAAGATCATCAACGACTCCCTGGGCCACATGGTCGGCGACCAGCTCCTGGTCGGCATCGCGCACCGCCTCGAAGCCTGCCTGCGCCCCGGCGACACCGTCGCGCGCCTCGGCGGCGACGAGTTCACCATCCTGCTCGAAGACCTCACGTCCACGGAGGACGCCATCGACGTCGCGCGCCGCGTGCAGGAGGCCGTCACGCAGCCCTTCAACATCGGCGGCCACGAGGTCTTCACCACCGCCTCCATCGGCATCGCGCTCTCGAACACCGGCTACGAGCGTGCGGAAGACCTCCTGCGCGACGCCGACACGGCGATGTACCGCGCGAAGATGGAGGGCAAGAAGCGCCACGTCGTCTTCGACAAGGAGATGCACGACCGCGCGATGGAGCTTTTGCAGATCGAGACCGACCTGCGCCGCGCCCTCACGCGCAAGGAGTTCTTCCTCAACTACCAGCCCATCGTCTCGCTGGAGACGGGCAAGGTGGCGAGCTTCGAGGCGCTGGTGCGCTGGCGCCACCCCGAGCGCGGGCTGGTGATGCCGGGCGATTTCGTGCCCGTCGCGGAGGAGACGGGGCTCATCGTGCCGCTCGGGCTCTTCGTCTTGAACGAGGCGTGCGGTCAGATGCGCGCGTGGCAGAAGCTCGGCCTCGCCGACGAGCACGTGACCATCAGCGTCAACCTGTCGAGCCGCCAGTTCTCGCAGGCCGACCTCATCGAGCAGGTCTCGAAGGCGCTGCGCGACTCGGGGCTGCGGGCCTCGAACCTGAAGCTGGAGATCACGGAGAGCATGGTCGCCGAGAACATCGACACGGCCATCGGCATGCTGACGCAACTGCGGGCGCTCGGCGTCGGCATCTCCATCGACGACTTCGGCACCGGCTACTCGTCGCTCTCCTACCTGCACCGCTTCCCCATCGACACCCTCAAGATCGACCGCTCCTTCGTCACGCAGATGACGGACAACGCGGAGAACGCGGAGATCGTGCGCACCATCGTCACGCTGGCGCGCAGCCTCGACATGGAGGTAGTCGCCGAGGGCGTCGAGACGCGCGAGCAGCTCTGCCAGCTCGGCTCCCTCGGCTGCGACTACGGCCAGGGCTACCTCTTCTCGCGCCCGGTCGGCGCGGGGCAGGCCGTCGAGCTGCTCGCGGGCGACGAATTCACCCAACTCACGGCGGGCCGGGAGGAGGAGGCGGGCAGCCTCGCCGCGGCCTAGAGGTAGAAGAACAGTGTTGGCACCAACCCTTCACACGGACGCCGGGGCCCAACCCCCCTCCGCCGCCGACCAGCTAGAGACGGCGCGGCTGCGCCTGCGCATGTTCCGCCCCGAAGACCTCGACGCGATGAGCGAGATCACGCGCGACCCCGAGGTGATGCGCTTCATCGGCCACGGCCACCCGATGACGCGCGAGGAGACGCGCGCCAACCTCGAAACCATCCTCGCGGCCTTCCGCCGCCGCGGCTTCGGCCGCTGGGCGCTGGAGCTGAAGGAGACGGGCGGGCTCGTCGGCTACTGCGGCCTCTCGGGGGGGCACGGGGGCGCCGGCGTCGAGCTGGCCTACATGCTCGCGCGCGGCGCGTGGGGGCGCGGGCTGGCGCAGGAGGCCGGCCGCGCGTGCCTGCGCTACGGCTTCGAGCGGCTCGGGCTCGACGCCATCGCGGGGCTCACCTTCAAAGACAACCTCCGCTCGCGCCGCGTCCTCGAACGCCTCGGGATGACGTTCGTCGGCGACGCGCACTACTACGGCTTCGACTGCGTGCACTACCAGGTCGCGCGCGCCGACTGGCGCGCCGACGGCTCGCCCTACCGCGTCGAATCCTGACGTCGCGCTTCCGCCGGCACGCCCGTGTGTGCTACTACTGCGTGAAGACTTCGGAAGGGGGGCCGCAAGCCTTTGTCACTCCTTTGGCTCGCGCCGGAGGGCGCGAGGAGCCTTTTACTGTCGCCGTCCGAGAGCTGGGTCGAGGGCTCGGTCGTCAACGCCGTCCAGTGGCTCAAGCTCGTCATCGAGACGCTCGGCGCGCTCATCATCGGGCTCGGCGTCGCGACCGCCGTCCTCCAGCTCCGCCGGGCACTCTCGCCGCCGCGCGCCGAAGGCTTCAACCGCATCCGGCTGACCTTGGCGCGCTACCTCGCCCTCGCGCTCGAATTCCAGCTCGGCGCCGACATCCTGACCACGGCCGTCGCCCCGACCTGGGACCAGATCGGCAAGCTCGGCGCCATCGCCGTCATCCGCACAGGCCTCAACTACTTCCTCACGCGCGAGATGAGGGACGAGCAGGCGCGGGAAGCCGGGGGGGAAGTGACGAGTGACGGGTGACGGGTGACGGATGAAAAGCCGGTTGCCTTTCATCCATCACCCATCACCCGTCACTCGTCATCCCTTTGAGCCAGCGTTCGATGACGGAGAGGACGTAGGCGGTCTCGCGCTCGTCGAGCGCGCGCCCCTTCGGGATGCGGTGCCACTTGGAGAGGCAGCCGCGGCAGCAGGTCGCCGTGGCGTGCTGCGCGACGAAGACGGGGTGGTTGCGCATCGGGGTCTGCCGGCCGTCGTTGGCCGGCTCGGCCGGCGCGAGCCGCTCGGACACGAAGTCGGCCGCGTGCGACATCACCGTCGCGAGCCCCCTCGCGCGCAGGTATTCCGACTCGCGGCCCCGCAGGCGGAACCGCCTCCTGAAGTCCGACCCGCCCAACTCCTCGAACACCTCGTCCAGGTCTCGCATTGCGCACCGCCGGGGCTCAGTCGGCCGTCCGGGCTCGAAGGGTCGGGGGCGCGTTACTGCTCGCAGAACTCCCTGTGGCAGTTCACGATGTTGCGGTTGAACTGCTCGTCGCAGCGCGTGTCGAAGCCGAACTGCGCCTGGCAGTTTTCGTACTGCTGTCGGGTTCGTGCGAGGCACTGCGTGCACCTCTCGTTGATGTCGGAGGCGGCTCCGGCCGTGCGCGTGGGCCCGGGCAGGGCGAGTGCCAGCGCGAGCGCCAGAAAGACCAGCGCGGCCGGCAGGGCGGACATGATTCTTCTCATCGTCGGACTCCTTCCGTTTATGTTAGAGCGCGAGGGAACTTCGGCGGGGGCGTTCCTACAACATCCGACGCCCCGCAGTCAACGCCTTTACGCGCGCGCGCGGCCGCGGGCTACCCGAGGAGTTGTGAGACGCCGACGTCGAGCCCCTCGACGGCGTGAGACCTCGCCTCCGCGCCGCGCCCGAAGACCTCCGCGCGCCGGTAGCCGCCGTCCGCGGGGTCCGAGTAAATCTCGACCCGCCCTTCCGGTATGTCCACGAGCCACGCCTCGGGTATCCCGGCCCGCGCGTAGAGCGGCAGCTTGACCTTGCGGTCTGAGGCGGCGGTCGCGTCCGCGACTTCTATCACGAGCAGCACGTCCGCGGGCGCGGGGTGCGCGCCGCGGTAGTAGTCGTCGCGCCAGCGGAGCAGCGACACGTCCGGCTGCGGCTCCGAGAAGTCGTTCAGCCGAACCGGGTCTTGCACGCCGACGATGAAAGTGCCGCCGAAAAGGCGGTTGAGGAGTCCGCTCAGAAATTTCACGCACGCGGCGTGAGCGCTGCCGATGGGCGGCATCTCGCAAATCTCCCCTTCGATGAGTTCAAGGCGGGCATCCTGTCGGAGGATGCCCGCCGCGCCCAGGCGCTCGAACTCCTCGGCGGTGAAGGAGTATTTTGCGATTTCGGCCGACATGGCTCGCTTACTCTTCCTCTTCGGCCCTGATTCTGCCCTCGGCGCGGGCCTGCTCGACGATCTTGTGCGCGATCTGGCCGGGGACGGGGTCGTAGTGCGAGAACTCCATGTGGAAGGAGCCGCGGGCGGCCGTGATGGAGTTGAGCTTCGACTGGTAGTCGAGCATCTCCGACATCGGCACCTGCGCCTTGACGACTTGGCTCTTGCCGCGCATCTCCATGCCCTGCACGCGGCCGCGCCGCGAGTTGAGGTCGCCCATGATGTCGCCCGAGCACTCGACGGGGCCGACCACCTCGACGTTCATGATGGGCTCAAGGATGGTCGGCTTCACCTTCTCGATGGCGTTGCGGAACGCCTTGCGCCCGGCCGCGCGGAAACTATGCTCGTCAGAGTCCACGGTATGGTACGAGCCGTCGACGAGCGTCACCTTGAAGTCCACGAGCGGGTAGCCGGCGATGGCCCCAGTCGAGGCCGCCTCCACTATCCCTTTCTCGATGGCCGGGCGGAACTGCTGCGGGACGGAGCCGCCGAAAATCTTGTCCTCGAAGACGAACCCGCCGCCGCGCGGCAGCGGCTCGAAGACGACCTTGCAGTCGCCGAACTGGCCGCGCCCGCCCGTCTGCTTCTTGTGGCGCCCCTGCACCTCGGCGCGCGCCGTGATGGTCTCCTTGTAGGGCACCTTCGGCGGGTGGAGCGCCACCTCGACGTGGTAGCGGCTCTTCAGCTTCTCGACCACGGTCTCAATGTGGAGCTGCCCCGACCCGGAGAGGATGAACTCCTTCGTCTGCGCGTCGCGCGTGAAGTGGAGCGAGGGGTCCTCTTCGAGAATCTTGTGGAGCGCGGCCGAAATCTTCTCCTCGTCCTGGCGCGACTTCGGCTCGATGGCGAAGGAGATGGCGGCCTCGGGGTACTCGATGGGGTCGTAGACGACGGGCGCGGCCTTGTCGGCGAGGGTGTCGCCGGTCTGCGTCTCCCTGAGCTTGACGACGGCGACGATGTCGCCCGCGCTGGCCTCGTCGATCTTGTCGAGCTGCTTGCCCTGCATCGAGTGGAGCGCGCCGAGGCGCTCGGCCGCCCCGCGCGTGGTGTTCTGCACGGTGGCGTCGGCCTTGACGCGGCCCGAGATGATCTTCATCACGTTGATGCGGCCGGCGAACGGGTCGGCGATGGTGCGGAAGACGTAGGCCGAGAAGGGCTCCTCGGCGTGGTAGCCGCGCGTGACCTCGGCCGCGCCCTCGTCGAGGCTCGCGCGCCCCTTCTCGTTCTCGTGCGCGTCGGGCGCGGGCGCGTAGTCGAGTATGCCGTCGAGGAGCTGTTGCAGGCCGACGAGCGTGAGCGACGAGGCGGCGAAGACGGGGCAGAGGCGCGAGCCGGCGATGGCCTTCGAGATGTTCGGGATGATGTCGGCCTCGTCGAGCGTGCCGTTCTCCATCCACTTCTCCATCAGCGCGTCGTCCGACTCGGCGATGACCTCGACCAGGCGCTCGCGCTCGCGCTCGAACACCTCGCGCCCCTGCTCGGGGATGGGAATCTCACGCGCCCTGCCCGCGGCGTCGAACTCGTAGGCCTTCTGGTGGACGACGTCCACCACGCCCTTGAAGTTGGCCTCCTGCCCGATGGGGAGCGTGAAGGGGACGATGGCGCGGCTGAAGGTCGAGCGCGCGGTGTCGAGCGCGTGGCCGAAGTCGGCCCGCTCCTTGTCGAGCTTGGTGATGACCATCATGCGCGGCGTGATGAACTCGTTGGCGTAGCCCCAGGACTTCTCGGTGCCTACCTCGACGCCGGAGACGCCGTCGACGACGACGAGCGCGCAGTCCGCGACGCGCAGCGCCGGGCGCGCGTGCGGGAGGAAGGCCGAGAAGCCGGGCGTGTCGATGAGGTTGACCTTGTGCTCGCGCCACTCGCAGTGGGCGAGCTGGCTGTTGAGCGTGATCTTGCGCGCGACGGAGTCTTCGTCGTAGTCGGTCGTGGTCGTGCCCTCGTCCACCTTGCCCCAGCGGGGCGTGGCGCCGGCGAGGTGGAGGAGCGAGCTGACGAGCTGCGTCTTGCCGGCGTGGCCGTGGCCGATGACGGCCAGGTTGCGAATCTGGTTGGTTGGGTAAGCTTTCATGGCCTCGGGTCCGACATCCTTTCGACAGGTCGGCGCGCGGGGTGTACGGGCGGAGTTTGAGCCCCGCGACGCCTCGGTGTTGACAATTGCTGTGCGGGATAGAACCTCAAAAGTCGAGAGGGTAATTTAAGCGACCCGGAGGCCGTCTGGCAAGCGGGGCGGGAGGCAGGGAAGGGCGCGGAAATTCGCGGCCGGGCGCGTGTTACCGCGGGGAGTCGGACGGAGCCGGCGCGGCCGGCACCGCGTGTGCCGGAGGGCCGGGCGGGCTCTCAAGTGCCCCGCTTATCGCAAGTGAAAAGCTCTCCCGCGGGAATGGGTTAAGTCTGAAGGAGAAGAAGGGATGAGGTTAGAAATCCGTGCACCGACGAGGGCGGCAAGCACGCTCGTA
>DASVWB010000455.1:0-12195 GCA_036389815.1 Pyrinomonadaceae bacterium | reverse complement strand
GCGAACAGGCACAGGGCGACGAATTTCAGGTGTTTACGCAAAGGTTTTCAGCCCCGAAGCGGGCCCCGCCCGCCGGCCGCCCTGCCGTGCCGTGTGAGGCGGCCGCCCCTTACTTGTGCTCCGATTTGACTTCGCGTACCCGAGGACACAAGATATAGTGTAGCATCGTTAGGCTATAATAGTCACCGCGCGGGACGGCGCGGCGCGGGCGGGCGGCGGCACACGTTCCGGCGGGCCGGGCGGCCCGGGGCGGCGGGAACTTTCCCTTTCAGGCGGTCGTAATGCCCGTTTGACAATGGGTTGACCACCCACGCGGGCGCTTTGCCTTGAGGCCGCGGAGGGACTTTGAAGGGGCGCGAGGTGGGAGTAGCTACGGCAGTGAGTGTCAGCGAAGGGGCTGAGCTGGTCAGGAGGTGTCGCGCCGGGGACGGCGCGGCGTGGGAGGAGGTCGTGCAGACCTACTCGCGCCGCATCTACAACCTCGCCTACCGCTTCACCTCGCGCTCGGATGCCGCGGAGGATTTGACGCAGGAGGTCTTCGTCCGCGTCTACCGCTCGCTCGACCAGTACGACCCGAAGCAGGGCGACTTGCAGAACTGGCTGATGCGCCTCGCACGCAACCTCGTCATAGACGACTACCGCCGGCGCCAGCGCGCGCCGCAGGACACGCAGGCCGAGGACATCGAGGGTCACACCTACCACCTGCGCGCCGCCGGCAACACGCCGCAGCGCGAGATGGAGCGGCACGAACTGGGCGAGCAGGTGCAGGCCGCCATCGACAAGCTGCCGCCCGACCTCCGGACGTGCGTCATCCTCCGCGACATAGAGGAGCTGAGCTACCAGGAGATAGTCGACCACCTGAAAATCCCCGAGGGGACGGTCAAGTCGAGGATTAACCGCGGCCGCATCGAGCTGGCCAAGATTCTGCGCAGGATGCGCGTCGTCGCGATGAGCGACGTTTGATGAGGTTGTCGGTGTCTGGGCGCCGCCGGCTCGCAGGGTGAACGGGCCGCGCGGTCGCCGGAGCAGTTCAAACCGGGAGTGGAAGGGATGGAGCGGATTTAGGATGCTTTGCACAGAGTTTGAAGATCGTCTGACGGACTACCTCGACGGCGCGCTCGACGGAGAGGCCAACCGCGCCTTCGGCGAGCACGCGCTGCGGTGCCCGGTCTGCCACGAGCTTCTGAACGAAGTCCGGAACGCCATCGTCGAGTGCCGCGCGGACGTGCCACCCCAGCCCACGCCGGGGCTGGAGGCGCGCATACTTCTGAAGACCGCGCCCGAGACCTCGATGAGCTGCGAGGAGTTCGAGGATTACCTGACGGACTACCTCGACGGCTTCATCCCCGCCCCGCTCTACCACCGCTGGGAGCGGCACGCCGCGCTCTGCAACCGCTGCTCCGACCTGCCCGGCCAGGTCGTGCGCGCCATCGGCGCCTGCTACTCCTACATCGGCGAGGAGCGCGAGGTGCCGGCCGGCCTCCACGCGCGCATACTTCAGGCGACGCTCGGCACGACCGAGGCCGAGGCGGTGCGCGCCCCCTTCGGCGCGCGCGTCGCGGAGTGGATGCGCGGCTGGCTCGACGCGATGGTGACGCCGCAGCTCGCGACCGTCGCCACGATGGTCATCCTGGCCGTGCTCGTCGGCACGAGCACGCTCTCCGACGACGGCTCCATCGCCGGCATGTACCGCGAGAGCATCCGGCTGGCCTCGCAGACCTACTCCTACGGCGCCTCGCGCGCCGACGAGTTGAAGCGCGCCACGACCGGCCTCGTCGCCGCGCCGCAGGGCGCGAACGGCTCGCAGGGGCAGAAGAAGTAAAGGCTGCCCGGCGCGGGCGCGGAGACTTCCGGCGGCAGATTTATCAGGCAGGGTTCGGGGGCGAAAGAGTTGGCATCAGGTTTGATGAATTGTGCGTACCACCTGACGAACCGCGCGGTCGTGCAGTGCAGCCGCTGCGGCCGCCCGCTCTGCCCCGCGTGCGACCACCGCATACGCGGCTTCCCCTACTGCCAGGACTGCATCGTCACGGGCGTCGAGATTTTGCAGCAGCAGCAGGCGCGGCCCGGCGCCTCGGGCGTCGTCCGGCGCAGGACTTCGGCCTTCGTGGCGCTGCTGCTCTCGTTCGTCTGCCCCGGCCTCGGCGCCGCCTACAACGGACAGACCTCGAAGGCGCTCGTCCACTTCACGATCTTCGCTAGCTTCTTCCAGATGGCGGCCGTCACGGACGGCACGGCCTTCTTCGTCCTCGGCATCATCGGCACCTGGCTCTTCGCGGCCGTGGACGCCGTGCGCACGGCGCAGCTCATCCGCTCGGGGCTCGCGCCCGAGGCCGAGCACGACGCCATCGCGCGCCGCCTCTACGGGAACCCGCTGGCGTGGGCCGTGACGATGATCTCTCTCGGAACGGTCTTCCTGCTCCACACCATCTTCAACGTGCGGCTGCCGGTGCGCGAGTTCCTGCCCGTGGTGCTGGTGCTGCTCGGCGCCTACATGCTCTTCGACTGGGTGCGCGCGCGCACGGGGCGGCGCGAGGCGCCGAGCTTCGACTCCTTCTCGCGGCCGCCTTCGGTGGTCGGCGGGCAGACGGGCTCGCTCCCGGCGCAGGTGACGAGGTTCGGGACGGGGGAGCTGGTGACGCAGGTCTCCTCGCGCGAGCCGGTCGGCGGATGGCCGGGCGAGCCGCGGTTTTAAGGTCGGGCCTGCGGGCGGGCTTCTGTTAAGATGTTCCGGGACGCGGGGACGCCGCGCGCGGGGCGTCCGGTCAACGAAGAAGGAGAATTTACGGAGATGTCAGGTTTTCTCATGGCGGCGGGCAGGCTCGGCAGCATCGCGGCGCTCATCGCGCTGCTCATCATCCTCGTCAAGAAACTGATCGCGCTCGTCGCCTTCCTGACCGTCGTCCTCAAGGTCGGGATCGTCGTCGCCTTCGTCGTCCTGATGCTGCTCATCGTCATCACCTACCTGAGCGCGCGCAACCGCCGCCGGCGCGAGGCCGAAGGGCTCTGAGGCTCGCCCGCGCACGTCGGACACACGAAATTCAAGCGCCCGCCGCCCGAGGGGTTTACGGACGGCGGGCGCTCTCTCTTGTCCGAGTTGGTGCCGAGCCGCGGTTTGCAATCAAAAACCTCGTGTGTTAGGGTCTAGCTCCTTGTGCAGCCCCAAACGAGAAGCGCCCTCGGTTTTATCTTCATGGGACGCGCCTCGGCCGCACTCTTCAGGAAGGGTCTCGCTAACTAGAACCCGGTAAATCAATAGTTTTCGCACTCGTCGCCTTCTTTCGGCAGACAGTGCCTTTCGCGCTCATCCGTGTGCCCTGCTCCCCTAAAGTGTGGCGGCGGACGGGGCGCCCAAGGAGCACACTGCGATGAACAGAGACGAGCGTTTTTACGCTTTCATCGTTTCTCAAACTTCCCGCTCGCGTTCCTACGTCCGCCGCATCTCCATCCACAAGCGCTGGGTCAAGGTCTCGGCCGTCGTCGTCATGTTCCTCTTCTGCGCCGCCGCCTACGGCGTCTACGGGCTCGCGCGCGAGGCCGCGCACCTGCGCGTCGAGGAGGAGAACAGCCGCCTGCGGCAGGAGAACGAGCACCAGCGCCAGAAGCTCCGGAGGCTGGAGAACCGCGTCGACGCCATCGAGGACAAGTCCCGCCGCCTCTCCGAGATGTCGGGCGTCGGCGGCGAGGGCGAGGAGGAGGGCACGAGCCCGCACGGCGCGGGCGGCCCCGGGCTCGACCCGTCCTCGTTCGAAACGCTGGAGGCGCGCGCCGCGCGCCTGGAGATGGACTTGCAGGTCTACGAGGCGGCACTCAAGGAGCGCGCGCGCGTCCCGTCCATCTGGCCGGTCGAGGGCGAGTCCACGGACAGCTTCGGGGTGCGCGGCAACCCGTTCGGCGGCGGGGGCGCGGAGTTCCACCCCGGCCAGGACATCGCCGCGGCGCGCGGCACGCCCGTCTTCGCGCCGGCCGACGGCCGCGTCGTCGAGGCCGGCTGGAAGAACGGCTACGGGCAGACGGTCGTCATCGACCACGGCAACGGGCTGACGACCCGCTACGGCCACCTCTCGAAGATAGAAGTCTCGGCCGGACAGGAGCTTAGGCGGGGCGACGAGCTGGGTCAGGTCGGCTCGACGGGGCGCTCGACGGGGCCGCACCTCCACTACGAGGTGCGGGTCGGCGAACTGCCCGTAAGCCCCCGCCACTACCTGCCGGCGCGCTAGTTCGGGGCGGCCGGCGGCCGCGTAATGCTTCGGGCGGCGCGAATTTTTGTGTTGACAGCGCGGAAGGTTTCGCTTAGTATGCGCCGTCGTCAACCCGCCGCGGGCGGTTTAACTCGCCCAAAACCTTAGACTTGCCAGCGTTAGCAATGAAGTTGCAGTGGTTCTGTCCCCGTCCGTGCACGACGAGTCCGAAAGGCTTTTGAAGCCGGGGCCGTCGTTCGCGGGCATTTTTTTTGAGTGTTTGGGCGCGTTTCGTTGCGGGCGCGCGCCGGCTCTTGGATCAACCTTGCGGGTGCTGTCCGGGGCTGCCCCTAGTTTCCGGCCGACCCTTTTCACCGAATCGTTAGGAGGATTCGTCAGCTATGCCTAGAATTACCGGTAAGGTCAAGTGGTTCAACAACGCGAAGGGCTACGGCTTCATCGAGCAGCCCGGCTCTTCCGACATCTTCGTTCACTACAGCGCCATCCAGGGCGACGGCTTCAAGACCCTCGAAGAGGGGCAGGAGGTCGAGTTCGAGGTCACGCAGGGCCCGAAGGGCCCTCAGGCCGAGAAAGTGATCAAGATGTAACTCTCCCCAACTGAACACTTCAGCTTTCGTTGAAGGCCACTGACCGCTTCCGGACTTCGCAACGAGCCGGCAAGCGCACTCGCCAAAAGCAAGGCACTCAAGAAAGCAGTAAGCGGTAAGTAGAGAGCGGTGAGCAGTAAAGGCGTTTCGCCTTCTAACTGCTCACCGCTCACTGCTTACCGCTTACTTTCTTTACTTCTCCGCCTTGGCCTTGAACTGGACGCGGCCGTCTTTGACCGCGACCGAGAAGTGGACGCGCTCGCAGCCCGCGCGCTCTTTGAGCGCCTGCGACTTCTCGGCCACCATGCGGTGGAAGCGCGCGAAGGAGAGGTCGTCGGTCGGCTCGCCGCACCTCTGGCGGGCCTCGACGAGCGCCTCGTAGAGCCCGCGCACGGTGCGCACGTCCGAGCGCGGGTCGGCGGAGACGAAGGTGGCCGGGGACGACTCGGGCTCGGGGGCCGGCGCCGAAGCGCGGCGCTGCGCGGCGGCCCCGCGCCCCTCCTCGCGATCCTGCATCGTCCGCCGCCAGAGCTGCATGAAGGAGGTGAAGCGCGCGGCCAGCGAGTTGTAGTGGTAGCGCTGCGCGAAGCTGAGCGTGCGCTCGTCGGCGAGGCGCTTGATGAGCGTCTCGACGCGCCCCTTCGTGTCGTAGGGCGGGCGCTTGGCCGCGCCGTTGAAGTAGATGTCGAACTCGACCTTGAGCCGGCGGATGTCCTCTTCGAGGCGCGCCAACTGCTCCTCCACGGTCGGCTGCTGGTCGCGCAGGACGAGTTTCTTCGTGTTCCCGTTCTGCTGCTCCCGCTCCCGCTCCCGCGCGCGGCGTGCGAACTTGTTCTCGCGGATCGGCACTCTCTTAAACTCCTCCGAGGGCCGCCCGCGCGGCCTCATTTCTACCATATGGTTTCGGCCCGGAGGGTGTCAACAACTTTGAAGTAGGCAGTAGTCAGTAGGCAGTAGTCAGTAGGCAGTAGTCAGTAGGGCTCCGCCCGGCGGGCGTTGACGCTGACAGGCCGGCCGACCAGACCACGAAGGGTTTTCTACTGTCTACTGCATCTACTCCGGCGGCCAGGGGATGACTTTGCCGCGGCCGGGCGTGGGCTGCGGGGCGGGAGGCGGGTTGGGCGCGGCGGCTGGGGGCGCCGGGCGCTGTTCGGGGTCGGGCGTGCGCGCGGGGCGCGGGGGTCGCGCGTCGGTCTCGGCGGGGGATTCGCCGCGCGCGTTGCCCTGCGCGGGGGCGGCCGCGTTGGCGTTGGCCTCAGGCTTACGCTTCGCGCGGCCGGCCTCACCACCCGCGGGCGCGCCGCCCTCCGAGACGACCGTCAACTCGCGCGGCACGTCGGCCGGGACGGGGCCGGGCGCGGGTTGAGGTACGTAGAAGGGCTGGCCGGCGGTGCCAGGCGCGGCAAGCGCGGGGTCGTAGACGGGCATGACGCCCTGCGGGTCGGGCGTCGGGAAGCCGGGCGTGGGCGTCGTGAAAGGCGTCGGCGCGGGGACTTGTGCGGCCGCCTGCGGTGCGGCCGGCGTCTGCTGGGGCGCGGCGGGCGCGGGCGGGCGCGGGGCCGCCCCGCCGCGGACGTAAGCGTAGACCGCCACCCCGAAGGCGAGCAGCAGGAGCGCCGCCCCGACAGAGCCCTGCCACGAGCGCAGGAAGTGCCCGAGCCTGAAAGTCGAAGCGGAAGGGTGCGCCGGCGACCGGCCGTCGAGCCGCAAAGAGACTCCTGCCGCGTGAACGTCTGTGGCGGGCTCTTCCGGCCGCGAGACTCCCGCCGAAGATAAGGCGCCCGCAGGCTCATCCGAAGCACCCGCGAACAGCGGGAGCGCGGATAAAGCCGCCTCCGCGTCACGCGACGAAGCGACGACCGCCGCCGCGTCAGTCGGTGCGCCGCGCCGGCCGTCCTCCCCCGCGGCCTTCCTCGAAAAGATGTCCGCTTCGCCGGGGCGCGCGGCGGAGGGCTGCGCCGCAAGAGTAGTCTCGGCTTCGGCGTCGGGCCGTGCGGCAGGCGCGTTGGCTTCTGCGGCGGGCGCGTCCGCGGGCGGCATCGCGGCCTCGGCCTCGCGCAGGAGGTCGGCCATCTCCACGAAGCCGCGGGCGGCGGCCCAGGCCGCGGCGGTCGTCCCCAGACTCGTCCGCGCCCGCGCGTCCGCGCCGCTCCCGACGAGGAGGCGCACCACGCGCTCGTGCCCGAAAAGGGTCGCGAGGATGAGCGGCGTGAAGCCGTCGGCCCTCCGCGCCGACGCGTCCGCGCCCGCGTCGAGCAGCACGCGCGCGACCTCTTCGTGGCCGCGCGCCGCCGCGCGCATGAGCGGGGTCTCGCCGCCCGGCGCGAGCCGCGCGTCCGCACGCGCGCCCGCGGCCAGCGACTCCGCCACGGCCGCCGCGTCGCCGTCCTCCGCCGCGTCGAGGAGCACGCGCGCCCCTTCCCTCTCGGCCTTCTTCGTCGGCAGGGCTTTCGTCATTTTCGGTTTCTCGAACGCCGGCCGCGCGGCGTAGAATACACACGCGCCGCGAGGCACAAGGCTAAACTTACCACTAACGTCTCGTCCCTGACTACCGACTCGGCCGACATGCCCGACTCGACCCTGACCGAGAGACTGCGCGCGCTGCCTTCCGTGGACGCGCTCCTGCGCACGCCCGAGGCGGCGGCGCTCCGCGGGCGCGTCGGCGCGGAGCACCTGACCGCGCTCGCGCGCGCCGTGACCGACGGGCTGCGCGCGGAACTCCGTTCGGGCGCCGGGTTCGCGGCGGCGTCCGGCGACGACGGGGCGCGCGAATCGCTGCTCGCGGAGGCGGCGCGCAGGCTCGCGCTCGCGGCCGAGCGCGAGCGGGCGCGTGGGCTGCGCCGCGTCGTCAACGCGACTGGCGTCGTGCTGCACACGAACCTCGGCCGCGCGCCGCTCTCCGAGGCCGCGCGCCGCGCCGTCGCGCGTGAGGCCGCAGGCTACTGCACGCTCGAATACGACACGGAAACGGGCGCGCGCGGCAGGCGCGGCGCGCGCGCCGAAGACCTGCTCGCCGAGCTGACGGGCGCGGAAGAGGCGCTCGTCGTCAACAACTGCGCGGCCGCGGCGCTGCTCGTGCTGACGACGCTGGCGCGCGGCGGGGAGACCGTCGTCTCGCGCGGCGAACTGGTCGAGATCGGCGGAGACTTCCGCGTGCCCGACGTGATGGCGCAGTCGGGCACGACGCTCGTCGAGGTCGGGACGACGAACCGCACGCGCCTCTCCGACTACGAGCGCGCGGTCACGGAGCGCACGCGGCTGCTGATGCGCGTCCACCCTTCAAACTACCGCATCGTCGGCTTCACGGCCGCGCCGGCGCTCGAAGAGCTGGCCGCGCTCGCGCACGAACGCGGGCTGCTGCTCTACGAGGACGCGGGCTCCGGCGCGCTCACAGACCTCGCGCCGCACGGCCTCGCGGGCGAGCCCGTCATCAGGGATTCCATTTCGCGCGGCGCCGACGTGGTCAGCTTCAGCGGCGACAAGCTGCTCGGGTCGGCGCAGGCCGGCCTCGTCGTCGGGCGGGGCGAGGCCGTCCGAAGGCTGCGCCGCCACCCGCTCTACCGCGCGCTGCGCGCAGACAAGCTGGCGCTCGCCGCGCTCGAAGCGACGCTCGACTCCTACAGGCGGGGCGAGGCGGCGCGCGAGGTGCCCGCGCTGCGGATGCTCTCCGCGACGCGCGAAGAGGTCGAGCGGCGCGCGCGCGACTTCGTCGGGCGGCTGCGACACCGACTCCCCGACGGCGCCATCGGCATCGAGGTCGTCGAAGGCGAGTCGGCCGTCGGCGGCGGCTCGGCCCCTACGACGCACCCGAAGACCGCGCTCGTCGCCCTCGCTCACACAACCCTTTCGGCCGCCGCGCTCGACGGGCGGCTGCGGCGGCGCGAGCCGCCCGTCGTCGCGCGCATACTCGGCGACCGCCTCGTCCTCGACCTCCGCACCGTGGACGGGACGGAAGAGGGCGAGCTGCTCGACGCGCTCGCGGCCGTCAGTCAAGACTGAAAGTTAAACGCCGCGGCGCGGAAAACAACTCTTGTTTAGCCCGCGACCGGCGTTGTAAGATGATTTCTGGCGCCGCTCCCCGGCGCCCGCGTTGGAAATTCCTTCCTCAGTCCGACCCTTTCCGGTAAAGCCTTGAAAAGCCCGGTCTCCTTCTCCTTCAAATCGGTCTCCTTCTCCGCGGCGCTGTCGCTGTGCGTGTCGGCCCTGGTGGCGGGCGCGTGGGGCGTGGGGCTCCTGGCCTCGCCCGCGGCGCTCTTCATGTTCGACGACCCGGCGACGCCGAGCGTCGCGCCGCAGGTCTGGGTGGTGCTGCTGCTCATCTGCGCGGCGGGTCTCGGCGGCGGGCTCGCGGCCGAGCGGCTCGGCGCGCGTCGCGCGTTGCGCGTCGTGGCCGGCGCGCTCGTGCTGCTCTGCGCGGCATCCCTGGCGGCCTCGCGCTTCCTGCACCTCGACGTCGTGTTCGCGCCGATGCTCTTCGCGGGCGCCGGCTCGCTGGCGGCGGCGCAGGCGCGTCGGCTCTGGAAGATCGACGCGCTGCTCACGGAGAACGTCGAGCGCGTGGCGCTCAAGACCTCGGCGCTCGAAGGGCGCGGGGCGAGCGGGCGCCTCGTGAGCGGGTTGAAGCTGCTCGACACGGTGCTGCCCCTGGAAGAGGCGGTCATCTTCCGCCTCGACGAGTCGGGCGCGCCCGTGCAGGCGGCGCGGCTGCGCGCGCACACGCAGGCGGCGGCCGAGACCGACCGCAACTCGGCCTGGCGCGAGAACGTGCGGACGTGCGAGCGCGTGATGGCGTCGGGGCAACTCGAAGTGAAGGCGGACGGAGACGGGGCGGACGCGCGCTCCCAAGTCGCCGCGCCGCTCAGGCACGACGGTCAGTCGGTCGGCGCGCTGCTCCTGCGCCTGCGCGAGCGCTTCGAGGAGGACGACCGCCCGCTGCTTGAGACGGTGAGCGCGCAGTTCGCGCGCAACCTCCAGCGCGACGACGCGCGCGCGCTCGACGTGCCGCGCGCCCGCGCCACCCTTTACTCGTCGCGCGCGGCGCGGCAGCGGCTCGAAGCCTTCGGCGTGGTGAGCGGCCTGCTGGCCGAGCAGGGCTTCGCCGGGCTCGTGCTCGCCGAAGGCTCGGACGCGCACGCGGTCGCCTACCTCGACGGCACGCTCGCCTTCGTCAACCCGGCGATGCTCTCGGCCGCGCGCCTCGGCGAAGGCGAGTGGCGCGCGCTCGACCTCTTCGGCCTGCTCGAACGCTTCCGCACGGGCGTCTTCGACGAGCCGCAGATCGCCGTCCGCCGCGTGCTCCAGACGGGCCAGCCCTACGAGCGCGAGCTGACCTACCTCGAACGCGGCCAGACGCTGCTGCTACGCCTCGCGCTCGTCACGGGCGGCGGCGGCGGCGACGAGTCGGGGCCGGGCGCCCCGCTCTGCCTCGCCGTCACGGCGCGCGACGTGACGCGGATGAAGGAGTACGACAAGCTCAAGAGCGACATGCTCTCGCTGATGTCGCACGAGCTGCGCACGCCCGTCACCTCCATCAACGGCTTCGCCGAGCTTTTGATGGCCGACGACAAAATCCCCGAGGACGCGCGCGAGTTCCTCTCCATCATCCACGCCGAGTCGCAGCGCGTCGCGCGCATGCTCTCGACCTTCCTCTCGGTGGCGAAGCTGGAGCAGAAGGACAGGCAGGAGGTGCTGATGGCGCCGCTCACGCTCGACGACGTGGTGCGCGAGACGGTCGCGAGCTACCAGCCCGTCGCGAAGCGCAAGCGCATCCGGCTGGTCGAGCGCGACACGCAGCGGCTCCCGCCCGTCGCGGCCGACCGCGGCCTCATCACGCAGGCCGTCGCCAACCTCGTCGACAACGCCATCAAGTACAGCCCCGAGCGCACGTCCGTCACGCTCTCGACCGCGCTCGAAGCCGACGCCGTGCGCCTCACGGTCGAAGACCGCGGCTACGGCATCCCGCCCGAAGACCAGGACAGGGTGTGGGAGAAGTTCTACCGCGTCGCGCGCGACGGCCGCGTCAAGGAGGAGGAGTCCACGGGGCTCGGCCTCTCATTCGTCCGCCAGGTCGTCGAGCAGCACGGCGGCCAGGTCTTCCTCCAGTCCGCCCCCGGCCACGGCTCGAAGGTCGGCTTCACGCTGCCGCGGCTGTAGGGCGCCCGCCCTGATTCGCACGCCGCCGACGTTCATCCGCCCGAGAAAGAACGGAGAAAAAGTTATGAGCGCACGAGAAGATTTCACGCTTCCGGAGTTGCCCCCCGGCTGTCTGAAGTGTGGCCGGGTCAAGCCCGTCAGCCTTTACAAGGTGCAGTACAGGTGCACGGGCGGCAACGTGCTGACCGGGGCCGCCTTACTCCTCGGCGCCCTCGTCATGACGACGACCACCTACGTGATGAGGCTGCCGCTGTGCGCCTCGTGCGCGGCTTACAGGCGTTACAAGGCGCTCGTCATGCTCCTCATGGTCCCGGTCGTCGGAGGCTTCTTCGTCCTCTCGTTCTACTACGGCCTGCTCTACCCCGTACTCTTCGCGCTGCCGATCATCTCCGCCGTGGTCATGCTCGTCTGGGCCGCTGTCTTCCAGTCGTGCGCGACGCCGAAGACCGTGCGCCTGAGTCAGGACACGCTCGTCCTCGACGTGCCGGGCCGCGGCCACCTGACGCTAGCGAGCCCCGAAGTCGCGGCGCGGACGGCTGCCCCTCAGCCGCGCGGTGACAGCGGGCCGCGGCTCAAGCGCTCTCTCTGCCCGGACTGCGGGTTCATCAACTTCGCGGGCGCGGTCGAATGTAAGAAGTGCCGCGCGGCTCTGACGCGGGGCGTGGCGGTGTGAGGCGGGTTAGCGCGAAGGCCGGTTGAGTGTGCCGCGGCAGCCGTCGGCCTTGCAGCGGCAGCGGTATGTGTCGGGGTGGTGCGTGGAGACGTAGTCGCAGGTGATCTCTTCGCCGGGGCGGATGTCGCGCAGCGCCATGAAGAGCAGGTGGCCGCGCGTGAGGCGCATGTAGGAGTTGGGGCGGCAGGAGTGGTTGATGTAGTGCGTGCCGTTGCCGCCGCGCGAGCCGTCGAGGTGGCGGCCGTAGTCGATGGCGCAGATGCGGTGCTTGCGCCGGTTGCGGATCCTCCGCTCGACCTCGCGCTCCGAGATGAGCTCGCCCGTGTACTCCGCTATCTTCCGCCCCTTCGGGAAGAGCCGGGTGGCGAAGCAGCCCTTCCCGTCTATCGGCGACTTCCTGATGGCGAGCCCCGGCGCGAGTTTCATAGGCGAGTAGACAGTAGACAGTAGACAGTAGACAGTAGAAAACCTTTTCCGAAGTGCGCCTTCGTTGTCAGAGTCAGCGCGCCCCTCGCGGGGCGCTACTGTCTACTGCCTACTGTCTACACCCCCGCACGGGTTGAGGCGGAAGCTGCGCGCG
>DASVWB010000454.1:0-3516 GCA_036389815.1 Pyrinomonadaceae bacterium | reverse complement strand
GCCGCCGACCGCTGGCGGCGCCTGCCCGCGCCGCGCCGCGCGGAGATCCTCTTCCGGCTCGGCGAAATCCTCGTCCGCGACAAGGACAGGTTCGCGCGCGAGATGACGCGCGAGATGGGCAAGGTCTTGAAGGAGGCCGGCGGCGACGTGCAGGAGGCCATCGACTGCACCTACTACACGGCCGGCGAGGGCCGGCGCCTGCACGGCTACACGACGCCGGCCGAGATGCCCGACAAGTTCGCCATGTGCGTCCGCCAGCCCGTCGGCCTGTGCGGGCTGATTACGCCGTGGAACTTCCCGATGGCGATCCCTTCGTGGAAGCTCATCCCGGCGCTCGTGTGCGGCAACACCGTCGTCATCAAACCGGCGGAGGACACGCCGCTCTCGACCTATAATCTCATCAGGGCGTGTGAGGAGGCCGGCGTCCCGCGGGGCGTCGTCAATATGGTGACGGGCTACGGCGAGACGGCCGGCGCCGCCCTCGTCGAGCACCCTTCGGTGAGGCTCGTCTCCTTCACGGGCTCGACGGAGGTCGGCCGCATCGTCGCCGGCGCGTGCGCCGAGCGCAACGCCATCTGCTCCCTTGAGATGGGCGGCAAGAACGTCATCATGGTGATGGAGGACGCGGACCTCGGCCTCGCGGTCGAGGGCGCGGTCTGGGGCGCGTTCGGCACCTCGGGGCAGCGCTGCACGGCCTCCTCGCGCATCGTCGTCCACAAGAAGGTTTACAAGAAGTTCACGCAGATGCTCGTCGAGCGCGCCAAGGGCCTGAAGGTCGGGGACGGGCTGCGCGACGGCACGGACGTCGGCCCGGTGATTAACGCCGACGCGCTCTACCGCATACTCGGATACATCGAGGTCGGGCAGAAGGAGGACGGCGCGCGGCTCGCCTGCGGCGGCAGGCGGCTCGACAAGGGCGAGCACGCCGACGGCTACTTCGTCGAGCCGACCGTCTTCGCCGACGCCGCGCCCGCGATGCGCATCGCGCAGGAGGAGATTTTCGGCCCCGTGACGACCGTCATCCCGGCGGGCTCGCTCGAAGAGGCCGTCGAGATCGGCAACGGCGTGCGCTACGGGCTCTCGGCGTCGATCTACACCGCGGACGTGAACCGCGCCTTCCGCGCGATGCAGGAGATGTACACCGGCATCTTCTACGTCAACTCCTCGACCATCGGCGCGGAAGTCCACCTCCCCTTCGGCGGCACGAAGGCCACGGGCAACGGCCACCGCGAGGCCGGCACGCAGGTCTTAGACATCTTCACCGAGTGGAAGAGCGTCTACGTGGACTACAGCGGCAAGCTGCAACGCGCG
Organism: Pyrinomonadaceae bacterium; assembly: GCA_036389815.1. GTDB lineage: Bacteria > Acidobacteriota > Blastocatellia > Pyrinomonadales > Pyrinomonadaceae > QHXN01. The sequence goes on along the minus strand of DASVWB010000454.1, from coordinate 2,205 downwards.
CAGATCGACGAGGTGAACTTCGAGTAGCCGGGGTTCATCTCCTAAAAGTTTCAGGCGGTTCCCGACGAGACGAGAGCATCGTTCACCGAGGTCGCCTTGCCCTCGTCCCAAAACTAAAAGACTGGAGACAAAAACAGTGATCGTCGGACTCCCCAAGGAGATCAAGGACAACGAGTACCGCGTGGGGCTGACGCCCGCTGGCGTGCGCGCGCTGACGGACGCCGGGCACAGGGTCGTGGTGGAGAAGGGCGCGGGCGAGGGCTCGGGCTTCGAGGACAACCTCTACAAGACGGCGGGCGCGACCATCATCCCGTCGGCCGACGACGTGTGGGCCGAGGCCGAGATGATCGTCAAGGTCAAGGAGCCCATCGAGCCGGAGTACGCGCGCATGAAGGAGGGGCTCCTGCTCTTCACCTACCTGCACCTCGCGCCCGACCCGAAGCAGACGCGGGCGCTGCTGGAGCACAAGGTGACGGGCATCGCCTACGAGACCATCACCGACCGGCGCGGCACGCTGCCGCTCCTGACGCCCATGTCGGAGGTCGCGGGCCGGATGGCCGTGCAGGTCGGCGCGCAGTACCTTGAGAAGATGAACGGCGGGCGCGGCGTCCTGCTCGGCGGCGTGCCGGGCGTGCCGGCGGCGCGCATCGTCATCATCGGCGGGGGCGTCGTCGGCACCAACGCGGCGAAGATCGCCGTCGGCATGGGCGCGCAGGTGACGATTGTTGACAAGAACCTCGACCGCCTGCGCGAACTCGACGACATCTTCCTCTCGAAGATTTCGACGCTCGCCTCCTCGGCCTACGGCATCCACGGCGCCATCGCGGAGGCCGACCTCATCATCGGCGCGGTGCTCGTGCCGGGCGCGGCCGCGCCGAAGCTCGTCACGCGCGAGATGCTGAAGGACGTGATGAAGGGCGCGGTCATCGTGGACGTGGCGGTGGACCAGGGCGGCTGCATCGAGACGACGCGGCCGACGACGCACTCGAACCCGACCTACTACGTCGAGGACGTTCTGCACTACTGCGTGGCGAACATGCCGGGCGCGGTGCCGCGCACCTCGACCTTCGCGCTGACGAACGCCACGCTCCCGTACGCGCTCCGCCTCGCCAACCACGGCTTCCTCGACGCCATCAACAGCGACCCCGGCCTGAAGGAGGGCGTCAACACCTACGCCGGCAGGATGACCTACAAGGCCGTCGCCGACGACCAGGGTCTCGAATACGCGCCGCTCGACGAGATACTCGGCCTCCCGCCGCAGACCGGCGCGCAGGCCGGCGGCGCCGCCTGAGTCCTTAAGACGGATCGACCGCGCGGACACGGAGACGCGGCTTGAAGAGATGAGTCTTCAAGCCGCGTCTCCGTGTCCGCGCGGTAAAAATTTTATGCGAGGAGACGCGCGACGCAGTCGGTCAGCTCTTCGGCGGGGACGGGCTTCGAGAGGTACGCGTCCGCGCCCGCTTCGGGCGAGGGCGGCCGCGCCTCGGCGTTCGCGCCGCTCAGGAGGACGACGGGGAGGCTTTTGAGCTTCGGGTGGCTGCGCACGAAGCGGCAGAGTTCGTGGCCGGAGAGGTGCGGCATCAGCGCGTCTGTGACGACCGCGTCCACCTCGTTCGAGAGCAGCGCCTTCATCGCTTCGAGCCCGTCGGCCGCCGTCAGGACTTCGTAGCCGGCGCGGCGCAGCAGGACTTCGAAGTAGCGACGCAGCGAGCGGTCGTCTTCGGCGAGCAGCACCGTGGCGCGCCTGCTCGGGGCTTCGGTCTGTGCTGCCTGTGCGGGCATTTCTTCAAGCTGTTGAGGCGTGGTGCTCATCTCGCGTTTGGAATCTTCCGGGGGCGCCTGCCGGGCGGGGAGGGTCGGCGCCGACCCGAACTTTGGCAAGCCGCGTGCCCGCGGGCGCCGCGAGCATGTACTTTAAGTGCCGTGCTTCGGGCGCGTCAAGTGCGGCCGGCCCGCGCGCTTTTAGCCCGATTTTCGCGGCCAACGGCGCGAAAATTTACCGCGCCGCGCCGCGACTGCGCGCCGCCCGCCCGGCCGGCGCCTTCTTTCTGACCTTATTTGACCGGCCGGCCGGTCAGTTTGCCGCGGCGTGACGCCCCCGCGCGGCGTCCCGCACGGGCGCGGCGAACCGCCGCGCGGCGGCGCACATCTATCTCCTTTCGCCGAATCAGGGCGCGCCGCGCGCTTGAAGTGCCGCGCGCCCTT
>DASVWB010000453.1:0-23316 GCA_036389815.1 Pyrinomonadaceae bacterium | reverse complement strand
GAAGGATTTGAGCCAGCGCGGCCTTCATCGCTCCTTCAATCCGCTATCCGAAATCCGCATTCCGCAATCGACTATTTGGGCGTGGCGCTGGCGAAGTAGCCCTCGCGGCCGCGGACGAAGAGGCGCGGGAAGCCGCGCGGGGGCTGCACCTTGATCTTGAGCTTGTGCCAGCGGCCGTCGTTGGCGAAGGCCGAGGGGCGGTAGCCGATGGAGTACTGCGTCCGCAGCTCCAGGGCGATGCGCTCGAAGGTGTCGTTCATCTCCGCCCCCGTGGAGGGGAAGAACGCCTTGCCGCCCGAGACGCCGGCCAGCTCTTCGAGGATGGCGCGGCCGCCGTAGCCGAGCGCCGAGTCGTCGTTGGCGTTGACGATGCCGATGGCGTAGATGATGACGTCCGACTCCTTGAGCAGCCGCTTCAGCTCCGAGAAGGTGTAGCGCGAGCTGTTGTCCTGCCCGTCGGAGATGAGCAGGATGGCGCGCTTCGGGTGCGCGCCGCGCGTCACGCGCTCGACGCCGAGGTAGGTGGCGTCGTAGAGCGCGGTCTGCCCGTGCGTCTGGACGAAGGTCAGCTTCTGCATCAGCGCGTCGCTGTCGCGCGTCTTGTCGAGGAGGAGTTGCGCGCGGTTGTTGAAGCCGATGAGGAAGTACTCGTCGCGCGCGTGGCTGGTGTCCACGAACTTCGAGAGCGCCTCGCGCGCCCGCAGAATCTTGTCGCCGCCCATCGAGCCCGACACGTCGAAGACGATGCCGAGCGAGACGGGCGCGTCCTCGTCGGAGAAGAAGCTGATCTCCTGCTGCTCCTTGTCGTCGAAGATGGTGAAGGCGTTCTTGCCGAGCCCCGTCACGAAGCGGCCGTAGGTGTCCGTGACGGTGACGGTGAGCGTGATGAGGTCGGAGTGGACGATGACGGGCTTGGTGTCGTCGGTCATCGGCACGACGACGGGGCCGACGGGCGTGACGACGGACTGCGGCGAGGCGGTGCTGGCGCGCCCGTTGGCGGCCGGCACGGCCGTCCGCGGCGCGGGCTCGGCGGCGGCGGCGGGCGGCGCGTCGGCCTTCGGCCGCTCGGCCGCGTCGCCCTGTTTCGGCTGCTGCCCGGCCGGCGCCGGCTCGGCCTTCTGGCCGGGCTGCGCGACCCCCGCGCGCGGCGCGGCGAGCGCGGCCGCGAAGAGGAGCGAGAGGAGCGCGACTCTGTGAAAACTGCCGGAGCGCCGGGCACTCATGGGGAACCCTCCTGAAAGCTCTGCGGGTTGCGAACCGGAAAAGGGACGCCGCCGACCTCGTGCCGGGAGGCCCTCGTCTGTCGGACGCGCGCGGTGTGTCTCTTCGACGGCGGCGAGCGCCCTCAGGGTTGTTCGCGGTGGCGTACGCGGTTTAGGGCGCGGAAGACGGGGAGACTTCCTCTTTCCTTCGCGCGCGTATTGTAGGCTACGCCCCGCGCCCGGCGCAACAAACATCTCGGTTTCGACTTTCTCACGATTATATCTCCGCGCAACTCGCGGCCGCGGCGGGCGTGTAAGGGGTCGGGGCGGTGGGGCGGCGCGCGGCGCGCGTGTTATAATTCGCGGCCTGAAGTACGGGCGCCCCGCGGGCCCTCCCGCCGGGCCCGCAGGGCGCCGACCTCGCGAAGGAAGCACAGAAAAGAAGTGGCCGAGTTCATCTGTCGTTTGGGGACGCCCGCGGGCGAGGTCGTGACGCGCACGGTGGAGGCCGCGGGCGCGGCCGAGGCGCGCGTGCGGCTCGAAGCCGAGGGCTTCCGCGTCTTCTCCGTCGCGCCGCCGAAGGTGCCGGGGCTCGCCGGCGTCACGCGCGGCGGCAAGGGCGGGACGGCGCCGCGCGTCAAGCCGGGCGACTTCCTCATCTTCAACCAGCAGCTCTCGGCCATCCTGCGCGCCGGCATCCCCATCCTTCAGGCCATCGCGATGCTCCGGCGCCGCGCCTCTTCCTCGCGCCTGCGCGCGGTGCTGGAGGACGTGGAGGACAAGATTCGCTCCGGGATGGCGCTCTCGTCGGCCTTCGCCGCGCAGGGGCCCATCTTCCCGCGCATCTACACGGCGTCGATACTCGCGGGCGAGCGCTCGGGCGCGCTCGACGACGTGCTGGCGCGCTACGTCTCCTACATGCGGCGCGGCGTCGAGATACGGCGGAAGATTCGCGGGGCGCTGGCCTACCCGCTCTTCCTGCTCGCGGCCTCGATGGGGATGGTCATGTTTTTGACCGTCTACGTCGTGCCGAAGATGTCCTCGCTCTTCGAGGGCTTCAACCGCGAGCTGCCGGCCGTGACGAAGACCGTCATCGCCGTCTCGCACTTCGCCTCGGCCAACTTCTGGTGGCTCGTGCCGGCCATTTTAATCGGCGGCGTCGGGCTCTACCTCTGGACGCGCACGCCCTCGGGCGCGCTCAACCTCGACCGCTTCCTCCTGAAGCTGCCCATCGTCAACCAGCTCATCCGCCAGCTCGCCGTCGCGCAGATGACGCGCTCTCTGGCGACGCTGCTCGCCGGCGGCATCACGCTCGTCGAGTCGTGGGAGATCGCGGCCGAGTCCATCACGAACAAGGAGCTGAGGGCGCGCAGCGCCGCCACGCTGCCGATGATCCGCGAGGGGCGCTCGTTCACCGAGAGCCTTGAGTCGGCCGGGTGGATTCCGCCCCTCGCCCTTGATATGATCGGGGTGGGCGAGCGCTCGGGTAGTTTGCGCGAGATGCTCGAAGAGGTCGCCGACTTCCACGACCGCGAGTCGGAAGTCCGGCTCGAACAGTTGACCACCGTCCTGGAGCCCGCCATCCTGCTCGTGATGGGCGGGGTCGTCGTGACGATCCTGCTCTCGATTTACCTCCCGATCATCCAGTCCATCTCGAATTTGAGCTTCCGCAGCTAGCGCCCGGGCAATCCCCCGCCCGGTCTGAGGCATCTGAAACACCGATGAGTCAAACGGAGAACCAGGCCCACGCGGCCGCGCCCGCCCAGAACGCCGCCGCCACCGCCACAGCGCCCGACGGCGACGGCCACACGCCGCCCGAGGTGCGCGCCGCCCTCACGCTCGCGCGCCGCTACCGCCTGCCTTACGTGGATTTGCTGCCGCCCGTCGGCGAGTCGCCCATCGACTACACGCTCCTCGGCGAGATTCCCGTGGACCTCATGCTGCGCCACCTCTTCGTGCCCTTGAGGCGCGAGGGTCGCCGGCTCCACATCGCGATGGCCGACCCGACCGATCTGGAGCGGCTCGACGAGATCGCCTCGGCGCTGCACGCGCGCGTCGTCCCGCACGTCGCGACGGCCGGCGCCATCGAGGTCGTGCTCAAGAAGGGCGACGCCACGCAGCGCGTGTTGCAGGAGGCGGCCTCCGGCTTCCGCATCTCGCTCGTCAAGGAGACGGAGCAGGGCGAGGAGGTCTTAGACCTCGACCGGCTGGCGACCGACTCCGACATGTCGCCCATCATCAAGCTCGTAGACACCATCATCTACAACGCGATGGAGTCGCGCGCCTCCGACATCCACATCGAGACGAGGGACACGGCCGTCCACGTCAAGTACCGCATCGACGGCGCGCTCTACGAGAAGGTCGAGCCCATCGACATCTCCTACCACCAGACGCTCATCTCGCGCATCAAGGTCATGTCGGAGCTGGACATCGCCGAGCGCCGCATCCCGCAGGACGGCCGCTTCCGCGTCCGCTACAAGGGCAGGAACGTTGACTTCCGCGTCTCCATCATGCCGACCGTCCACGGCGAGGACTCCGTCATCCGTATCCTCGACAAGGAGCAGATCAACGAGCAGTTCCGCAACCTGACGCTCGACGTGGTCGGCTTCCTCCCGCGCGACATACGCGACTTCCGCCGCTACATCGCCGAGCCCTACGGCATGGTGCTCGTCACGGGCCCCACCGGCTCGGGCAAGACGACCACGCTCTACGCGGCGCTCAACGAGATACGGAACGACGAAGACAAGATCATCACCATCGAGGACCCCGTCGAGTACCAGCTCCACGGCGTCACGCAGATTCCCGTCAACGAGAAGAAGGGGCTCACCTTCGCGCGCGGCCTGCGCTCCATCCTGCGCCACGACCCCGACAAGATCATGGTCGGCGAGATCCGCGACAACGAGACGGCGCAGATCGCCATCCAGTCGGCGCTCACCGGCCACCTCGTCTTCACCACGGTGCACGCCAACAACGTCATCGACGTCATCGGCCGCTTCCTCAACATGGGCGTCGAGCCCTACAACTTCGTCTCGTCGCTCAACTGCGTGTTGGCGCAGCGCCTGACGCGCATGCTCTGCGGCGTCTGCAAGCGCCCGTACCACCCCTCGGACGAGGAGTTGATGGAGTCGGGACTCAAGCCCACGGAGCACGGCCACCGCACCTTCTACATGAGCGTCGGCTGCGACGCCTGCAACCACACGGGCTACCGCGGCCGGACGGCCATCCACGAGCTGCTCAACATGTCGGACAACATCCGCGAGATGATCATCGAGCGGCGCCCGGGCTCGGAGGTCAGGCGCGCGGCCGAGGCCGAGGGGCTCCGCTCCCTGCGCGAGTCGGCGCTGGAGAAGGTCTTCGCAGGCGTCTCGACGCTGCACGAAATCAACCGCGTGACCTTCGTCGAAGAGGTCAAGATGAACGGCGACGAGATAGTCGCGGTGGGGAACGGGAAGCAGACGGTAGACAGTAAGCAGTAGACGGTAGGGCTTCCCCCGGCGGACGTTGAGGGCGACATTGCGGGGACGGTAAATAAGGGTTTTCTACTGACTACTGACTACCGCCTACCGTCTACTCGCTTGTCCCCCCGCCTTTAAGGAACTATTATTTACGCCCCGGCGTGTATAGGCTGAACCAGTTGGGGCGGCGTCCCGGGCGGGACGCGCGGGGGTGAGCCCCGCCGGAGCCCTCCGGCCGCTCCCCGACCAGAGAAGGTTCAGACCAGCGCGCGCCGCGCGCCGAGGCCCGCACCGCCCGCGCCGGCCGTCGAGGAATTAAGGGAACAAGCAAGTGAGGTCAGAGATGAAGTCTTTTGCCGTGGCGCGCCCCTTCGCGGCGCTGATGTTGGTGGCCGTGCTCCTCGCCTCGCCGGCCGCCGTGCTGGCGAAGAAGGGCGAGAAGAACTACAGGCGCGGGATGGAGTACGAGAAGGCGCAGCAGTGGGAGAAGGCCGCGCAGGAGTTCGCGCTCGCCGTCGCCGCCGCGCCCTCCGAGACCGAGTACATGCTCCACTACCGCCGCGCCGTCTTCAACGCCTCGCAGAACTACATGACGAAGGGGCGGGCGCTGGCCGACCAGGGCGACTACATCGGCGCCTACAACGCCTACCGGCAGGCCTACGGGCTCGACCCCGTCAACGACCTCGCCGCGCAGGAGATGGATCGCGTGCTCCGCCTCCAGCGCGAGAAGGAGGGCGCCGCGGCCGGCCCCGCCGCCGCGGGCGCGCGCACCTCGCCCACCTCCTTCCGCGGGCCGGCGGGCACCGTGCCCGTCCCGGCCACGGCCGACGGGCAGGCCGACGGGCAGTCGGCGCCGCCGGGGCGCTCCGAGCAGCTCCAGAACATCCAGTGGAACGGCGACCTCGAAGGCTTCATCCGCAAGATGGCCGACGAGCTGAGCCTCAACGTCGTCTTCGACCAGAACTTCTCGCAGGTCAAGCGCCAGATCAACGTCCGCTGGAAGGACATGACGCCGGCGCGCGCGCTCGACTACGTCTTTTTGGCCAACGGCCTCTTCTTCCAGAAGCTCGACCGCCGCACCATCCTCGTCGCCGACCAGTCGAAGCGGCCGATGTACCAGCAGTTGGTGCTGCGCACCTTCTACCTCTACAACATCAAGCCCAGCGAAGCGCGCACGCTCCTGACGGGCGCGCTCCCGGCCAACTCCGGCCGCCAGCCGCAGTTCATCGAGAACGCGACGACCAACTCCATCACCGTCCGCGACACGCCCGAGAACATCCGCATCATCGAGCGGCTCCTCCAGGGCGTGGACAAGGATCGCGCCGAGGTAGTGATGGAGGTCGCCATCTACGAGATTTCGCGCGGCGACCTGCTCCAGCTCGGCAACCAGCTCGGGTCGGTCGCCACCGACACGCAGCCCTCGACGCTGACGACGCTCGGCGGCCTCCAGCCCTCGACCGTGGTCGTCAACCGCGGCGCGCAGCTCATCGCCGGCGCCGCCCGGCTCCACTCCGGCATCGGCCTGCTCATCCCGGCCTCGACCATCGCCGCCTACCAGAGCAAGAGCAACACGCGCCTGCTCTTCTCGACGCAGGTGCACGCCTTCGACGACGAGAAGTCCTCGACGCGCGTCGGCTCGAAGGTGCCCGTGCAGACGGCCTCCGTCTACAACGGGCTGGTGCCGACGAACAACTCGGGCGGCGGCAACACCGGCGGCTCGGGCGGCATCAACAACGCCTTCAGCAACGGCTACCCCGTCATCCAGTACGAGGACGTGGGCCTCAACCTCGACTTCAAGCCCAAGGTCTACCCGAACCAGGACGTGCAGGTCACGATGACCATCGAGTCGAAGGACCAGCAGGCCGGCGCCAACCCGCTGACGCCCGTCTTCACGCAGCGCAAGATCGAGGGCGTGGCGCGCATCCCGAACGGGAAGACGATGATGATCGCCTCCATCTCGCAGGACCGCGAGACGAGCGGCCGGGCGGGGCTCCCGCTCGTCGGGCTCATCCCCATCCTCGGCCGCCTCTTCACCGCGCCGAACAGGAACAACACGCAGAGCGACATCGTCATCACGATGACGCCGCGCGTGCTGCGCGCGCCCGAGATCACGCCCTCCGACCTTGAGCCGCGCGACACGGGCACGATGCAGTCGCCGCAGTCGCCCTCGCTCGAAGCGATGGTGCGCGACGCCGAGCGCGAGGAGTACTTCGCGAAGATGAGGACGCTGCCCACGAACCAGACCGTGCAGCTCCCGCCGCAGGCGGCCGAGGAGGTCACGTTCGTGCCCGCGCCGAAGGCGCTCGTCCAGGCGGCGCTCGCCGCGGGCCAGTCGCAGCCGCAGAACGGGGTCGCCGCGAAGACCGTCGAGGCGAGCCTCGACAAGCCGGCGGCGGTCGCGCCCGCCGTCAACAACGCGCCGACGGCCGGCAGCACGACTCCCGCGGTCAACAACGCCGCGCCCGCCGCGCAGCCGGCGGCGACAGAGCCGGCGCCGTCGCCCGCGCCCGCGGCGGCTGCTGCTGCTGCCGTCGCGCCGGCCGAGAGCACGGCCGAACTGCTCCTGCTCCCTGAGAGTCAGGAGCTGAAGGTGGGCGAGCGCAGGCGCGTGATGCTCTTCCTGAAGACGGACGCGCCGGTCGGGCTGGCGACGGCGACGCTGCGCTTCGACCCGAAGGCGCTGGCCGTCCGCTCCGTCTCGCAGGGGGCCTTCGGCGGCGGCGCGACGGCGCCCGTCATCACGCAGTCCGTAGACCCTTCGGGCGTGCTGGTCGTCTCGGTCGCGCCCGCGGCCGGCGCCCGCCCGCTGACGGGCGAGGGGCTGCTGCTCGTCGTCGAGGTCGAGGGGCTCGCGGCGGGTGAGACCGGGCTCCTGTTCGACGCAGACAAGGTTCACTTCGTCGCGACCGACGGCCGCGCCGTGCGCCCGCGGACGACGCCCGGACGCTTCAAGGTCACGCAGTAGCGGGCGCGGGAGAAGGCAGATGAGAGCGGCGTCGAAAAGGGCGAAGGTGGGGGGCGGGGGGCAGGGCCCGCGCGCCCCCCGCCTTCGCCCTCTGCTCTTCGCCCGCGGGTCTTCCGGCGGGTGGACGCTCATCGAGCTGGTCATCACGATGACGGTGATGGCCATCCTGACGCTCTCCGTCATCCCGCTCGTGCGCACCTCGGTGCGCCGGCAGCGCGAGCAGCGGCTGCGCGAGGCGCTGCGCGAGATGCGCTCGGCCATCGACGAGTTCCACCGCGACACCGTTGGGATGCAGTGCGGGCCGGGCGGCACGCCCATCGCCGGGGGCGCGGGCGGCGGCCTCCCGGGCGGCGCAGGCGGCGCAGGCGGCGCAGGCGGGGCGGGTGGTGCGGGCGGCGTCGGGGGCGCGGCGGGGCTGCTCGACCCGCGCAGCCGCGTCGTCATCGCCGACTGCAAGATGTTCGGGGTGGACAACCCCGAGCGCTGGCCGCCCGACCTCCAGACGCTCGTCGACGGCGTGGACGTCGTCCCGCGCGCGGGGCTGACGGGGCCGCAGGCCGGGCGCGGGCTCGACAGCGTCGGCGGCCAGGCGACGGACAACCCCGGCCTCCTCCCGAAGAAGAAGCACTACCTGCGCGAGATACCCGTTGACCCCGTCACGGGCAAGGCCGACTGGTGCCTGCTCTCGAACTACGACGAGCCGGACGGGGGTTGCAGCTCCGACGCCGCCAACGTCTTCGACGTGCGCTCGAAGGCCGAGGGCGAGGCGCTCAACGGGGAGAAGTACAGCGACTGGTAGGGAAGAGAAGGCGGTAGGCGGCAGGTAGTTTGAAGACAGGTTTAAACTCAAGGGCCAATTCAAATGTTCGTCAGCGGGCGGCGAAAGGTTAATCATTCGGGCGGGCGGACGGGGCTGACTGCCTACCTCCGTCTGCCTGCCGCCTACGCGCGCGGCGCGCGGGGCTTCACGCTGCTGGAGTTGATGATCGTCATCTCGATCCTGGTCATCCTGGCCCTCATCGCGATGGCGCAGTACAACAAGACGGTGCAGGCCGCGCGCGAGGCGACGCTCCGCGAAGACCTCTACACGATGCGGAAGATGATCGACCAGTACGCGGCCGACAAGGGGCACCTGCCCCGCGCGCTCGAAGACCTCGTGAGCGCGGGTTACATCCACGAGATTCCCCTCGACCCGATGACCGACGAGCGCGACTGGGACACCGAGATGGGCGAAGACCCCGGCTCGACCTCCGGCGACCAGGGCATCGTCAACATCCGCAGCCGGTCGGGCGACACGGCCTCCGACGGCACGCGCTACAACGAATGGTGACGAGGGATTTTAGATTTTTGATTTTAGATTTTTGATTTGCGATTGAAACGCCGCCGGCTCCGGCCGGCTCCGGCGTCGGCGGCGGGGCCGAGAGACGGGACCAAAAATCTAAAACCAAAAATCTAAAATCGAAAATCCCATGAACCCCTTCCAGAAACTCATCTCGCCGCGTCTGCCGCAGGCGGCCGTCGGGCTCTCGGGCGAGGCCGCGAGCGTCGCCCAGTTGGAGCGCCGAGGCGGCGGGCTCGCCGTCCGCAGCGCCGGGCTGCTGCCGCTGCCCGCGGGGCTCGTCCGCCCCTCCTTCGACGAGCAGAACGTCTCGGACGCGGGCGAGCTGGCCGGCGCGCTCTCGGAGCTTTTGACGAGCGCGGGGCTCGCGCGCCGCAGGCGCTGGTCGGTGGGGCTGCCCGAGGCTTCGGCGCGCACCTCGATCCTGACGCTGGAGACCGCGCCCGCCTCGCGCGCCGAGGGCGAGGAGATGCTGCGCTGGAAGATGGAGCGCGCGCTGGGCGCGCCGCTCGACGAGCTGCGTGTCTCGCGCGAGCGGCTGAGGCCCGACGCGCAGGGGCGCGCGCGCTACCTCGTCGCGGGCGTGCGCCTCGCGGTGCTCGCCGAGTACGAGCAGGTCTTCGCCGCGCTGGGCTGGCAGGCGGGGCTTGTGCTGCCGCGCCACATGGGCGAGGCGTGGTGGCTGATGCGCGGGGGCGGCGGCCCGGCCGCGGGCGGCGACTCGCTCCTCGTCAGCTCGCACTCCGAGGGGTTCACCGCCGTCGTCATGCGCGCCGGCGCGCCGCTCTTCGTGCGCGGCGTCGTCTGCGAGCAGGAGGACCGCGCCGACGAACTCTACCGCTTCCTGCTCTTCTACCGCGACCGCACCTCGCCGCAGCCGGCCGAGGACGAGTCGGCCGCGCCCGAGGCTTACTTCGGCGGCGGCGGCATCGGACGCATCCTCGTCGCCGGCTCGGGGATCGACGAGGCGCAGGCGGGCGCCATCGTCGAGGAGACCCTGAGCGTGCCGCCGCGCGCGGTCGGCCCCGAGGAGTTGCGCCTCGCCTTCCCCGCGCGCGGGATAGACTTCCGGCAGATAGCCGCGCCCGCCGGCCTCGCCGCGCTCGCCTGGGCCTAGAGATGAGAAGACTCCTGCCCTTCGCGGCGGCGGCCGTTTGCTGCCTCGCGCCGCACGCCCCCGCGCACGGTCAGCAGCCCGCGCCCGCGGGGAAGGCCGCGCCCGCGCCCGCCGTCACGCTCGAACCGGCGAAGGCCGTTGACGAAAAACTCTTCGCGCGCGAGCAGAGGGAGATCGGCGGGAAGGTCTTCCGCCTGTCGGAGTACCGCGGCCGCGTCTTCGTCGTCAACGTCTGGGCGACGTGGTGCGGGCCGTGCTGGCTCGAAATACCGGGCTTCAACAAGGTCTACGAGGACTACTCGCCGCGCGGCGTCGAGTTCGTCGGGCTGACGATGAACGACCCGACGAACGACGCCGACAAGGTGCTGTCGGCCGCGCGCGAGCTGAAGATGAAGTACAGGCTCGCCTGGCTCGACTACCCGACGGCGGAGGCGCTGATGGGCACGCGCAAGGTCATCCCGCAGACCTTCGTCGTCGGGGCGGACGGCCGCGTCGTGCTGCACGTCCGCGGCTACAACCCGCGCGTGCCCGAGATGATTCGCGCCGCCGTCAGCGGCGCGCTCGCGCGCCGGCCCGGCGCGGCGGCGCCGACGCCCCCGCCGGCCGCCGCGCCCGCCTCCGCCGCGCCCCGCCCGTGAAACTTTGCCCGCGCCGGGCGCGTAAAACCTTGGCGTCATGAACGCACACGCAGTGACCCCGACCGCCGCCGCCTCGGCAGACACAGACCTCGTCGTGCGCGCCCTCTCGGGCCGCGAGGACGGCTTCGAGGAGTTGGTGCGCCGCTACCAGCGCCCCATCGTGGCCTACGTCTACCGCATGGTCGGCGACTACGACGCGGCCCTCGACCTCGCGCAGGAGGTCTTCATCAAGGTCTACAACTCGCTCGGGCGCTACCGCCCCGAGTTCAAGTTCTCGACCTGGATCTACCGCATCGCGCACAACGCGGCCATCGACCACCTGCGCCGCCTCGGCGCCGCGCGCACCGAGGAGATGGAGGTGGCGGGCGAGGGCGGCTCGACCTTCGAGAAGCCACTGGCGAGCAAGTCGCTCACGCCCGAGCAGGAGACCGAGCGCGGCGAGCGGCGCGCGGAGATCGAGGAGGTCGTCGGCCAGCTCCCGGCCGCCTACCGCGAGCTGATCGTGCTGCGCCACTCGCACGACCTCAGCTACGACGAGATCGCAGAGGTGACGGGCCTGCCCCTGGGCACGGTCAAGAACAGAATCTTCCGCGCGCGCGAGGCCATGCGCGAGCTGCTCGTGGCGCGCGGCATCACGGGCGTGTGAAGGGGGTCGCGGGTGGCTGAGGGGGCGCGCGAACATCCGGCGTGCACGCGGGCGGCGCTCGCGGGCGCGTACCTCGACGGCGAGCTGGACGCGCGCGCCGCCGGCGAGTTCGACGCGCACGCGCGCGCGTGCCCCGCCTGCTCCGCCGCGCTCCTCACGCAGCGCCGGCTCCTGTGCCTGCTCGACGCGACCTTCGACGAGACCTTCGAAAAGAAGGTGCCGCTGCCCGAGGGCTTCGCACGCCAGCTACGCGCCCGCGCCCAGAACGACCTGAGCGGCGTGCGCGACGCGCGCGAGCGGAGGCGGGCTTTGAAGATTTGCGCGGCGCTCGGGGCGGCCGTCTTCGCGCTCCTCGGCTTCGCGGCGCTCGACGCCGTGACGGGGCCGGCGCTGCGCGCGGCGGGCGCGGCGGCGGGCTTTCTCGGCACGGCGGGGCGCGGCGCGCGGGGCGCGGGCGTCGTCGCGCGGGCGGTCGCGGGGCGCGTCGTCTCGGGCTCCGAGTTGTCGGCGGCGCTCCTGCTCGTGCTGCTCGCGTTCGGGCTCGCGCTGCTCCTGCGGCTCATCAGCGGCTACCACCGCTCGGCGGCGCGCGACTGAGAAGTTTTCCGAGAGGCCGGGCGTCCGAAGACTCGCGCGGCCAGCCCCGTCACTCGCCGGAGGGACGGGGGCTGGCCGCTCGGCGCATCCGGGGAGAATGAAGATTTGAAATTTCAAATTTCAAATTTCGAATTAGCCGCCGCGCAGGCCGCGGCGCTCTCCCCGCGCCTTCCGCGCCTCTGTGTCGAAATAACCTCCGGCGACCCGCGACCCCCCGTCTCAAAACTCAGTTCACTCCCCTTCGCAAAGGGCCTGCTGGCTTTCCTCCTTCTGCTCACCGCCGCGCTCGCCTGCCACGCGCAGGAGTTGAGGCGGGGCGACGAGCTGGTCGTCGAGGGCGACCACGCGGGCGACGTGTTCGGCGTGGGGCGGAGCGTGCGCGTGCGCGGCGAGGTGCGCGGCGTCATCGCCTTCGGCGGCGACGTGATAGTGGAGGGGCGCGTCGAGGGCGACGCGGCGGCCGTCGGCGGCTCCGTCATACAGCTCGACGGCTCCTACGTCGGCGGCGACGTGATGGTCTTCGGGGGCGCGTACCGGAAGGCGGACGGGGCGGGGCGGGGCTGGGCTGGCAAGACCGTGATGGTGGCCGGCTACGAGCAGGAGCTGAGGGAGCTGGCGCGCAACCCCGCTTCGCTGCTCGCGCCGGAGTTGTCGCTGGCCTTCGTGGGGTGGCGCCTGCTGGCGGTGCTCTTCTGGTTCGTCGCCTCCATCGCGCTGACGGCCGTGAGCCCCGGCGCGGTGGGGCGCGCGGCGGCGCGGCTGCAACTGACGTTCTCGCGCGTGGCGCTCATCGGGCTGGTGGGCGCGGCCGTGATGGGGCCGGGCGTGGCCGCGGCGCTCAACTACCTGCCGCCGGCGCTGAGCGCGCTGGTGAGCGTGACGGCCTTCCTCCTGCTGCTGCTCTCTTACCTCTTCGGCCGCGTCGTCATCCACGCCGCCACGGGGCGCTGGCTCCAGCGGGTGCTCTTGCCCGAGGGGCGCCGCTCGGAGTCGGTGGCGCTGCTGCTAGGCGCTGCCTTCTGGGCCGCGGCGCTCGCCCTGCCATACGTCTGGCCCTTCCTCGTCTTCTGCCTCGTCGTCCTCAGCCTCGGACTGGCGCTCACCGCACGCTACCGACTGAACTGGCGCCGCGCTTGAAGAAGAGCAGGCAGTAGGCAGTAGGCGGTAAAGACAGGTAGACAGTAGACAGTAGACAGTAGACAGTAGGAATACAAAGCGGCGCGCCCGGCCCGGAGGCTTCGGACGCGCCGCCTGTTTTTCTACTGTCTACTGTCTACTGTCTACTGTTTACTTCCCCCGCTTGTCGCCCTTCGGAGGCGCGTGTTAGCATCGGCGCGTTTCGTCTCCCGGGAGGCTTGCTGCTCAGACCCTTGCGCGCTGACTTTCCTCTTCACAAGCTGTGCCTTGCGCTGGCGACGCTGTTACCGCTCGTCTGCGCCGCGCCCTCTTTGCCGGCGCGCGCGCAGCAGCAGACCAACCCCGTCGACCGCAAGGTCGAGAACCCCATCACCGACACGCCGAGCGTCAACCCGCTCTCGCAGGACCAGCCGCCCATCCGCCCGCGCCCGCGCCGCCGCGCCGACGCCGCGCAGGGCGCGCAGCCGACCGACGAGGTCGAGATACAGTCCGCCACCCAGACCGTCAGCGGCCCCGAGGACGCGCGCGTCGTCGTCTACGAGGGGAACGTGGACGTGCGCGCCGGCGTCTACCGCCTCCAGGCCGACAAGGTGACCGACTACGAGGCGAAGAACCGCATCGTCGCCGAGGGCAACGTCGTCTTCGACCAGGGCGAGTCCCAGCGCATCACGGGCTCGCGCGCCGAGTGGGACTACGCGACCAAGGTCGGCTTCTTCGAGAACTCGACGGGCTTTACGAACCAGACGCAGGACGGCACCGTCATGTACTTCACGGCCGACCGCGTCGAGAAGGTCTCGGGCGATACCATCGTCATCGTCAACGGCGAGGTCACGGCCTGCGGCGACGACGAGACGCCGAAGTGGAGCTTCAGGACGGCGCGCGCACGCATCAAGCTCGCCGACCGCGTCCGCCTCTCGAAGCCGCGCCTGCTCGTCAAGGGCGTGCCCGTCTTCTGGCTGCCCTACGCCTCCGTCTCCATCAAGCAGCGCGACCGCGCCTCCGGCTTCCTGACGCCGACCTTCTCCGGCTCCGGCGAGAAGGGCATGCGCTTCTCGAACGCCTACTACCAGACCCTCGGCCGCTCGGCCGACATCACGCTCCGGAACGACATCTACACGAAGCGCGGCCTCGGGCTCGGCGCAGACCTCCGCACGCGCGCCAACTCGCGCTCGTTCCTTAACCTCGGCTTCTACGCCGTCAAAGACCGCGCCTTCGGCCCCCGCGCCGACGCGGCGCACCCCGACCAGGGCGGGTCGAGCTTCTACGTGGACGGCGTCCACTACTTCCCGAACGGGTTCCTCGCCGCCGCCGACATCAACATCACGTCGAACCTCGCCTTCCGGCAGGTCTTCTCCGACTCCATCCAGCTCGCCATCTCGCCCGAGGAGCGCTCGCAGGTCTTCGTCAACAAGAACTTCGGCGACTACTCCTTCAACTTCATCGCGCGCACGCAGGTCACGAGCATCCCGTCGGTGCGCGTCCGCACGCGCTCCTTGCCCGGCATCTCGTTCGAGAAGCGGCCGGGGCTCGTCGGCTGGCTGAAGGAGAGGCTGCCCGTCTACTTCTCGTTCCAGAGCAGCCTCGAAGGCGTGAGCCGCAAGGAGACGGTCGAAGACCTGGCGACGTTCCTGGCCGAGGGGAACCAGAACCCGGTCATCACGCCGTCAATCGTGCAGCGGCTCGACTTCTACCCGCGGGCCGAGCTGCCGCTCTCCTTCGGCGGCTGGGGCTTGACGGCGAGCGCGGGCGTGCGCGGCACATACTACTCGAACTCCATCGACCCGCTGACGCGCGTCGTGCTCCCGCGCGACGTGCTGCGCGGCTACGGCGAGTTCCAGTTTGACGTGCGGCCGCCGGCGCTCGCGCGCAACTTCCGCCGCGGCGACGGCTCGTTCCGGTTCCGCCACGTCGTCGAGCCCTACCTCACCTACCGCAAGATCGAGGGCATCTCGAACTTCGACAAGATTATCCGCTTCGACGAGGTGGACGCCGTCGCCGACACGAACGAGATAGAGTACGGCGTCACGAACCGCTTCTTCCTCCGCCGCTCCGCCGAGTCGGTCGGCCGCGCGCGCGCCGCGTCGGCGGACGCGCGCGGGGGGCGCGTCCGCCCCGAGGACGCCGGCCCGCGCCGCGCCGGCGAGCAGGCCGGGGTGGAGAAGAAGCAGGAGACGGCGCGCGCGGGCGGGGAAGGGGAGAAGGAGAAGGACGCGGAGGAGGGCGCGGAGGCGCGGCTCCCGAAGAACACGCGCGCTGCCGGCGCGCTGACGGCGCTCAGGCAGAGTCAGTCGCCGCTCACGCGCCAGCCCTACGAGTTCCTCTCCGTCACGGTCAGGCAGAAGTACTTCTTCGACCCGACCTTCGGCGGCGCGCTCTTCCCCGGCCGCCGCAACCAGTTCTACCCGCTCAACACCTTCTCCGGCTTCACCTACGGCGGCGTGCCGCGCCGCTTCTCGCCGCTGAACGTCGAGGCGCGGCTGCGCACGCCGACGACCGCCGAGAGCGAACTCTTCTCCGACGTGCGCACCGACATCGACACGCTCGGCGAGGGCGGCGGCCTGCGCGACCTCGCCGTGAGCTTCGGGCTGAGGCGGCGCGCGCCGGTGCTGCGCGCCCTCGAAGCCTTCCAGACCTTCTACTACACGCGCGCCGTCACGCTCGCGCCCTCGCTCAGGCAGTTCAGCGACCTGCGCGGCAACGAGCCCGGCACCTTGCAGGGCTCGCAGTGGAGCCCGTCGGTCTTCGTCGGCGACCGCAACCGCGGGCTGTTCGGCGGCGCCTCCTTCTTCTTCGACTTCCAGAACCGGCCGGGCAAGGGCAGCTCCTCGCTCATCAGCTCGACCGTCACGGTCGGCCACGCCTGGGACTGCTGCGCGGTCGTCGGCCAGTACTTCACCTTCAACGTCGGGCTCCGCAACGAGAACCGCTTCGTCTTCAGCTTCCGCCTCAACGGCATCGGCACCTTCGGCACCGAGCAGATCGGCCAGCGCTTCCGGTAAGCGGGGCGCCGCCGCCCCCCCTCCGCGCTCGCGGTTCTGTTTTCGCGTGTGTTAGAATCCGGCGTCCTGCACCAGAGCGCGTCCCGCCTCTGAAGTACCAAGAACCGAAGAACAGTTTCGGCGCCTCGCCGATGAGGTCATAGATGAGACGTAGTGAGTTTCGCCGCGCGCACGCGTTCGCGCTCTTCCTCTGCCTGGCGGCGGCCGCCGCGATGCTTGTGCTGCCGGCCGCCTCGGGGCAGGGCACGAACCGCGCCGCCGAAGAGATCGGGCGCGCGCTGGGGCGGTTCGACCGCTTGAGCCTCGAACCGGCCGAGCTGCTGCGCGGCGCGCGCGAGTCGGGGCGCGTCTCGCTCAAGACCTCGCGCGGCACCTTCGACCTCGACGTGGAGCCCTTCGACATCCGCTCCGACGCCTACCGTGCGGTGGCCGTCGGCCCCGACGGCGCGCTGACGGAGTTGCCGCGCACGCCTTCGCGCTGGTGGCGCGGCACGGTCGCGGGCGAGCCCGACACGCGCGTGCGCCTCGCCCTCGACGGCGAGAAGTTCTCGGGCATCATCGTCACGCCCGCCGAGACCTTCTTCGTCGAGCCGGCGCGCGGCCTCTCGGCGGCCGCGGGCGCGCGGGAGTTCGTCTTCTATGCCGGGTCGGACGTGAAGGAGCAGGGCGGCGAGTGCGGCACGACGATGGCCGAGCGCGTCGGCGCGCAGTCGCGCACGGACGGCCTCGCGGCCGGCAAGTCTGGCGACCCCGCGGCCGAGGCGGTCTTCGGCCCCCGACGCGACACGGAGATGGCGACCGAGGCCGACTTCGAGTACTACGTCGCCAACGGCAGCAACGAGACCGTCACCACCTCCGACATGAACGACATCATGGCGAGCGTGGACGCCATCTACGACGCGCAGCTCGGCATCAGGATTCGCGTCGTCTTCCAGCGCGTGTGGACGGTCTCCACCGACCCCTACACGCAGTCGGAGGCGAGCGCCGCCGTCAACGAGCTGGCCCAGGTCTATAACGGCTCCTTCGCCCAGTTCAACCAGACGCCGCCCCAGCGCGACCTCGTCCACATGTTCACGGGCAAGGACTTCCTCGGCTCGACCATCGGCATCGCCTTCACCGGCGTCACCTGCAACGAGCCCCCCTTCGCCTACGGCATCTCGCAGAGCAAGTTCAGCCAGACGAAGGCGCTGAGGGTCGCCGTCACCGCGCACGAGATAGGGCACAACTTCGGCGCGAGCCACACGAACCAGGAGGTCGGCGGGACGCCGGCCGGATGCAGCCCCTCCATCATGAACTCGTCCGTGCAGAACACGGATCAGTTCTGCCAGTTCTCGCGCGACCAGATAACGAACCACGTCGCCGAGTTCGGCTCCTGCCTGTCGCTTATCAAGCCGGAGGCGTGCACCTACTCGCTCGGCAGCGACCCCTCGCCCTTCTTCCCCGCCGAGGGCGGCGCGGGCTCCGTCACCGTCGTCACGCCTTCGAGCTGCCCCTGGTCGCTGTCCGAGGGCGCGGACTGGATCACCACGCAGGAGGCGGCGCTCTCGGGCACGGCCGCGGCCGCCTTCACCGTCGCGCCCAACACCAACTCGGGGCCGCGGCAGGCGTCCATCGACGCGGCCGGCAACAAGGTGACGGTCAGGCAGGCGGCCGCGCCCTCCTGCTTCGGCGCGCAGATAGTGCCGGGGCAGACCGTCCAGGGCGCGCTCTCCCCCACGGACTGCCGCTCGGGCCAGCCCGGCCGCGCGAACGCCCCGCTCGACCTCTACGTCTTCACGGCGCGCGCCGGCCAGCGCGTCCGCGTCGAGATGCTCGCGGCCGTGCGCGCCTCCGACACGCCGAGCGGCACGCCGCCGCCCGAGGCGCTCGACTGCTACCTCTACCTCTTCGGCCCCGACGGCTCGGTCGTCGACTTCAACGACGACCGCAGCCTCAACCCGCATGACACGGACTCGTCCGTGCCCGTCGCCGGGTTCGTGACGCTGCCCGCGACGGGCATCTACACCGTCGCCGCCACCTCCTTCTCGAACAACGACGACGGCGCCTACACGCTCAGGCTGCTCGACGACTCGTCGGCCAACACGGTCGCGCTCGCGAGCGCCGCCTACGCGGTGAACGAGGAGCCGGGCGCGGGCGGCCTCGGCACGGACGGCTCCGGCTTCCGCGTCGTCACGGTCACGCGCGCGGGCGACACGGCCGGGACGGCCTCGGTCGATTACGCGACCTCGGACGGCACGGCGAGCGGGCGGACGGACTATACGCGCGCGCTCGGCACGCTCGTCTTTGGGCCGAATGAAACGAGCAAGAGCTTCACGGTCTTCGTCACCGACGACGCCTTCCAGGAGTCGCCCGAGACCGTCCAGATCACGCTCTCGAACCCCACGGGGACGACGCTCGGCGCCACGCCGTCGGCCACGCTGACCATCAACAGCGCCGACGCCGTGACGGGCCCGAGCCCCGTCCGCGCCGAGAGCTTCGACGTGGCCTTCTTCGTCCGCCAGCACTACCTCGACTTCTTCAGCCGCGAGCCCGACCCGTCGGGCTTCGCCTTCTGGCAGAACGAGATCACGAGCTGCGGCGCCAACGCCGTCTGCGCCGAGGTCAGGCGCATCAACGTCTCGGCGGCCTTCTTCCTCTCCATCGAGTTCCAGGAGACGGGCTACCTCGTCTACCGCTTCTACAAGGCGGCCTACGGCGACGCCACCTCGCCGAACGTGCCGGGCACGGTGCCCGTCATCCGCTTCGACGAGTTCCTGCCCGACACGCAGCGCATCGGGCGCGGCGTCGCGGTCGGCGTCGACGACTGGCAGACGCAGCTCGAAGCGAACAAGCAGGCGTACGCGCTGGAGTTCGTCCTGCGGCCGCGCTTCCTCGCCGCCTACCCCGTCTCGATGACGCCCGCGGCGTTCGTCGATAAGCTCATCCAGAACTCCGGCGTCACGCTCACGCCGGCCGAGCGCGCCGCGCTCATCGCGCAGCTCAACGCCTCGCCGAACGCGGCCGCCGCGCGCGCCGCCGTGCTGCGGCAGGTGGCCGAGAACGCGCAACTGCGGTCGGCCGAGAAGAACCGCGCCTTCGTGCTGATGCAGTATTTCGGGTATCTGCGCCGAAACCCGGACGACGCGCCCAACACGGACTTCACCGGCTGGCGGTTCTGGCTCGACAAGCTCGAACAGTTCCACGGCAACTTCGTCCAGGCCGAGATGGTCAAGGCTTTCCTGAACTCCACCGAGTACATCGACCGCTTCGGGAGCAGGCAGTAGCCGCCGTGCGTGCGGCCGCGCACGCCCTTTGACAACCCTGAAACCGCCTCCCGGCCGCCCCCGGCGCGCCCCTTTTTGGAGGGCCCCGCGCAAGCAACTGTGGGGGGGCGCCGTGCGTCTAAATGCGGGCGTTTTTCAGCGGAAAAAGTGCCGCGCCCCGCGGGGGCGGCCGCCCCGCGCCCGGGGCCCGAACGGGGGGACGCATCCCGCACGCGCGTCCAAGAGACTTCCGTACATTTCGCCAAGTTTTTCCGGCCTGCTCCCGCGCCCGTGTGCCGCAGGCCATCAAATAGTCCGGCGCGTAAAACCTCTCACGCGCGCCCTCTCTGACTCTGGAGTTGAACGTGAAGCTGAGAACTGAATTCCTGGCGCTCATCCTCGCCTTCATGACCGCGTTCGCGGGCCCCGCCTCGCTCGTAGCGCGCGCGCAGACCGATTCCCACGGCCGCGAGGCCGCCGCCGTCTCCGACCCCTTCGAGGCGAAGGCCGACAAGCTGCTGAAGCAGGTCTACCGCACGGCGGTCGAGGCCGAGTCGTCGCCCGTGCCGGGCCGGCGCGCCGCGGCCGCGCGCGAGGTGGACAGGCTCTCGGAGGTCGCGGGCGTCCGCCGCGGCCCGCAGGGTCGCGCGAGCGTCGGCGTCATCGTCCGGCTCTCGGGCGACGACGCCGCCGAGTTGCGGTCGGCCGGCTTCCCCATCGGCGCGGTCGTCGGCGACATCGCCACAGTTCAGACCGAGGCCGCGCGCCTGCCGGAACTGGCCGCGCTCGGCTCGGTCGTCAAGCTCTCGGCCGCCGCCGTGCGCAAGCCCGTCAACGACCGCGCGCGCCAGGCGGTCGGCATCGACAACGCCGCGGCGCAGCGCGTCGTCGGGCAGACGGGCGCGGGCGTCGTCGTCGGCATCATCGACACAGGCATCGACTTCCGCCACAAGGACTTCACCCGGCCGGGGACGAACGGCACGCAGACGCGCATCAAGTACCTGCTCGACATGACCGTCTACACGCAGAAGACGGTGGTCGTTGACGGGCAGAACGTAGTTATTGACGCTAACTGGGACTACACGCTGCCGGGCGGCTCGGCCCCCATCGGAAGGCTCTACACCGAGGCGCAGATCAACGCCGCCCTCGCCCAGCCCAAGCCCGCCGACCAGGCTTCCGACATCGTCCGCGAGCGCGACAAGAGCGGCCACGGCACGCACGTCGCGGGCACGGCCGCCGGCAACGGGCTCGCCGCCGGCAGCGCCGCCAACACCTACGCCGGCATGGCGCCCGAGGCCGACCTCATCATCGTCAAGGCCAGCCGCCAGGACACCTCCGCCGCCAGCTTCCGCAGCGACGACAACATCAACGCACTGGAGTTCATCCGGTCGAAGTCGCTGGAGATGAGCCCCTTCCAGCCCTTCGTCGTCAACATGAGCCTCGGCGGGCAGGCCGGCCCCCACGACGGCAGCGACCCCGAGGAGCAGGCCATCGACCAGATCGTCTCGGTCGCGCCCGGCCGCGTCGTCTGCGTCGCCGCCGGCAACGAGGGCGCCGACGACGTGCACGCGCGCGCGACCGTCCCGGCCGGCGGCAGCGTCACGCTGACCTTCAACTCCTTCGAGCCGGATTTCATCGACCTCTACTACAGCAACAGCGACCGCTTCCGCGTCACCGTCACCAAGCCCGACGGGACGACGTACGGCCCCGCCAGCTTCGCCAACGGCTTCCCCGCGGCCGGGCAGCTCAACGACTCCGGCACGGGGACGCGCACCTTCCGCCTGTGGAACGCGCCCGACAACGGCAAGCCCGACATCTTCGTCCTCTTCGACGACGGCGCGCCGAGCGGCACGTGGCAGTTCACCATCACCGACGCCGACACGAACCCGAACCAGCCCTTCGACGCCTGGACTGCGGGCGGCTTCGACCCGGACGACGCCAACAACTGGACGAAGTTCACGAGCTTCGTGGACAACAACTCGCGCCTCGTCGCCTCGCCCGGCACGTCGCACAACGCGCTCACGGTCGGCGCCTTCATCACGCGCTCGGGCAGCCTGCCCCTCGGCAACTACGCGCCCTTCACCAGCCCCGGCCCGACGGCCGACGGCCGGCAGAAGCCCGAGATCAGCGCGCCCGGCTACTACCTCTACTCGACGCGCTCGTCCGACACGACGGCGCAGTTCACCTACGGCACGGGCTCGAACGCGCTCGCCCCGGGCGTCTCGCAGTCCCTCTACGGCGGCTTCGCCGGCACCTCGATGGCGACGCCCGTCGTCACCGGCAGCGTCGCGCTGCTGCTCCAGCACAACCGCAACCTGACGTACGTTCAGGTCAAAGAGCTTCTCCAGCAGAACGCCGCGCACGACCAGTTCGCGCCGGCCGGCTGGGACCCGCGCTTCGGCTTCGGCAAGCTCAACATCGCCGCGGCCATCACGGCCGCGGGCGGCGCGACGCCCACGCCGACCCCGACCCCCACGCCAACCCCCACGCCCACGCCGACGCCCACACCGACGCCCACCCCGACCGTTAACGTGACGGGGCGCGTGACCGACTCTAACGGCAACGGCGTGGCCGGCGTGCGCGTCGGCATCGCCGGCCCCGCGCTCCCGAACGGGCTTAAGTACCCCGTGAACACGACCGACGCGAGCGGCTTCTACACGCTCGCCAACCTCACGCAGGGCGCCGTCTACACCGTCTCGCCCATCCGCGACGGGCAGTACGGCTTCGCCCCCGGGCCGCAGACCTTCGCGGCCGCGCCGGGCCTCGTCTTCAACTTCACGACCACACCCGGCAACCCCATTGACGGCTCCGCGTTCTTCGTCGAGCAGCACTACCAGGACTTCCTCGGGCGCCACTCGGACGACTCCGGGCTCGGGTTCTGGGTCTCCGAGATCGAGAACTGCCAGGGCGACCTCTCCTGCCGTGAGATAAAGCGCATCAACGTCTCGGCGGCCTTCTTCCTCGCCATCGAGTTCCAGGAGACGGGGTATCTGGTCGAGCGGATGTACAAGGTCGCCTACGGCGACGCGGTGGAGCCCTCGACGGGGCTCGTCGTGCCCGTCATCCGCCGCGAAGAGTTCCTCCAGGACACGCCGCTCATCAGCAACGGCGTCGCCGTCGGCGTGGGCGACTGGCAGACGAAGCTCGAAGCGAACAAGCAGGCTTACGCGCAGACCTTCGTCCAGCGCGCGCGCTTCGCCAACCTGTTCCCCGCGGGGATGGGCGCCGGCGCCTTCGTGGACAAGCTCTTCCAGAACGCGGGCGTCACGCCGACCGCGGCCGAGCGCGACGCGGCGGTCGCGGCCTACGGCCCGGGCGACACGGCCGGGCGCGCCGCCGCCCTGCGCGCGGTCGCGCAGAGCGCGAGCGTGGACGGCGCCGAGAAGAACCGCGCCTTCGTGCTCATGCAGTACTACGGGTATCTGCGCCGCAACCCGAACGACGCGCCCGAGGCGAACCTGAACTTCGCGGGCTGGAACTTCTGGCTCGGCAAGCTCAACGAGTTCGGCGGCAACTTCGTCCGCGCGCAGATGGTGAAAGCCTTCCTCGACTCCATCGAGTACCGCCAGCGGTTCGGCACGCCGTAACCGCGCAACCTGAACCTGAAGGGGGCGGCCGCACCACCCGGCGCCGCCGCCCCCGGCCCCAAACCTTCCCGTCAGTTAGTCCACCACAGTCCAAAGGAATCGCCCAACATGAAGAAGCCAGAGAGAAGAGTTGAGGGGCGTCCCGCCGCGAGGCGGGCGCGCGTCTTCCGCGCGACAGCCCTCGGTTGCGTCCTGCTCGGGGCGGGAGTCGCCACGGCGGTCGCGAAGTACGAGCCGGCCTCGCCCGCGGCGGCGCCGCGCGAGGCCCAGGCCCCGCAGGCGGCAGCCCCCGCGCCGCCCGCCGGCCGCTTCGTCACCGTCGAGGTCGGGGGGAAGAGGTTGCGCGTGAACGCAGACACCATGCAGCAGGGGCCGCTCTCGCAGGAGCAGGC
>DASVWB010000452.1:0-1874 GCA_036389815.1 Pyrinomonadaceae bacterium | reverse complement strand
CCGGAGCGTTTAACTACACTGTCTTTGAAAGACTTGCGGCGAAACCTTTCCCGGCTTACCGCAAAGGGAAGAGACTCCGAATAGCTTTAGAGTTCCAGTTTCGGCAGCCCATTAAACCCGTGGCGGGGAGGAACTGTCAAGATAAAAAAGGGCCCGCCCCGGCGGGGCGAACCCTTTTTTATCACAGGACTTAGCCGCCCGAGGCCGCCGGCCTAGCCTTTGTCGCCCTGCCCGGCCGCCTCGGCGCGCTCGGGCCGCCCGTCCTTCTGCTTCTCGTCGCGCAGGACGGCCTTGCGGGAGAGCTTGATCTTGTTGCCCTCCTTGCCGATGCACTTGACGAGAATCTGCTGCCCCTCCTTGAGTTCGTCCCGCACGTCGCGGACGCGGTGCTCGGCGATCTCCGAGATGTGCAGGAGGCCGTCCGTGCCGGGGAAAATCTCGACGAACGCCCCGAAATCGACGATGCGCGAGACGGTGCCGAGGTACTGCTCGCCGATTTCGGCCTCGGCCGTCAGTCCCCGTATGCGGGCGACGGCGGCCTGCGCGGCGTCGCCGTCGGCCGTGGCGATGAAGATGGTGCCGTCGTCCTCGACGTCGATCTTCGCGCCGGTCTCCTCGACGATGGAGCGGATGATCTTGCCGCCCGGCCCGATAACGTCGCGGATGCGGTCGGGGTTGATCTTGATGGTGATGATGCGCGGGGCGTAGGGGCTCAGGTCCTCGCGCGCGGCCGGGATGGCCTGCTCCATGATGCCGAGGATGTGCATGCGCCCCTTCTTGGCCTGCTCCAGCGCCTCGGCCATGATCTGCGCGTTGATGCCGCCGATCTTGATGTCCATCTGGAGGGCGGTGATGCCCTCGCGCGTGCCGGCCACCTTGAAGTCCATGTCGCCGTAGTGGTCTTCGGCGCCGGCGATGTCGGAGAGGATGGCGTAGCGGTTGCCCTCCATGACGAGCCCCATCGCGACGCCCGCGACCGCCGACTTGATGGGCACGCCCGCGTCCATCATCGAGAGCGAGCCGCCGCAGACCGTCGCCATCGAGCTGGAGCCGTTCGACTCCGTGATGTCCGAGACGATGCGGAGCGAGTACGGGAACTCCTCCTCGGAGGGGAGCACGGGCTCCAGCGCGCGGCGGGCGAGTGCGCCGTGGCCTATCTCGCGGCGCGAGGTGGAGCCGAAGCGGCCGACCTCGCCGACCGAGTAGTGCGGGAAGTTGTAGTGCAGCAGGAAGCGGCGCTTGATTTCGCCCGACTCCAGGTCGTCCATGAACTGCTCGTCTTCCTTCGTGCCGAGCGTCGAGGTGACGATGGCCTGCGTCTCGCCGCGCGTGAACAGCGCCGAGCCGTGGACGCGCGGGAGCCAGCCGACCTCGATGTCGATGGGTCGAATCTCGGAGAAGCGGCGGTTGTCGGGGCGGCGGCGCTTGCCGAGGATGTCCTCGCGGAAGATTTTCTCCTTGAGGTGGTCGAAAATCTTCTTCGCCTGCTGGCGCTGCTCGGGCGAGTCCTCGGGGTAGGACTCGACGACCTCCTTCTTCAAGGCGTCGACGGCGGCGTAGGAAGCTATCTTGCCGTGCGCCTCGGTGTTGAGCGCGTCGCGCAGGCGGTCGGCGTAGTTCCGCTCGACCTCGCCCAGCATCTCCTCGTTGAGCGCGGGCGCCTCGACCGGCCGCTTCTGGATTTCGAGCGCCTTGTAGAGCTCCTTCTGCCAGCGGCAGAGGCGGTTGATCTCCTTGTGCGCGAGCATCAGCGCCTCGACCATGATCTCCTCCGACACCTCCTTGGCGCCGGCCTCGACCATGACGATGGCCTCCTCGGTGCCGGCGACGACGAGGTTCAGGCGCGACTCGCGCACCTCGTCGTAGGTCGGGTT
>DASVWB010000451.1:0-7084 GCA_036389815.1 Pyrinomonadaceae bacterium | reverse complement strand
ACGGCGGGCCAGACCGCGGCGGCGCGCGAAGCGCGCTCGTGCAGGTCTGCCAGCCCCGCGCCCGAACCCACGTCGAAGAGCACGGCCAGCGGCTCCTCGCCCCAGCCGGCGCGCGCGCGCGCGGCCTCCTCCTCGCACTCGCCCTCCGGGGGCACGACGACGACGCAGACCCCGGCGTGGCGCAGCGCCTCGAAGAGGGCGCGCGCGGCCTCAGTTTCCACACCGCTGAGGAGGATGACGTAACGCATAAGTTAAAGGATGAAGGCGGAAGGACGAGGGGTGAAGGTGGCGCCGGCGGCCGTCGGCTCATCCTTCACGCCTCGTCCTTCCGCCTTTTCTTCTCAGCCTCCCGGCGGGAGCGGGTACTTGAAGGTGTTGCGGTTGCCCTGCGTGTCGGCGGACTCGAGCTGGACTTCGCGCGCGCCGCGCGGGGCGTTGATCTGGAGCTGGAAGAAGCCGTCGCGTGCGGCCAGCGTCTCGCGCCCGGCGCAGCGGACGGTGTTGCCTGACTGCGTGCGTCCGCGGACGAGGTATATCTGGCCGGCGACGTACTCGATCTGCACGTCGGAGAGGCTGGCCTCCTCGCCCGTGCCGTTCTGCCCGACGACGACGAACTTCTGCGGCTCGCTCCAGTCGGACGCCTGCCCCGACTGCGCGACGGCGAGCACGCGCCAGAAGTAGTTGCCCTGGCGCAGGTCGTCCACGGTCAGCTCGGTCGCCTGTAGGCGGTCGCGCTCGATGAGCTTGCCGGCGGGGACGAAGAAGGGCGAGGTGGCGACCTCGACGCGGAAGTAGGCGGGCGCGCCCGTCTGCGGCTTCTGCCACTTGAGCGCGACGGCCGTCGCGCCGCCCGCGCGCGCGGCGACCCTCTCCATGTTCTTCGGCGTGACGGGCAGGGGCGCGGCCAGCAGCTTCTCCTTCTGCGAGATGGTGCCCTGAGGGTTGATGGCGGCGTACTCGCCCGCGCGCAGGGTGGCCGTGTCGCCGCCCGAGGTGCTGGTCTCGACCGCGCCGGTGCCGACGCGGATGGCCTCGGTCTTGTCCTCGCGGACGTGGACGGTGGCGTCCGTCTCGGGGGCGAGGCGGCTCTCGGAGAGGTGCGTGCCGATGATGTTCTGCGCGCCCTCCTTCAACTGCTCGGTGCGGACGTTGATCTGGCCGCTCTCGACGGCGACCTTGACCTTCGTCGCCCTGCCGCCCTCGGCCGCCGTGTTCTCGGCGATGGTGACGACCGAGTTGGGCTTGACGAAGAGGGTGGAGCCGTCGGCGAGCGTGACGCGCGCGCGGCCGTCCTCCTGCGTCTGGACGAGGTCGCCGGGGAAGAGGCGCGTGTCGGCGCGCGCCTGCAAGGTCTCGCGCGTGTTGGCGCGCACGACCTTGACGCCGCCTTCGAGCGAGACGAAGCGCGCGCCCGTCGGCGAGCCCGCCTCCACGGCCGCGCCCTTGAAGGGGAGGCCGTAGGCCCAGACGTAGAGCCAGACCCCCGCGGCCACGGCGGCGAACGCGGCGAGGGTGGCGATGATGTAGATGAGCCGCTTCTGCACGACCCACCAGTCGCCGTCGAAGCGGCTGACTCTGGTGACCATAAGGTGACCTTCGGCGTTTGTCTGCGGAAAGGCCGCCGGGCGTGGGTTTGAAGCCCGTCGGCGCGGGGGCGGAGGGCATGTGAGCCGCCCCCGTAGGGCCGCCCGCCGCGGCGGGATGCCCTATAACGAACTTAACAAACGGGCGAGGGAAAAGGCAAGCACCTTTTAAAAGCGGTGGGCAGTAGGCAGTAGACAGTAGGAAAGAGAAGGCGGCGCGCCCGGCCCGGGGGCTTCGGACGCGCCGCCTGTTCTTCTAGTGACTACTGACTGACTACTGTTTTTCCGGCAGCCGGCGGTCTTCGCCGCCGAGGCGGCCGGCGTCGTCGTCGAAGGGCGAGTCGAAGCCCTCGGGCAGCTCGACCTCGACCTGGCGCTCGGGCGGGATGGGGCGCAGCAGCGAGAGCGCGACCGAGGAGAGGAGCACGACGGCGACGAAGGCGAGCGAGACGAGGATGATCGTCTCCTTGCCCACGCCGAAGCGGTCGTGGACGTAGCCCTCGGAGAGCATCTTGACGCCGACGAACATGAGCACGACCGCCAGCCCGATCTTCAGGTAGTGGAACTTCTCGACCACGCCCGCGAGCAGGAAGTAGAGCGAGCGCAGGCCGAGGATGGCGAAGACGTTCGACGTGTAGACGATGAAGGGGTTGGTCGTGATGCCGAAGATGGCCGGGATGGAGTCCACGGCGAAGACCAGGTCGGACACCTCGACGATGACGAGGACGAGCAGCAGCAGCGTCCCCATCTTCTTGCCCTCGACGACGGTGAAGAACTTCTCGCCCTCGTAGTGGCGCGTGATGGGGATGAGGCGCGTGGCGAGCCGGACGGCCGCGTTGTCCTCCGGGTTGGCGCTGGCCTCGTCCTGCCGGAGCATCTTGAAGCCGGTGTAGATGAGGAAGGCGCCGAAGAGGTAGAGGATCCAGTGGAAGCGCTCGACGAGCGTCGCGCCGACGGCGATCATCGTCATCCTCATCACCAGCGCGCCGAGCACGCCCCAGAAGAGGACGCGGTGCTGGTACTTCGCCGGCACCTTGAAGTAGGAGAAGATGAGCAGGAAGACGAAGAGGTTATCCACCGAGAGCGACAGCTCGATGAAGTAGCCGGTCAAAAACTCAAGACCCGTCTGCCGGTCGGTCTGCCAGAAGACCAGCCCGGCGAAGATGAGCGCCAGCGTCACCCAGACCACGCTCCAGACGGTCGCCTCGCGGTACGTCACCGCGTGCGCCTTGCGGTTGAGCACGCCCAGGTCGAGCGCCAGCATCAACAGGATGAAGAGGCCGAACCCCGCCCAGGCCCAGATGGGATAGTCCATGATGCGGGGAAGGATAGCAGCAGACGGCGGACAGTAGCCAGTAGGGAAGACAGTAGACAGTAGGGAGTAGACAGTAGACAGTAGACAGTAGACAGACCGACCGTTGGTGAATCGGCACGGGCTCAGTGTCAACGTCCGCGGGGCGGAGCACTACTGTCTACTGTCTACTGTCTACTGTCTACTTCCCACCGCTTTTCTCCCCGTTTGCGCCGCGCGCGGGGCGTCGGATA
The DNA here is from genome assembly GCA_036389815.1 of Pyrinomonadaceae bacterium. Taxonomy (GTDB): domain Bacteria; phylum Acidobacteriota; class Blastocatellia; order Pyrinomonadales; family Pyrinomonadaceae; genus QHXN01. The sequence goes on along the minus strand of DASVWB010000451.1, from coordinate 3,956 downwards.
CAATCCGCCTTTTGCGGGAGGCGCTTTGCGCTCGTCCTACACGGCCGGCGGGCCCCTTCGCGGGCTGCGCGGCCGCACGCCGCCGGAAGTCGAAACCCCTCAGTTAACGGGAAGGTGTCCAGCAATGCTTAAGTTTTTCACCAGGATGGAGAGTTCGCGGAAATACGTCATCGGTTTCTTCGCCTTCCTGATGGTGCTCGGCATGGTCGTCGCGGGCGTCTACAACCGCCCGGGCGCGGCCATCGCCAACCCCTTCAAGAGCCGCGAAGTCCTCGCCAAGGTGGGCTCCGACGAGGTGACGGTCGCCGACTACTCGCTCCTGAAGAAGAAGATCGAGAACCAGTTCGGCGGCAACTTCTCGCTCGCGCAGATCGGCATGACGAGCGACCGCATCCTCGACCAGGCCATCAACAGCCGCGTCTCGCTCCAGGAGGCGCGCCGCCTCGGGCTCGCCGCCTCGGACGCCGAGGTGCGCGACGCCATCGCCCGCCAGTTCAGCGACCCGGCCACCGGCGCCTTCGACGTCAAGCGCTACAAGGACTACGTCGTCCGCACCTACGGCAGCGTCGGCCTCTTCGAGCAGAGCGTCCGCGACGCGCTGGCCTCGGAGAAGCTGCGCGCCTACGTCACGGCCGGCGCGCAGGTCTCGGAGGCCGAGGTGCGCGAGCAGTACATGCGCGAGAACACCGACTTCGACGTGACCTACGTCGCCGTCTCGGCCGACGAGCTGGCTAAGAAGGTCGGCGCTTCGGACGAGGAGCTGCGCCAGTACTTCGACGCGCACAAGACCGACTACCGCTTCCTCGAACCGCAGAAGAAGGTGCGCTACCTCTTCGTCAACCAGGAGAAGGCCGGCCAGAAGCTCCAAATCTCCGACGAGGAGCTGCGCAAGGAGTACGACGCGCTCAAGCCCGAGAACAAGATGGCCGGCGTCCGCGTCCAGCAGATAGTCCTCAGGGTCGCGCGCCCGGAGCTCGACCAGGAGGTGCTGAAGAAGGCGACCGAGATCGTCGGTCGCATCCGCCAGCCGGACCTGACCTCTTCCGAGGAGGCTTTCGCCGAGCAGGCGCGCGGCAACTCCGAAGACCCCGCGACGGCCCAGTCGGGCGGCTGGCTCCCCACCCCCGTCAAGCGCAACCCGAACAGCAAGCCCGCCGAGCCGGGCACGCCGGGCAACCCTGCGCAGCTCCTCCAGAACACGCTCGAATGGAAGGAGGGGCAGGTCGGCGACCCCCTGAAGACCGGCAACGCCTACTACGTCTTCCGCCGCGGCCCCGCCGTGCCGAAGACCTTCGAGGAGGCGCGCCAGGAGCTGCTCGTCAGCCTGCGCAACCGCCGCTCCTACGCCGTCGCCGCGCAGCTCGCGCAGAAGGCGCAGGACCGTCTGAAGGAGACGCGCGACCCGCAGAAGGTCGCGCAGGAGCTGGCCCCGGAGGCGAACATGTCGCCGGCCGAGATGGTCAGGGAGACCGGCTTCATCAAGCCCGGCGACGACGTGCCCGACATCGGCACCAGCCCGCAGTTCGAGGACGCCGTCAAGCCGCTCGAAGAGGCGGGCGCGGTCGGCGAGCGCGTCGGCGTCAAGAACGGCTTCGCCATCCCGCAGCTCGTCGAGAAGCGCGACCCGCGCATCCCCGAGTTCGACGAGGTGAAGGACAGGGTGGCCGAAGACCTCAAGCGGACGAAGGCCGCGGAGGGGCTGGAGCGGGCAGCGCGCGACCTCGCCGCGGGCGTCGCGGGCGCGGGCGACCTGAAGGCCGCGGCCGAGAGGGCGGGGCTCAAGGCGGAGGACGAGGAGGCGTTCAAGCCGGGCCGCCCGCTGGGCTCGGCCGGCGCCGACCCGGCGCTCGACGCGGCCGTCTACGCGCTCAAGGCCGGCGAGGTGACGAAGACGCCCGTCAAGGTCGGCGACCGCTGGGTCGTCGTCGGGGTGAAGGCGCGCAGGGACGCCAAGCCCGAGGAGTTCGAGAAGCAGCGCGCGACGCTCACCGAGACGGCGCTCAACGAGCGGCGCGGCCAGCTCTTCGACGACTTCCTCGTCGAGGCGCGCCGCAGGCTCGACGAGAAGGGGCAGATAGAAATCTACCGCGACACCCTCGCCCAGCTCGAAGACTCGGAGCCCTCGGCGCTGCCCGCCCGCCCGCCCATCAACATCCCGGTGCCCGGCGGCAACCAGTGAAGGGTTTAATCAGTCTGGACACCAAGAGGCCGCCCGGTTTGAACGGGGCGGCCTCTTCCGTTCCTACAAAAGAATCGACGCGGACGGGCAGGCTTGGAGATTTGAGATTTGAGATTTGAAATTTCAAATCTGAAACCTCTTATCCCGCTCAGGCCGCGCGGGTTTCTCAGAACGCGCGCAGCAGCGTGGCGATGTCCCCCTGCGGGACTTCGAGGCGGAGCTGGACTTCGCTGCCTTTGGTCGTGACCTTGAGGCTGTCCACCATCGAGCGCGCGAAGCGCCCCTTCTCGCCGGCGGCCGAGACGAGGCCGGGCGCGATCTGCCGCACCGCCTCCAGCGTGTCGAAGAGCTGCTTGGCGTCTGCGGCCGTCTGCGCCCGCAGCGCCGTCATCAACTGGAGCCCGGCCGCCGACGAGCCGACCGTCCCGTAGAAGCCGCGTATCGAGGCGACGGCGCGATCCACGTTCGGCAGCCCCGTCTCGACCCCCGTCAGCACGCCCGCCGGCACGTTGCCCGCGAAGGCCACGAAGTCGCCCGCGCCGCGCGGGAAGTTGAGCAGGCTCATGTCGGCGCGATTCCGGCCGGCCTGCGCGTCCACGGCCGCGCGCACGTCCTCGGGCTCGCCGAGCGCGATGGTGTTGGCGTCGAGCACGGCGAAGGCCAGCTCGCGCACGTGCATCCGCGCCAGCCCGAAGAGCCTGAGCGGGCCGTTGATTGTCGCGACGTAGACGGTCTTGCCGCCGTGCGTCTGCTCCGCGAGCCCGCCCTTCGCGGCGGCGCGCGCCGCGGCGACGAGGGCTTCGGGCTTGAACCTGCCGCGCGCGACGGCCGTCACGCGGTCGAGCTTGGTCGCGCCCGAGGGCAGCGGGACGATGCGCGCGCCGACCGCGAGCGTGTCGAACTCGCGCGCGTCGATACCGGTGCGCGCCTTGAACTCTTCGACGTCGGCGGCGACCTGCGCGAGCCGCGCCTTGTCCGAGGCGAGCGAGCGCGGGATGACCTCGGCGAAGAGCGCGCGCACGTCGAGCGTGAGCAGCGCGTCCGAGGCCGGCAGCGGGAGCGGGGCGGCGGCGGTCTGCGCCCGCGCGGACGACGCCGCGAGCGCGGCGAGTAAGAGTGCGAGTGTCGAAGCGTAAAAAGTCCTTCTCATAAACCTTTCATCCGGTGTCGCCGAAAGCCGTCGGCGCCTGCGGCCCCGCGGCCGGTCTTATTGTCGGGGGGTGTTTGAAAACTTCCGGGGAGCGGCGCGAGGTTCCGATGCCCGCCCGCGGCCCGCGGGTTGGCCCGAAACTCACGCGACGCTTGCACGCGCGGCGGCGCGGATTGTTCCTAATCTCCGCCCGGCGCCTGCGTGTCTTCGGGCTGGCGCTCCTCCTCCTGCCTCGTCCACTCGCAGAGGCGGCGCCTGTCCTCGTCCGAGAGCCTCGCCCCGGGGTGGAGCGGCAGGTAGGACCTGAGCGGCATCTCGCCCGACTCGACCTGCTCGCACATCTCGTGGAGCTTGCGCTCGCGCTTGCGCCTCGGGTAGCTCGCCCACTCGGAGAACGAAAGCTCGCGGCGCCCCTCGTCCACGTGCTTCTTCAAAAACCAGGAGGCGGGCGCGACGTTCGAGTACCAGGGCCAGACCGTCTCGGACGAGTGGCAGTCGTTGCACGAGCGGCGGAGGATGGCCTCGACCTCGGGCGTCATGCGCGTGTTGGCCGCCAGCGTCCGGCGCACGTCCACGGCCGGGTTCGTGCGGTCGGGCCTGTACGCCTGCGCCCCGAGGAAGAGGAGC
>DASVWB010000450.1:0-19433 GCA_036389815.1 Pyrinomonadaceae bacterium | reverse complement strand
CGGGAACGTGAACAACGTGATTGAAGTGAGGGGGAAGTAGACAGTAGTCAGTAGACAGTAGACAGTAGGAATACAAAGCGGCGCGCCCGGCCCGGAGGCTTCGGACGCGCCGCCTGTTTTTTCTACTGTCTACTGTCTACTGTCTACTGTCTACTGTCTACTCCCTTTTGCCTTTCCCCGCCGCCTGTCGTACCTTGTAGGCTCAAATCTTAAACACCCAATCGAAGGAACTCACGGGATGAGCACCCAGCCCAACAAAATCATCTACTCGATGGTCGGCGTCAGCCGCCACTACGACAAGCGCCCGGTGTTGAAGGACATCTATCTGTCGTACTTCTACGGCGCGAAGATCGGCGTCATCGGCCTGAACGGCTCGGGCAAGTCCACGCTCCTGCGCGTCATCGCAGGAGCCGACAAGGGCTACACCGGCGAGACCGTGCTCTCGCCCGGCTACCGCATAGGCTACCTCGAACAGGAGCCGCAGCTCGACGAGTCGAAGACCGTGCGCGAGACCATCGAGGAGGCCGTCGCCGAGACCGTCTCGCTCCTCAAAGAGTTCGACGACATCAACGCGCGCTTCGGCGAGGAGATGTCTGACGACGACATGAACAAGCTGCTCGAACGCCAGGGCGTGGTGCAGGAGCGCCTCGACGCGCTCGACGCCTGGGACCTGGACTCCCGGCTTGAGATGGCGATGGACGCGCTCAGGTGCCCGCCGGGCGAGACGCCCGTCAAGGTTCTGTCGGGCGGCGAGAGGCGCCGGGTCGCGCTCTGCCGGCTGCTCCTGATGAAGCCCGACATCCTTCTCCTGGACGAGCCGACGAACCACCTCGACGCCGAGTCGGTCGCGTGGCTCGAACAGCACCTGCAGCAGTACGCCGGCACCGTCATCGCCGTCACGCACGACCGCTACTTCCTCGACAACGTCGCCGGCTGGATTCTCGAACTCGACCGCGGCGAGGGCATCCCGTGGAAGGGCAACTACTCCTCTTGGCTCGAGCAGAAGCAGGAGCGGCTGCGGCGCGAGGAGAAGCAGGAGACAGAGCGGCAGAAGACGCTGGAGCGCGAGCTGGAGTGGATACGCATGGCGCCGAAGGCGCGCCACGCCAAGTCCAAGGCGCGCATCAACTCCTACGAGGCGCTACTGAACCAGCAGAACGAGCAGCGCGCGCGCGAGCTTGAGATTTACATCCCGCCGGGGCCGCGCCTCGGCGCCGTCGTCATCGAGGCCGACGGCGTGTCGAAGGCTTACGGCGACCGCCTGCTCGTCGAGGCGATGACCTTCAAGCTCCCGCCGGGCGGCATCGTCGGCATCATCGGCCCGAACGGGGCGGGGAAGACGACGCTCTTCCGCATGGTCACAGGCGCGGAGCAGCCCGACGCGGGCCAGATACGCGTCGGCGAGACCGTGCAGCTCGGCTACGTAGACCAGTCGCGCACGCTCGACCCCGAGAAGACCATCTGGGAGGAGATTTCCGGCGGCTCCGACACCATCAAGCTCGGGCCGCGCGAGGTCAACTCGCGCGCCTACGTCGGCCGCTTCAACTTCTCCGGCTCCGACCAGCAGAAGAAGGTCGGACAGCTCTCGGGCGGCGAGCGCAACCGCGTCCACCTCGCCAAGATGCTCAAGGAGGGCTCGAACGTCCTCCTGCTCGACGAGCCGACGAACGACCTCGACGTGAACACCATGCGCGCGCTCGAAGAGGCTCTGGAGAACTTCGCCGGCTGCGCCGTCGTCATCAGCCACGACCGCTGGTTCCTCGACCGCGTCGCCACGCACATCCTCGCCTTCGAGGGCGACAGCCGCGTCCACTGGTTCGAGGGCAACTTCACCGAGTACGAGGAGGACAAGCGCGCCCGCCTCGGCGACGACGCCGCGCAGCCGCACCGCATCAAGTACCGCCAACTGACGCGCGGGTGAGGAACGGGGATGAGGCGCGAGGACTTGGAGAGATACCTGGAGCGCGGCGACAGCCTCGGCTTCCAGAAGGAGACGGGCGACGCGGACTACCTCGGGTGGATACTGCTGAACAAGAGGCGCTACGACGAGCGTCTGCTCTCGCTCTTCCCGGAGCGCCCCGACTTCAAGGCCGAGCAGGAGTACGCGCGCGTCTGCCCTTATCAGGTGTGGGTGGCCGAGTTCAGGCGCGACGTTTACGAGGGCGGCGAGTGCGAGAGTGCGGACGACTACCGCCTGAGCAAGAATTTCTACTTCCCCACGCTCGACCACGTCGAGGATTTCGTGCGCGCGTTCGGCCACGCGCTCGAAGAGATAAAGTGGGCGAGGGAGATTGAGTCGAATTAGGCGCGAGGGGGTGCGAGGATGAAGGCGACGTGGAAGGGCGCGGTGCTGGCGGAGAGCGACGACACGGTCGTCGTCGAGAATAACCATTACTTCCCGGCGGACTCCGTCAGGCGGGAGCACTTCCGCGAGAGCGGGACGCACACGGTCTGCCCCTGGAAGGGGACGGCGAGCTACTACGACGTGGTCGTGGCCGGCGAGGTGAACCCTGACGCGGCGTGGTACTACCCCGAGCCGAAGGACGCGGCCAAAGAGATCAAAGACCGCGTCGCCTTCTGGCGCGGCGTGAGGGTCGAATGAGCGGGAGTCGCGCGGGGGTGAAGACCGCGGGAGGGGGATTCGTGACGAGAGCGGCGCTGTTAAGAATGACTTCGGCGCGGGCCGCGGCGGCCCTCTTCGTGCTGTGCCTCGCGGGCGGCGCGTGCTTCGCGCAGGCGCAGACGGGGGCCGCCGCGCGCGCGAAGGAAGACCCGGCGGCGTGGCGCGCGGCGCTCGACGCCGTCTCGCCCGAGGAGATGAAGAAGCACCTCTCCTACATCGCCTCGGACGAGTTGCAGGGGCGCAAGACGCCCTCGAAGGGGCTCGACCTCGCGGCCGAGTACATCGCCGCGCAGTTCCGCCGCGCGGGGCTTGAGCCGGCGGGCGACGACGGCTACTTCCAGACGGCGAACTGGCAGCTCTCCTCGCGCGACATGGCCGCCGTCCGCCTGAGCTTCTCGGGCGCCCCCGCCCCCGCGCCCGCCGTCCGCGCCGAGCAGTTCGGCGTCGGCTTCGCGGTCGCGGGCTTCTACTTCTGGGAGCCCGAGGCGGAGCTTAACCTGACGGGCGCGCGCGTCCTCAAGGTCGTCTACGGCAGGGCGGAGCAGCTCACGCCCGAGCAGGTCGGCGGGCGCGTCGTCGTCACGGAGTTCCCCGCCTTCCCGCGCGGGCGGCAGGACGAAGCCTTCCGGCTGCTGCGCGAGGAGAACGAGTTCATGAAGCGGATGCGTGCGCTCGGCGCGCCGCTCGTCGTCGCCTTCGACCGCACGACGGAGCGCTCGCGCGGCGCGCTCGGGCCGCGCCTGTTCGACCCCGAAGGGCGCTCGCCCCGTTCGTCGCCGCTCGGCACCGAGCCGACCGCGCCGCTCCTCTTCGTCCGCGGCGCGGAGGCCGCGCGCTTCTACGACTCGCTGCCCGACGGCGCGACCGAGGCGAAGCTCGACGTGCGCATCCCCGCGCCCGTCGCGGCGCCGGTCAAGGTGCGTAACGTCGCGGGCGTCCTGCGCGGCTCCGACGCGGCGCTGCGCGACACCTACGTCATCGTCTCGGCGCACTACGACCACATCGGCGTGCGCGAGAACTGCGACCCAGGCCGGGCCGACTGCATCAACAACGGCGCGAACGACGACGGCTCGGGCACCGTCGCCGTCGTCGAGCTGGCCGCGGCGCTCTCGAAGCTGAACCCGCGCCCGCGGCGCTCCGTCCTCTTCCTGACCTTCTTCGGCGAGGAGGCGGGCGGCCTCGGCTCGCGCTACTACGGCCGCCACCCGCTCGTCCCGCTGCGGAAGACGGTCGCGCAGGTGAACGTCGAGCAGATAGGGCGGACGGACGACAGCGAGGGGCCGCAGGTCGGCTCGCTCGCCGTGACGGGCTTCGACTACTCGGAGGTCGGGGCCGTCTTGCAGGGCGCGGGCGAGGCCGAGGGCGTGCGCGTCTACAAGCACCCGACGAAGTCGGACGCATACTTCTCGCGCAGCGACAACCAGTCGCTCGCCGACGTGGGCGTCCCGGCGCACACCGTGAGCGTCGCCTTCCAGTTCCCCGACTACCACGACGTGGGCGACGAGTGGCAGAAGATAGACTACGCCAACATGGCGCGCGTCGCCCGCGCCGTCGGCCGCGCCCTGCTGCGCCTCGCAGACTCCGCGCAGGAGCCCCGCTGGAACGAGCAGAACCCCAGGGCCGCCTCCTACGTCGAGGCGTGGCGCAAGCTGCACGGGAAGTAGAGGCTAGAGGCTAGAGGTTAGTTAAAACCATTGCCGCCGTCGGGCTCATGTCCCGTAGGGCGGAAGCCAGCTAACCTCTAACCTCTAACCTCTAACCTCTTCCTTTCGTCCCTCCCCGCGTCCCGCTCGGCACGCGCGGCGGGCGGCTCGTCACAAAGTGGCCGGCCGCGTGAAACAGTCCGCCCGACCCGCCCGTAGAAGACGCGCACGAACGGCCGCCCCACGGCCACAAGCCGGACACAACGGAGAGGTTCCCGATGAGCGAAACACGTTCGAGGGTTTACGCGCGCGCGGCCGCCGCGCTGGCGCCGATGCTGATGCTCTGCGGCGCGGCACGGCTGCTGCCGGGCGGGGCCCCGCGCGCGCAGGAGGCGAAGCCGGCCGCGGCGGCGCAGGCGGCGCAGGCGCAGGCGCAGGCGGCGCAGGTGAAGCCGACGCTGCTGGTCTTGAACAAGGCGGAGAACACGCTCGCGCTCGTAGACCCGGCGACGATGCAGGTCGTGGCGCGCGTGCCGACGGGCGAGGGGCCGCATGAGGTCGTCGTCTCGGCCGACGGCCGCACGGCCTACGTCTCGAACTACGGCGCGGAGAAGCCGGGCAACAGCCTTTCGGTCATCGACCTCGCCGCGCGCAAGGAGGTCAGGCGCGTAGACCTCGGGCCGCTGTGGCGTCCGCACGGGCTGGCCGAGCGCGCGGGCAAGGTCTACTTCACGGCCGAGGTGAGCCGCGTCGTGGCGCGCTACGACCCGGCGGCCGACCGCGTGGACTGGCTGGCGGGGACGGGGCAGAACGTCACGCACATGCTCGTCTTCCACCCGACGCGCGCCGTCATCTACACGGCCAACATCCTCTCCGACACCGTCTCGGTGCTGGAGCTTGACAGGCCGCAGCAGCCGGGCCCGCCGCCGCGCATCACCCACGTCGCGGTCGGCCGCGAGCCCGAAGGCATAGACGTTTCGCCCGACGGGCGCGAGCTGTGGGTCGCGCACCGCGGCGACGGCGGCGTCTCCGTCATCGACACCGAGACGCTCAAGGTTAAAGAGACCGTCAAGCCGGGCGGCCAGCCCATCCGCGTCAAGTTCACGGGCGACGGGAAGCACGTGCTCATCTCAAGCCCGAGCACGGGCGACCTCGTCGTCTTCGACGCGGCGACGCGCAAGGAGCTGAAGCGCTTCCCCGTGGGCGAGGCCGCGGTCGGCATCGTCGTCTCGCGCGACTCGCGCCGCGCCTACGTCGCCTCGATGGCGACGGGCAAGGTCACGGCCGTAGACCTTGAGACGATGACGCTCGCCGGCAGCGTCCAGACCGGGCAGGCGCCCGACGGGCTGGCGTGGGTCGGCGGGGAGGAGTAGACAGTAGACAGTAGACAGTAGAAAAAACTTCATCAATCGCGCCATCCGGCAGTCGGCGTCGACGACCGTCAAGCGGAGCCCTACTGTCTACTGTCTACTGTCTACTGTCTACTGCTTTTGAATCCCGCGCGCCGGGCGCGTATCATCGAGTCAAACGGCTGAGAGCCACACCCCCGAGTTCAAAGTTTTTAAGAGAGAAGGAGCCTGCTTATGCGTTTTTTTAACTTCCGAGCGGCGGCCGCCGGGCTCGCCGCGTGCGTGCTGGCGCTGGCCGCGCTCGCGCAGACGGGCGGCAAGAACGGCCGCGGCTTCGAGAAGTCGCGGCTCGACGAGACGGCCGCCGCCTGCACAGACTTCTACCAGTACGCCAACGGCGGCTGGCTGAAGACGGTCGAGATTCCCGCCGCCTACCCCACCTGGGGCAGCTTCGTCATCCTCTACGAGAACAACAACAAGACGCTGCACGAGATACTCGAAGACGCCGCCAAGAACACGAAGGTCAAGGCCGGCACGAACGAGCAGAAGGTCGGCGACTTCTACGCCACCTGCATGGACGAGGCCAAGCGCGAGTCAGACGGCGCGAAGCCGCTGGCCCCCTACCTCGCCCGCGTCGAGAAGGTCGATGACCTCAAGGGGCTCCAGGCGGAGATCGCGGCGCTGCACCGCGCGGGGCTGCCCGCGCTCTTCGGCTTCGGCCCGATGCCCGACCTGAAGAACAGCTCGACGGTCATCGGCGGGGCGGGGCAGGGCGGCCTCTCGCTGCCGAACAAGGACTACTACACGAAGACCGACGAGAAGTCGGTCAAGCTGCGCGCCGACTTCGTCCAGCACGTGACGAACATGTTCCGGCTCCTCGGCGACGCGCCCGAGCGGGCGGCGCAGAACGCGCAGACCGTGATGGCCATCGAGACGCGGCTCGCCGCGGGCTCGCGCGGCCCCGTCGAGCTGCGCGACCCCGTGGCGCAGTACCACATGATGACGCCGGCGCAGTTGGCCGCGCTCACGCCGCACTTCTCGTGGGCGGACTACTTCGGCGCCCTCGGCCTGCCGAAAGATTTGACCATCAACGTCGGGCAGCCCGAGTTCTTCCAGGCCGCCGACAAGGCGCTCACCGAGGTGCCGGTCGCCGACTGGAAGACCTACCTGCGCTGGCGCCTCGTCCACGCCGCGGCCGACGCGCTCTCGTCGAACTTCGAGACCGAGAACTTCAACTTCTTCGGCAAGACCCTCTCGGGGCGCCGCGAGCAGTACCCGCGCTGGCGCCGCTGCGTCACGTCGGCCGACGACCTGCTCGGCGAGGCGCTCGGGCAGGTCTACGTCGCGCGCGCCTTCACGCCCGAGTCGAAGGCGCGGATGCAGACGATGATCACCAACCTCCTCGCCGCCTTCCGCGGCCGCGTCGAGCGCGCCGACTGGATGAGCGACGAGACGCGCAAGGCCGCGCTCGCCAAGCTCGCCGCCTTCGGCCAGAAGATAGGCTACCCCGAGAAGTGGATCGACTACTCGCGCCTGACGGTCGCGCGCGACTCCTACGCCGGGAACCTCTTCCGCGCCGCCGAGTTCGCGCAGGCGCGCGAGCGCGCCAAGATAGGCAAGCCCGTGGACAAGACCGAGTGGGGCATGACGCCGCCGACGGTCAACGCCTACAACAACCCGCAGCGGAACGAGATCGTCTTCCCCGCCGGGATACTTCAGCCGCCCTTCTTCAACCCCGAGGCCGACGACGCCATCAACTACGGCTCCATCGGCGCGGTCATCGGCCACGAGATCACGCACGGCTTCGACGACGAGGGCGCGAAGTTCGACCTCCAGGGGAATCTGAAGGACTGGTGGACGCCGGCCGACCAGAAGAACTTCGAGTCGCGCTCGGAGTGCATCGTCAACCAGTTCTCGGCCTTCGAGGTCGAGCCCGGCCTGCGCCTCCAGGGCAAGCTCGTCTCGGGCGAATCAATCGCCGACCTCGGCGGGCTGACCGTGGCCTACGAAGCGTTCCAGAAGTCGCTGGAGGGCAAGAAGCGCGAGAACGTAGACGGCTTCACGCCCGAGCAGCGCTTCTTCCTCGGGTGGGCGCAGGTCTGGGCGTCGAAGTACACGCCCGAGTTCGCGCGCCTCGTCGCGCAGTCCGACCCGCACCCGCTCGACCGCTTCCGCGTCAACGGCCCGCTCTCGAACATGCCGCAGTTCGCCGCGGCCTTCGGCTGCAAGGCCGGCGACCCGATGGTGCGCCCCGAGAAGGAGCGCTGCCAGGTGTGGTGAAGGGGGTAGGGAAGCAGGAAGTAGACAGTAGACGGTAGACAGTAGACAGTAGGAGAGACAGGCGGCGCGCTTCGGCCTACGGGCAGGGCGCGCCGTCCCTTTTCTACCGTCTACTGTCTACTGATTTTAGTGTCCGGCGGCGGCGCCGGCGGCGACGCGCGCGCGCGCGGGGCGGCGCTCGTGACGCGCGCAGGCGCGCGCCAGCGCCTCGGTGACGCGGGGCTCGACGTTGCACTCGGGCTGGCGGCAGACGGCGGCCAACTCGGAGACGACGAGGTAGCGCGCCCTCTCCAGCATCCGCTGCTCGCGGAAGGAGAGGGGCTTCGAGTGGCTCAGGTAGGTCAGGTTCTTCAGCACGTCGGCGACCTCGAAAACATCGCCCGTGCGCATCTTGTCGGAGAAGTCCTTGAAGCGATCCTTCCAGTCGTTGGCCGCGCCGCGGAAGTCGTCCGAGAGGTGCTTGATAAGCATCTCGCACTCGCCCGAGGTGATGGGGGAGCGCAGGCCGACCTCGCCCGCGTTGGCGACCGGGACTAAGACTATCGAGTTGGTCTGTGCGAGGCGGAGCGTGTAGAAAGGCAGGCTGTTCGCTCCGATCTGTTTCTGCTCAATGCGTTCGATGGTGCCGATGCCATGATTGGGGTAGACAACTTTCTGGCCGACTTTGAAACCCACCACACACCTCCTGTGTTCCAAAAAACAAGGCCGCGAGCGCAAGGTCGGGTTGGGGCTCCCTTGAGGGGATTGGAGCGCCGCGGCGACGGCGGACTGCTAAATCTAACGAAAGTGTAACAAGCCCCCCGCGCGCGGGTCAAGGTTTTGAAAACGCCGCCAAAGTCGGAAGAAATTTCTTGTCGAAATTGCAACGGAAACGGCCTCCGGCGGCCGAAAAATTCCGTCCGCCGGGCGTTCACCGTGGGATTAGAGAAGGCCGGAACGGCTCGGCGCGTGAATCCGTCAGCGGGGCGCGGTCTTCTCCAGACGCTCGGCCTCGCCTCGGCAGACGGCGGCGAGCGCGACGATTCTTTGCAGGCGGTCTTCGAACCGCGCGGCGGCCGAGCGTGCGCGACCCGCGTCGGCGGCCGAGACGCGCGCGAACGCCTCGGCGTTGAAGTTCGGGTTGCCCTGCTCGGAGGTGACGCGCGCCTTCGAGGCCGTCTCCGCCAGCGCGTCGAGCGCGTCGAGCGCCGCGCGCGCGTCCACGGGCTCGACGGCCAGCGCCAGCTCGCTCATCGCCACGAGGGCGCGCGTCTGCTTGAAGGGGCGTAGCGAGCCGGCGAACGGCGCGAGCGCGGTCGGGACGAAGTCCGCGTCGCCCGCGCCCCTCTCGGCCGCCGCCCTCAGCCGCCGCACCGCCTCGTCCACGAGCAGCGCCGCGCGCCCCGCGTCGCCCTCTCTGGCGAGCGCGCGGACGAGCGTCGGGTAGGCAAGGAGGATTGACGAGACGCCCTCAAGCTGCCGCGCGAGCCGCTCCGCGCCGACGAGGTCGCCCTTCTCCGCGAGGTGCTGCGACTCCCTGACGTTCACCAGCTCCGAGAGCCGCGACTTCTGCTCGCCCTCTTTCAGCAGCGAGACCAGCTTGCGCGCCTCCTCGAAATCCTTGCGGGTCATCGCCACGGAGGCGGCCACCTCCAGCGCCTCCGGGTCTTTCGACTGGCGCGCGGACTTGAGCCGCTCCTCGTACCTGCGTTCCTCGTCCTCCTTCCCGCCGGTAAGGAGGGACAGAGGGGGCGCGGACTGGCCCGGTCTCCGCCCCGCGCGCTCCAGCGCGTTGAACTGCGCCGCGTACTCGGGCGCGACCTCTGTGATGAGCGGCCAGGCCGAGGCGAGGAGGAAGCGCGACGGCGCGAGGTCTGCGCCCGACTGTTCGAGGCGCGAGACGGTGTCGAGCACGAAGGCGATGTAGGCGCGCACGACCTCGCGGCCGGCCGGGGCCGGCGGCGCCGCGGCGCTGCGGAAAGGTGACGACGCCGGGCGCAGTATCGACATGAAGCCGAAGGCCACGCGCATCCCGGCGCCGCCCTGCTCGGCGTAGGCGGAGAGCGGCAGCCCGCGCAGCACTTCGATGTAGCGCAGGGCGAGCCGGTCTCCGGCGGCGCGGTCGCGCACGGCGATGTCGTTGACGGCGAAGCTGATGTCGATGAGCGACGGCTCGGCCTCGATGGCGTGGCGGACGAGGTCGGAAGCCTCCTCGACCTTGCCCTCCTTGAGGGCGGCGCCCGCGAGCCGCGTGTACTGCGCGACCTCCTGGACGGGGCCCATCTCGCGCGCCGTCACGAGCGACAGCTCGCGCGCGAAGGCCGGCTCGGCGGCGGCGACCTTGAGGACGCGGTCGCGCACCAGCGAGCGCGCCGAGTCCTCGGGCGTCGGCGGGTCGAGCCGGCCGCCCACGGCGCGCCTGCGCAGGCGCGCGCGGTCCACCTCCTCGGGGAACGTGAGCGGGAGCGCCTCGCGCAGGAGCGACTTCGCCCAGCCGCGTTCGAGCGACCAGGCCGCGGCGGCAATCTCGGCGCGCGCCGAGGCCGCGTCGAGCGGCTTGAGGAGTTCCTTCGACTCGGCTTCGAGCGAGCGCAGGTCAGCGAGCAGCGCCTGCCTGCGCGGCTCGCGCGCGTCCGGCTCGGACTCGGCGGCATCCTGTTGCGAGGCGGGCGCGGGCTTCTCGACGGGTCTCTGCGGGGCCGGCGACTGTCCCGCGCGGAGTGAGGCGGGGCAGAGCAGGAGGGCGAAGGCGAGGAGCGTCCTTACAAACACGTCGGTTGCCTCTCCTTTCGTGTGGGCCTGACGGGCGGGCGGCCCGGGGAATGCCGCACGGCGCGAATCTTACACCCGAAATCTCCCGGCCCGCCACGCGCGTGAGTGATTCCTTTCGGACGTTAAGGCGGGAGGGAGGTCGAACCACGGAGACACGGAGACGGGGCTTTTAAGAATTTCAAATCTCAAATTTGAAATTGCCCTTAGCCGTGTCTCCGTGTCTCCGTGGTTCAGACCGTCTTACGTGATAATGACGTGTAGGCGTCGGCCATCAGCTCAGAAGCGCAGGATGGTGTCGAGTTGCAGGCGCGAGAGCGTGCGGTTGAGCGAGCCGGGGGGCGTCTGGCCGAAGACGCCGAGCAGGCCGTTCGGCCGCGCGGTGAAGATGCCGGTCAGCGAGAGCGTCACGCGCGGGTCCAGGGCGTAGGCCGCGATGAAGCGGTGGGCGCGCACGTCCGACTGCTGCCCGATGTCGCTGAAGTTGAAGGGCGTCAGCACGGCGTCCTTCTCGATGCGCATGAAGGTGTAGTTGAAGACCACGTCGCCGCGCGCGATGCGGTCAACGCCGAGGCGCAGCACGTCCTTGCCGACCTGCGCCTCGGCCCAGTAGCCCTGCCCCTCGTCGTTGCGGAGCAGCAGGTCGGCACCGCCCGGCCCGGCAGTAACCACGTCGTGCGTCTGCGTGTTGGTCACGAAGTCGAAGAGCAGCATGACGGGCCAGCGCGCGCTACGCGTCAGGTCGAGCCGCGCGATGAGGTCGACGAGGTTGTAGCCGGAGGCGAGGCGGCCGTCGCGGTTGACGGCGTTCGAGGTCGCCGTCGAGAAGCCGAGGTTGGCGTTCCCCGTCACGAGTATGTCGCGCGGGACGGAGACCTGCGTCGTGACGGTGCGCGCGGGCGTCGCCCCCGAGGCCGGGATGGTGACGGCGACGGGGAACTGTATGTTCGGCCCGAAGACCTGCGCCGGCGTGATGAACTGCGTGCCCGACCAGTAGAGGTCGGAGGCCGAGAGCTTGAGCGAGGCGTGCTTCCACGGCGCGTACTCCGCGCGCGCCTGCGCGCCGTACATCGCGAGGTCGCGCCCCGCGCGCCCCGAGGCCGAGAGGTCAACGCGGCCGTCCGCGCCGAGGACGAAGGCCGCGTTGCGCTCCAGCAA
The DNA here is from genome assembly GCA_036389815.1 of Pyrinomonadaceae bacterium. Classification (GTDB taxonomy): domain Bacteria; phylum Acidobacteriota; class Blastocatellia; order Pyrinomonadales; family Pyrinomonadaceae; genus QHXN01. The sequence continues at coordinate 7,632 of DASVWB010000450.1, read as the reverse complement.
GGGGAGCTGCCACGCCTGGAGCGCGAAGCTCTTGAAGGCCGACTTCTTGAAGGCGCGCGTGTAGGTCTCCATCAGGCCCTCGGGCGAGATGTCGTTGTCCCAAGTCATCTCGGTGCGCGTCCAGGAGGCGTCGAACTTGCCGCCCTGCGCGCTGAAGCCGGGGAGCGCCTTCGGCCTGTAGGTGATGTAAGCCTGGTCGAGCGCGAAGGGCTTGCGCGAGGCGAAGTCGGTGAGCGTCTGGTTCGACGAGTTGATGTCGGCAAGGCTTCCCGTGGCCAGTCGTATCCCCCACTCGAACTCGTCGTTGATCCTGCCCCTCACGCCGAAGCGCGCGCGCAGGCGCAGGCGGTTGCGCGCGGTGAGCGGGTTGCCGAGGGCGGCGGGGTTGTCGCCCGACGCGAGCGCGTTCTGCTGGCCGACGAGCGCCTCGTAGCGGACGCGGAGGTCGCCGCTGAAGACCATGTTGCCGATCTGGCGCGCGACGGTCTCGCTCGTCTTCTTCGCCTGCTCCTCGACGCGCGTGACGCGCCCCTCGAACCCCTGCGCGGGGTCCTTGCCCGGCGTGTCCTGCGCGGCGGCGGCACCGGCACCGGCGGCGGCCGGCGCGTAGGCCGCGTCGCGCACGACGGCCGCGCCCGGCGACGCGGCCAGACGCTCCGCGCCCTCGACGCGCGAGCGCAGCTCGTTGATGAGGCGCGTCTGCTCGCGCACGGCGGCGCGGAGCTGCTCGATCTCGTCGCGCTGCTCGCGCAGTTGCCGCTGCACGTCGTCGAGCGCGAAGAGCGAGCCCGACGGCTGTCCCGGCTGGGCCGTCCGCGGCGCGGCCGCGCCCGCGTCCGCGGGCCGTGTCTGCGCGCCCGCCGAGGCGGCGAGCGCGGCGGCGAGTGCGCACAGCGCGGCCGCGCGGAGAATCGTCTGACGCATGTAAGTCATCCTTTCTGAGAAGAAGTCCCGTCAGAATTGCGGAAGCCTTAACCGTATACCACACATTCCCGAGCGAGGGCTTACGCGGGCATTAACAAAACAGAGGCCGGGGGCTGGAGGCTCGGGGCCAGTTAAAGCCTATACTGTCGGGCCTCCCGCCATCAGTCGGGCGGTGCGGCAAAGGCAGAACCGGCCTCCAGCCCCCAGCCCCTAGCCTCTCAACGGGCTTTGCATGTAGAATTTCGCCGCGGGTTTCTCCACAGTCAAAAGAGGTTTCCGGGCGTATGGCTCTTCTGCACATCACCGACGCCGGCGGGCGGACGTGGCAACTGCCGCTCTCGCCGCGGGACGTGTGCACCGTCGGGCGCGCGCCCGACAACCTCGTCGTCCTGAACGACCCGCGCGCCTCGCGCTACCACGCGCACATCAAGTTCCGCGGCGGCTCCTACGTCCTCTTCGACGGGGGCATCGACGGCAAGCTCTCGGCCAACCACGTCTTCGTCAACGGCGAGCAGCGGCTCGAACACACCCTGCGCGACGGCGACGCCGTGCAGATCGGCGCGAGCCGCCTGCGCCTCGACCTCTCCGACGAGCGCAAGGCCGCGGAGCCACAGGCGCGCTTCGAGGACAAGCCGCTCGGCCACACGCAGATGCTCGTCTCGGCCAACGACGTCATCCGCGCCGCGCTCGGCGCGCGCACGGCCACGCCCACCACGGTCGAGCGCAAAGCCGCGGCCGACGCGCAGAACGCCGAACTCGAAGAGCTGCGCGGCAAGGCGCGCATCCTCGCCCTGCTCTACGAGATGTCGAAGACGCTCGGCTCGGTCTTCGACCTCGACCCCATCTTCGAGAAGGCGTGCGAGGTCATCTTCTCCGCCACGCCCGCCGACCGCGTCGTGGCGCTCCTCAGCGACGAGTCGAAGGACGGCGGCGGCGAGGACGACCTCGTCGTCGTCGCCATGCGCGTCCGCGACGAGAATCGCGCCGCGCACGCGCGCAAGCAGCCCATCGGCCGCACCATCACGCGCAAGGTGATGCGCGAGCGGCAGGCGCTCCTCTCGCAGGACGCGGCCGCCGACATGGAGTTCGCCGGCGTCCACTCCATCGTCGCCCAGGGCGTGCACTCGACCATCTGCGCGCCGCTCATCGCCGACACGCGCGTCCACGGCGCGCTCTACGCCGACCGGCTCGACCCCTTCACGTCGTTCACGCGCGACGACCTCGAACTGGTCTCGGCCGTCGCCGCGCAGACGGCCGTGGCGGTCGAGAACGCCCGCGCCCACGCCCGCCTCGCGCGCGAGGAGGTGGCGCGCGCCAACTACGGCCGCTTCCTCCCCGAGTACGTCGTGCGGCAGATACTTGAGAACCCCGACTCGTTCAAGCTCGGCGGCGTCAACCAGACCGTGACCGTGCTCTTCGCCGACATCCGCGGCTTCACGCGCCTCTCGGAGCACGCGCCGCCCGAGCGCGTCGTGCAGCTTCTGAACAACTACTTCACGGCGATGTCGGACGTCATCTTCGCGCACGGCGGCACGCTCGACAAGTACCTCGGCGACGGGCTGATGGCGCTCTTCGGCGCGCCGGCCGCGACGCCCGAGGACGCCTGCAACGCCGTCTCGGCCGCCGTCCGGATGCAGCGCCGGATGGAGGACATCAACGCGCAGCTCCGCGCCGACGGGCTCGCCGAGATCGCCATCGGCATCGGCCTGCACACGGGCGTCGCCACGGTCGGCTACATCGGCTCGGAGCGGCGCTCCGAGTACACGGCCATAGGCGACACCGTCAACCTCGCGGCGCGGCTGGAGCAGAACGCGCTGCCCGGCCAGATTCTCCTGAGCGACGCCACGGCGCGCGCCGCCGAGGGCGCCGGCTGCGACTTCAGCCCGCGCCCCCCCATCACGGTCAAGAACCGCGTCCAGCCCGTCCCGATCTTCGAAGTCGACTGGAGTAACGCACGGAACGCCGGAGTGTCACCTTAAGGATTGATTCATCTGCCCGCCGGCCCGTCGGGCCATTCCTTAATTGAGCCGGCGGGCAGATGAATCGATGAGCCGATGAATCAACCCCCTATGTCTCAAAACTCATTCATGCGCGGGCGGCGCTCGCTCTTCTCGCTGGAGGGCTGGCGCGACCTCGTGTCGGACTCGATGGCCATCGACATCGGCTCGACCTCGGTCATCATCGCCGTGCGGGGGCGCGGCGTCGTCGTGGACGAGCCGGCCGTGGTCGCCGTCAACAAGATTTCGGGGGAGGCCGTGGCGGTCGGGCGCGAGGCGCACGACATGCTCGGGCGCGAGGCGCGCGACGTGTCGCTCGTCTACCCGCTGGTGGACGGCGTCGTGGCCGACTTCGAGCGGACGCAGAAGATGCTCGACCAGTTCGTGCGGCGCGCGCGCAGCGGCATCTCGCACTTCAGCCGCCGCGCCGTGATGAGCGTGCTCTCCGGCATCACGCAGGTCGAGCAGCGCGCCCTGCTCGCCGCGGCCGAGTCCGCACACATCGGCCGCGTCTACATGGTCGAGGAGGGGCTGGCGGCGGCCATCGGCGCGGGCGTCCCCGTCGAGGACAAGAACGCCTCGGCCGTCGTGGACATCGGCGGCGGGACGACGAACGTGGCCGTGGTCGCGCGCGGCATGATCGTCTACGCGCAGGCCGAGCGCGTCGGGAGCCTCGACATCGACGACGCCATCGTCAACCGCCTGCGCCGCCACCACGGCCTCATCATCGGCGCGCCGACGGCCGAGCATTTGAAGAAGGAGCTGGGCTCGGCCGTCGAGCCCGCCAACCCCGCGCGCTCGGAGAGCGTGAAGGGGCGCGACGTGCAGACGGGCGCGCCGCGCGCCGTCGAGGTGACGAGCGAGGAGGTCTGCATCGCGGCCGAGGGCGTAGTCAAACGACTCTCGCGCGTCGTCAACCGCGCGCTCGGCGAGCTCGCGCCCGAGGTCGCCGCCGACATCTACGACCGCGGCCTGATACTCACCGGCGGCGGCGCGCTCCTCGAAGGCATGGCCGAGTTCCTCCAGCGCGAGACGAAACTCCAGACGCGCATCCCCCCGGAGCCGCGCCTCGCCATCGTCGACGGCCTCTCGCAGCTCTTCGACGAGCCGCTCCTCCTGCGCCGCGTCGCGCGCAACGAGCAGTCGCACCTGCTCGACGAGACCGCGGGGGCGTTCGAGTAGACAGTAGACAGTAGACAGTAGACAGTAGCACTCGGCGTTGACGCTTCTCGTGCGGGCCGGCCCGGTCGGGGAACATTTTTCTACTGTCTACTGTCTACTGTCTACTGTCTTATGAATCCACTTCGTCTCTTCAGGCGGCAGATGACGGTGGCGCGCGTGGCGGGCATCCCCGTGCGCATCGACTACCGGTGGTTCTTCGTCTTCGCGCTCTCGGCGTGGGTCATCGCGGGCAGCTTCCGCGAGGGGACGACGATGACGCAGTTCGTCCGGCTCGGCGCGGCCGCGGCGTGGGCCACGGGGCTGCTGACGACCTTCGCGCTCTTCCTCTCCATCTTCGGCCACGAGCTGTCGCACGCGCTCCTCGCGCGCGCCGAAGGCATCGAGAGCGACGAGATAGTGCTCCACCCTTTCGGCGGCCTGACGCGGCTCAGGCGCGAGCCCGACAACCCGCGCGCCGAGTTCCGCATCGCCATCGCCGGCCCGAGCGCGAGCTTCATGATCGGCGTCGTCTCGCTCGCGGGCTTCTACGTCGCGCGCCTCGCGGGCGCCGACGCGCTGGGCGCGGCGCTCTCCATCGTCGGCTTCTGGAACTTCACCATCGCGGCGTCGAACCTCCTGCCCGGCTACCCGCTCGACGGCGGGCGCGTGCTGCGCGCCTTCCTCTGGAAGCGGACGGGGCAGCTCGACGACGCGACGCGCGTGGCGGGGCTCGGCGGCCAGCTCATCGGCGGCGCGCTCGTCGTCTTCGGCCTCTACTTCTACTTCCGGCTGCGCGACCCCTTCATGGGGCTGTGGCTGGCGCTCGTCGGCTTCTTCCTCTTCGACGCGGCGCGCGCCGTCACGCGGCGGCGGCGCAGCCTGCGCACGGCCGGCGACGCGATGGCCGCGCCCGTCTCGGTCGAGCCCGACTCGACCGTCGGCCACTTCGTAGACCACGTGCTCGCGCTCCACCGGCAGGAGGCCTTCGCGGTCGCGCGCGGCGGACGCCTCCACGGCATCCTCGCGCTCAAGGACTTGCAGGGGCTGCCGCGCGAGCGCTGGCACGGGACGCGCGTCACGGAGGTGATGCGCCCCGTCGCGCAGAACCTCTTCGTCGCCCCCTCCACGCCGCTCGCGCGCGCCGAGCGCCCGCTCGACGAGAACGGCGCGGGCGCGCTCGCCGTCGTCGACGACGCCGGCCGCCTCGTCGGGCTCCTGCTGCGCGGCCGCCTCAAGCGCCGCGCCAACGCCAGGCCCTGAGAAACCCCCCGCAGCACACCCGCCGCCGGGAGGCATCGTTGATTCGCGCCGGTTTTTCCCGCATAATCGGCGCGGAGGCGTGCAAAGTAAACAAGGCGGAGGTCGCTTATGTCGGCGGCGCCCGGCGCGCCGCCCGACGACGCGCCTCGTTAAGCTTCAGCCGTCGGCCCCCGCCCCCGGTTAAGTTCGGGCCGGAGGGGAAGCCGGCCCTTCAGTGACGAAAGAAGCCAACAGCCGGCCGCCGACAGCCGACGATGCTACAGCAGCCGCCCAACCAGTACTGGCAGTCCTTGCGCGAGCCGCGGAACCTCGTGGACATCGCGCTCGTCTTCCTGCTGATCTACGCGCTGCTGAGGCTCATCCGCGGCACGCGCGCCGCGCCGATGGCCGCGGGGCTGGCGGCGCTCGCGCTCGTCTACTGGGCGGCGGCGCAGTTCGACCTCGCCACGCTCGAATTCATCCTCCGCCCCGCGCCCGTCTACGTCGGCGTCGCCGTCGTCGTGCTCTTCCAGAACGAGATACGGCAGGCGCTCATCACCTTCGGCAACCGCTTCCGCATGCCCTTCCTCGCCCGCCACCGCGGGCAGTTCGGCGAGGGCGTCTACGACGAGATAGTGCTGGCGGCGACGACGCTCGCCTCGACCAAGACGGGCGCGCTCATCGTCGTCGAGCGCGGCGTCAACCTCCGCAACGTCATCGAGGGCGGCGTGATGATGGACGCCGAACTCTCTTACGACCTGCTGGTCACCATCTTCAACCCGGCGACGCCCCTGCACGACGGCGCGGTCGTCATCCGCGGCCACCGCGTCGCGGCCGCCGCCTGCTTCCTGCCGCTGACGCTCAACCCCCTGCTCTCGAAAGACCTCGGCACGCGCCACCGCGCCGCCATCGGCATCACGGAGGACACGGACGCCGTCGCCGTCGTCGTCTCTGAGGAGACGGGGCTCGTCTCCTTCGTCATGGGCGGGCAGATACGCCGCGGGCTCGACGGCACGCGGCTGCGCGCCGCCATGCTCGACGCGCTGGAGCCCCGCGCGCGCGAGCCCGAGCCGGACAAGCAGCCGGAGTCGGACACCGTAACGACAGAAGCTAGAGGGTAGAGGTTAGAGGTTGGTGAAAGCCGCGAAGGGGTTCTTATCTCGACGACCGCTAACGCGCGACCTCTGACCTCTGACCTCTGACCTCTAACAGATGGCAACGAGGCTCACGACGAAGAGGGGCGGCGGGGAGCGCGGCGCGGCGCGGCGTTGGCTGCGCGCGCTGCTCTTCGAGGACTGGACGCTGAAGGTGTTGGCGCTCGTCATCACGCTCGGCCTCTGGTACGCCGTCACCACGCAGCGCGCGCCCGCGCAGATGCGTCTGCGCGCCGTGCAGCTCGACTTCATCCTCCCCGAGGGCGTCGAGATCGGGAACGACCCCGCCGACGAGGTGGACGTGACGCTCGAAGGCAGCCAGGGCAAGCTCGCCGAGCTGAACGCGCGCAACCTCGTCGCGCGCGCCGACCTCACCGACCTCCAAACCGGCGACCGCGTCCTGCGCCTGACCGACCGCAACGTCTCGATGGACTTGCCCGAGGGCGTCCGCATCGTCGCCATCAACCCGCGCAGCCTCAACGTCCACCTCGAACCGCTCGTCGAGCGCGAGGTCCCCGTCGAGGCGCGCTTCGAGGGCGCGCCGCCCGAGGGCTTCGCCCGCGGCGACGTGCAGGTCGCGCCCCGGAGCGTGCGCGTGCGCGGCCCCGAGAGCCACGTCGCGGCCGTCGAGCGCGCCTACACCGAGACCGTCTCGCTCGCGGGTCAGCGCGAGACGCTCGTGTTGCCGCAGGTCGCCGTCGACATCCCCGACCACAAGGTCGTGCCTCTCGACCCGGCCGTCTCGGTGCGCGTCGAGATCAGCGAGGAGCAGGCCGAGCGCCGCTTCGCGAACGTGCCCGTGCGCTCCGCCTCGGGCGCGCCGGTCTCGCCCGCGTCCGTCACGCTGACGCTGCGCGGGGCCCGCTCCGTAGTCGACGCGCTCCGCCCCGAGGACGTGCGCCTCGTCGTCGAGCAGGCCGAAGACGGCCGCGCCGCCCCGCGGCTCTCGCTCCCGCCGAGCGCCGCCGGGCGCGTCGAGATCGTCAACACCAACCTCCCGGAGTTTGCGTTCAACAGATGAGGAAACTTTTCGGCACGGACGGAATGCGCGGCGAGGCGGGTCAGTTCCCGCTCGACGCCGCGACGGTGACGGCCGCCGGGCGCTCGCTCGCGCGGCACCTGAAGGGGCGGCTCGGGCCGCCGCAGGTGGTGACGGG
>DASVWB010000449.1:0-4394 GCA_036389815.1 Pyrinomonadaceae bacterium | reverse complement strand
CGGGCGGCGCCGGGCACCATTGAAACTGCTCGGTCATAACTTCGGCGCGAAGAGGTCAACGCCCTCGCGCAGTCGGTTCGGGATGACGGGCCGGTTGAGCCAGTGCTCGCCCGAGTCGTCCACGGCCTGCGTGAAGCTCGCGCGCACGAACTTGAAGCGCTCCGTCACGCGCCCGTCCTCCTCCGCCTTGACGTAAAGCCCCTCCATCAGCCCCGACGCGTCCGCCTCGCGCAGCGCACGCGCCGCGTCGAGCCCCCGCGACTCGCAGACCTCGGCGAGCGCGTCGCGCCAGCGCCCGGACTGGAAGGCCGAGGGCTTGACGAGCGCGGCGAGCCGCCCCGCGGAAGGGAGCGGGCCGGAGAAGAGAACCGGCGCGGAGCGCACGGGCGCGCCGCGCAGCAGTTCCCGCCGCGCCTCCGTCGAGAGGAACAGCCCCGTCTCCTTGTCGAGCACGTCGAACTCGAAGAAGTAGTGCGGCAGGCTGTCGTAGAAGATGGTGTGCTTGGCGTAGAGCCACTCGCCGTACATGACGTAGCGGCCCCCGAGCGCGTCCCACAGCTCGCGCCGGACGGAGCCGGCCCAAGCCTTCAGCAGCCCGAAGTGACGCTCGCGCGCGCCGCCGTCGAGGAAGTGCCCGCGGCTCTGGAGCAGGAGTCGGCCGTCGCCGCCGAAGCTGACGGCGGAGTTGGCGCCGTCCAGCTTCTCCTCGACCACTACCTTGCGCCCCGCGACGTGTCCGGGCGAGACGACGCGCAGGTCTTCGTCGCCGGGCTGCGTGCGCGAGCCCGTGAGGTGCGGCGTGCGTGGGTACTTGTGGAGGCGATACGTCAAGGCTCAGACTTTGGCGACGGCTATCATGTGGTTGAGGACGAAGTCCACCTTCACGCTCCGCGCGCCCGCGTCGAGGAAGAGCGACTCGAAGCCGCGGCGGTCGAAAAGCTGTATGTGCTCGGGGTTGTCGTCCTCCTTCGAGGGCACGGAGGCGACGACGTATCCGCCCGCGACCCTCACGGCCTCGGCCGCGGCGCGCGCGGGCGCCGGCAGGTGTTCGAGCACTTCGAGCGCGGTCACCACGTCAACCTGTTTGTCGTCCAACTCAAGCGCGGCGGCGTCCATCCGCAGCGCGCGCAGGTTCGAGACGCCGCCCGCGCGCACGGCGTCGATGTCCGCGACGCGCAGGGGGTCTGCGTCCACGGACGTGACCCGCAGGCCGGGGAACGCGTCGAGCAGCGGCCAGAGGAACGTGCCGCGCCCGCTGCCCACGTCGAGCAGCGTCGCGGGCGCGAGCCCGCGCAAGATGCCGACGACCTTCCGGACGCGCGGAAGCTCCGCGTTTCGCTTGAACTTGTGCAGGCGCAGTCCCGCGGCGAGCCCCGCGGCGATCAACTCCTCGGGCGAGCCGCACGGCGCTTCGAGCCCCAGCCGGCCGCGCACGAAGGCCGCGGCCAGCCGCGTGAAGTAGCGCTCGTCGCCGAAGTCTCTCGCGTTCGCCCCTGCCATCCGCGTCACACCCCGCCCCGACACGATAACATGCTCGATACCTACAGGCGCGGGTCTACGGGCTCGCTCTCAAGGGCGAGGACGCCGAAGACGCACTCGTGTACGCGGCGCAGCGGCTCGCGGCGGACGAAGCGCTCCAGCCCCTCGACCCCGAGCGCGAACTCGCGCAGCGCCAGCGAGCGCTTCGCCGCGAGGCCGCGCGCGCGCAGGCGTTCCAGGTGCTCCGGCGCGTCGTACTCGGGCCCGTAGATTATGCGCAGGTACTCGCGCCCGCGGCACTTCACCGCCGGCTGCGCCAGCCCCCGCGCGCCGCGCGCGACGAAGTCGAGCGGCTTGACGACCATCCCCTCGCCGCCCCGCCCCGTCAACTCCTCCCACCACGCGGCGCCCGCCTTCACGCTCTCCGCGTCGGTCAGGTCAACCACCACGTACGGCGTGGCGAAGAGCGGCGGCGCGCCCCCGGCGTCGCAGAGGCGGCGGAGCGTCTCCATGTGCCAGACGTGATTCTTGTCGCTGTGAACCTTGCCCTCGGTCGCCAGCAGGTGGAAGGGCGCGAGCCGCAGGTCTTCGACCGAGCGCACAGGCCAGCAGTAGCGGCCGTACGCCTCGACGTACTGCTCCGCCGCCTCTGCGCGACGCCTGAAGCGTTCGAGCAGCGGCCGCGCGTCTTCGCCGTTCTCCGCCGCCAGTTCGAGCGCCGCGACCGCCTCGCCGAGCGCCGCCCGCGACGCAGCGCCCACCGCCGCGTACTGCTGCCGCAACAGCTCCTGCGCCTTCGCAGACCAAGGCATCAGCTCGCAGTCGAGGCACACCCAGTCCGTAGCGAACTCGTCCCACAGCCCGGCGGCGTCGGCCGCCGCCCCGACCCTCGACAAAAACTCCGCTTCGAGCGCGCGGTCGTCGAAGAAGCGCCGCCCCGTCCGCGTGTAGCAGATGCCGCGCCCCTCGCCGACCACGCCGAAGCGGCGGCGCGCCGCCCCCTCGTCGCGGCAGAGGACGACGACGGCGCGCGAGCCCATGTGCTTCTCCTCGCAGACGACGCGGGGGACGCCCTGATTCAGGTAGTAGGCGAACGCCTCGGCCGGGTGTTCGAGCAGCCCCGGCTCGCGCGTCGTCTCGGGGGGCGACATCGTCGGCGGCAGGTAGACGAGCCACTTCGGGTTGGCGGCGAAGCGGCTCATCACTTCGAGCGCGGCGATAGAGTTCTCCTCGCGCACGGTGACGTTGTGCTGTAGGCGCGTCGAGACTATCCGCTTGCCCGTCACGTCCTCGATGTCGAGCAGGTCGTCGTGCTCCTGCTGCGCCGTGAGCGCGGGCGCCCGCGACGCCTCGGGCAGGAAGGGCTTCGCCGACTCGTAGTAGGCGCGCAGCGCCGGGACGGAGACGAACTCGCCCTCCGGGTAGCGGAGCGCCGTCAGACGCCCGCCGAAGACGCAGCCCGTGTCCACGTTCACCGTGCGGTTGAGCCACTCGGGCTCGGGGACGGGCGTGTGGCCGTAGACCACCGTCGCGCGGCCGCGGTACTCGGCCGCCCAGTTGTAGCGCACGGGCAGCCCGAACTCGTCCGTCTCGCCCGTCGTCTCGCCGAAGAGCGCGAAGTCGCGCACCGCGCCCGACCCGCGCCCCTGCAAAGCCTCTTTGAGCCCCGCGTGCGCGACGACGAGTCGGCCTTCGTCGAGGACGTAGTGGCTCACCAGCCCGTCGACGAACGCCGCGACCTGCTCCCTGAACTCCGGCGGCTCGCGCCCCAACTGTTCGAGCGACTCGGCCAGCCCGTGCGTGACGCGCACGTCGCGCCCGCGCAGCTTCCGCATCAGCTTCACGTCGTGGTTGCCGGGCACGCACAGCGCCGCGCCGCCGGCCGTCATGCTCATCACCAGCCGCAGCACCTCGGGCGTCTTCGGCCCGCGGTCTACGAGGTCGCCGAGGAAGACGGCCTTCCGCCCTTCGGGGTGTCGCACGTCGAAGCCGGGGGAGCCCTCGCCCCCTCCCGAAGGCTTGACCTCGTAGCCGAGCCGTTCGAGCAGCGCGCGCAGCTCGTCGAAGCAGCCGTGCACGTCGCCGATGATGTCGAACGGGCCGCGCTCGTCCTTGCGGTTGTTCCAGAGCGGCTGGCGCTCGACCGCGACGGCCTCGACCTCCTCCGGCGTCGAAAGCTCGTAGACGTGCCGGAAGCCCTCGCGCTTCAGGCCGCGCAGCGAGCGGCGGAGCTGCTGCTTCTGCTGCCTGACGACGTGCGGCCCGAAGTCGCGGTCGGGGCGCGCGCGGTTCCTGTCGTGGCACAGCCTCTCGGGCAGGTCGAGCACGACGGCGACGGGCAGCACGTGGTACTCGCGCGCGAGCGCGACGAGGGGCTTGCGCGCCTCGGGCTGCACGTTGGTCGCGTCGACGACCGTGAGGCGGCCGGCCGCCAGCCGCTTCGCCGCGACGAAGTGCAGCACCTCGAAGGCGTCTCTGGTCGCGGACTGGTCGTTCTCGTCGTCGGAGACGAGCCCGCGGCAGAAGTCGGACGAGAGCACTTCGGTCGGCTTAAAGTGTCTGCGCGCGAACGTGGTCTTCCCGCAGCCCGACGGGCCGACGAGCACGACCAGCGACAGTTCCGGTATCGTCAATTTCATCGCTAACCAACCCCACTTGCTGTTCTCTGAATGAAGACGGCGCCGCCTCAGGCGAGCGTGAAGACGGCCATCTGCGTCGGCGCGCCGAGCCGCGCGTCCTCGTCGCCGACGGGCAGGAAGCGCGCCGAGTAGCCGTGCCTTTCGGCGACGCCCCGCGCCCAGTCCTCGAACTCCGCGCGCGTCCACTCGAAGCGGTGATCCCTGTGGCGGAAGCCGCCCGCGGGCAGCCCCCCGAACTTCGCGTTGTACTCGACGTTCGGCGTCGTCAGCACGACC
>DASVWB010000448.1:0-4019 GCA_036389815.1 Pyrinomonadaceae bacterium | reverse complement strand
GGGCTGGATCGTGAAGCCTCCGGAGTTCGACCCTTCGAAAAAATACCCGCTCATGCTCTACATCCACGGCGGGCCACACACGAGGTACGGCGTCGGCTTCAACTTCGAGTTTCAGAACCACGCGGCGGAAAATTACGTCGTGCTCTACACCAACCCGCGCGGCTCGACCGGCTACGGGCAGGCCTTCGGCAACGCCATCAACAACGCCTACCCGGGGCAGGACTACGACGACCTGATGCGCGGCGTGAACGAGGTGGTCAGGCGCGGCTACGTCGACGAGCGCAACCTCTTCGTCACCGGCGGGTCGGGCGGCGGGGTGCTGACCGCCTGGATCGTCGGCCACACGGACCGCTTCGCGGCGGCCGTCGCGATGAAGCCCGTGGTCAACTGGTACTCGTTCGTCGGCACGACCGACGGCGCGGACTGGTACCACAACTTCAAGCGGCTCCCGTGGGAGGACGCCGAGGAGCACATGCGCCGCTCGCCCATCACCTACGTTGGCAACGTGAAGACGCCGACGATGATCCTCACCGGCGACCTCGACCTGCGCACGCCGCTTGAGCAGACCGAGCAGTACTACCGCGCGCTCAAGATGCGAAAGGTGCCGACCGCGATGGTGCGGCTCGCCGACGAGTACCACGGCTTCAACGCCGAGTTCTCCCTGCGCCACCCCTCGAACCGCGTCGCGCAAATCCTCTTCCTCCGCGCCTGGTTCGACAAGTACGGGAGGAAGTAGACAGTAGACAGTAGACAGTAGACAGTAGTTAAAACAGAGGCGGCGCGTCCGGTTTATAACCCGACGCGCCGCCTCTGCTTCCTCTACTGTCTACTGTCTACTGTCTACTGTCTACTTCCTACTCCCCTTCACTGCGCCTGTACGCGCTGCCAGCTGTTGCCCTGCTCGAAGGCGCGGCGCGTCTTCGTGTAGTTGGAGGCGTGGCGGCTGGTGCCGTCGGAGTTGACGACGTTGATGTCTCCGTCGTTGGCGAAGCCGACCTGCCGGCCGTCGGGCGACCAGAAGGGGTGACTGCTGGTGCCGGCCATGTCGTTGAGCAGGGTCAGGCCCGTGCCGTTCGCGTTCACGGCGTAGGCGTCCCCCGAGGTGGCGATGAAGGCGAGGCGCGAGCCGTCGGCCGACCAGACCGGCGCCCCGAACGAGCCGACCGCGCCGCTGACTTTAACCTCCCCCGTGCCGTCGGCGTTGACGACGTAGATGGCGCGCTCGAAGTTGCGGAGCCCCTCGTAGGCGATGAGGCCGCCGGCCCAGGTCGGGTGCGCCTCGGAGTCCGCGGGCGTGTTCGTGATCTGCGTCAGCCCGCCGCCGTTCGCGTCCACGGTGTAGAGGTCCTGGTCGCCGCGGAAGACGAGTCGCGTGCTGTTCGGCGCCCAGCTCGGGTCGGAGGCGAACCCGCCGTAGCCGCTGGTGAGGTTCACGGGGGCGGCCCCGCTGTCGCCGCCGCCGGGCGCGACCGCCTCGACGACGTAGACGTCGCTCACGCCGAAGCCCGGGCTCCAGTCGTACGTCAGCATCCTGCCGTCGGGCGACCACGCGACCTCGACGGCCTCGACCGGGGCGGCGCGCAGCGGGCGCTGGTTGCTGCCGTCGGCGTTCATCAGAAAAATCTCGAAGGTGCCGCGGCGGGCGGAGATGAAGGCTATCTGCGTGCCGTCGGGCGACCAGACCGGCATGGAGTCGTCCGCGACGTCGGTGGTCAGACGCGTTTCGCGCTTGCCGTCGGCCTCCACCACGTAGATGTCACTGAAGTCGCCGCCTCGGTCGCTCTGGAAGACTATCTTGCCGTTGGGCGAGGCGGACTGCTGAGGGGCTGCGGCTGCGGTCTGCGCCGAGACGCGCCCGTGGGGGAAGACGACGGCGGCGAGCGCCGCGAGGGTCAGCAGGGCGAGCGCGAGGCTCGCGCGGCGGGGGAAAGTCATTTAAATCCTCCTCAAAGTCTGTTGGGGGTGAAGCGTCCCGGGCCTCTCTTCGCGAGACTCCGTAGTCCGCGGCGGAAGAGCACTCTCGGCCCCTCGCGGCGCGCACTCATGTCGAGAACGACGCAGTCTGGCGGGACGGCGAAGCTTGCCCGGGTCTGTGGGTCGGGATTGTGTACGGGCGTCCGGGCTGAAGTGCCGGAACGGTCGGCCGCGGGCTTGTGCGTCCCGCGCCCCTCATCCTGTTAAACGCCGCACAGATTATTTCTTATTGGCACCACTGTCAAGCGCTACAGAGAAACGGGAAATCGGGTCGAGTTTCCGCAATTCGGTCGCGCGCCCCCTTCGGCGAGCCGCGCGCGAGGGTTTTGCTTCGCGCGGCGGAAAGTGTTATTGCTTGCGGCCGTGTGAGAATCGAGGCAGTCGGGCGTTGAAGGAAGATTATGGAACTGGGTCTTAAAGGGCGCGTGGCGCTGGTCGCCGCGGCGAGCGGCGGCATCGGTTACGCGTCGGCGCTGGAGCTGGCGCGCGAGGGCGCGCGCGTCTTCATCTGCTCGCGCGACGCGGGGAGGATCGGCGAGGCCGCCGGGCGCATCCGCGCGGAGACGGGCGCCGAGGTCGAGGGCTTCGCGGCCGACGTGACCTCGGACGAGGACGCCGCCGCCTTCGTGCAGGCGGCGCACGCCTCTGCGGGGCGCGTGGACGTTCTGGTGACGAACGCGGGCGGCTCGCCCGGCTCGACCTTCGCGGAGACGGGGCTGGAGATGTACCGGCGCGCCTTCGAGCTGAACGCGCTCTCGGCCGTCAGGCTCGCTAGCTTGTGCGTGCCGGGGATGCGCGAGCGCGGCTGGGGGCGCGTCGTCAACGTCACCTCCATCTCGGTGAAGCAGCCCATCGCGGGGCTGCTCCTGTCGAACACGGTGCGCGCGGGGCTGACGGGCTGGGCCAAGACGCTCGCGAACGAGGTGGCGGCCGAGGGCGTGACGGTCAACAACGTCGCGCCGGGCTGGACGCTGACGGCGCGGCAGGAGAGCCACGCCGTCGAGCGCGGCGCGCGCCTCGGCAAGACGAAGGAGGAGATGATCGAGGGCTGGGCCGCGGAGGTGCCCGCCGGCCGCATGGCGCGCCCCGACGAGATAGCCGCGGCCGTCGCCTTCCTCGCCTCCGAGCGCGCCTCCTACATCACCGGCCAGACCCTCGTCGTGGACGGCGGCTGGGTCAAGGGACTATTCTGAGCGAGTGATGAGTGATGAGTGATGAGTGACGGATGAAAGGCACGCGGCTCTTCATCCGTCACTCATCACTCATCACTCATCACTTCTTTAATCATGGTTGCGAGGGGCTACGAGCTGACGAACATCGTCGAGGCGCTGCGGGCGCGCGGGGAGGTGGCGGCGGGCGACTTCCGGAACGCTGCGTGGGGTCGCGCGCGCGCGGCTCACGTCGCGCGCTACTGGTCGGGCGAGGACGCGCCGGCGGGGCGGCGCGCGGAGGCGCGCGTCCTGTGGGACGCGGGCGGGCTCACGGTGCGCTTCGACTGCCGGCAGTCGGAGCCGCTCGTCGTCGCGGAGCGGCCGCGGCTCGACGCCAAGACCATCGGCCTCTGGGAGCGCGACGTGTGCGAAATCTTCGTCGCGCCCGGCGACGGCCCCGTCCGCCACTACTACGAGTTCGAGGTCGCGCCGACCGGCGAATGGCTCGACCTCCGGATCGACGTCGGCCCGCGGGAGCTTGAGAAGGACTGGCAGTACGCCTCGGGCATGACGGCGGCGGCACGTGTCGGCCGCGGCTCTCTTACGCTCGGACTGAGGGTGCCCTGGGCGTCGCTGGGTCGCACGCCCGCCGCCGGTGAGCGCTGGCGCTGCAACCTCTTCCGCTGCGTCGGCCGCGACCCCGGCCGCGGCTACCTCGCCTGGCAGCCCACGCACGCCCCCGAGCCCGCCTTCCACGTCCCGGAGAAGTTCGGCTGGATGGTGTTCAGGTGAGAGTAGACAGTAGACAGTAGACAGTAGACAGTAGTTAAAACAGAGGCGGCGCGTCCGGGTTATAAACCTGCCGCGCCGCCTCTGCTTCTTCTACTGTCTACT
>DASVWB010000447.1:0-24544 GCA_036389815.1 Pyrinomonadaceae bacterium | reverse complement strand
CCACTTAGGACGCGTTCTCGCCGCCCCGCCCGCGAAAATTCCGCCGCCCTGCGCTTACTAAAAAAATCTCTAGCAATTTAAGAAATTTCAATGTAGAATCCGCTTTTCTTCTAGCCCCCTTTATCCCCTACAGGGTAGGTGCTTCTTAAATGGCGGGCTGGATTGTGTGAAATTTCCGGGGATTGCAACGGATTCGCATCCCTTCGGTTGCCGGAAGCATCTAAATTGTCACTAATACTGAGCCCACCCGTCGAGATAGATTTCGGGGGCCCGAAAAAATAAGGAGCAGACGAAAAGTGATCGCTACCGAGAGATTTCCGCTGTCAGAACGGCTGAAGATGATTGACCACATTCAGGCGCGCCGCTATTCGAAACTGGGCGGGCCCGCCCTCGACATCGCGACCGAGGGTATCATCCGCCACCTGCGCGCATGTGACCGCATGGACGTCAACCCGGACGTGGCCGCCGTCCGCGAGATCATCGACGACGCGCTCAACGGCCGCCGCGTCTTCGCCGAGACCTTCAACAACGCTGCTTAAAGGACTTACAGCAGCCTTTCCCAAGAAACCAGAGGGTGCCGCCGGCTTTTCACACCGGCGGCACCCTCTCTTTTTCCGCTACTAAGATTTAAACGCCGGCGGGCCGACTTCCGGAGACCAGCCGGCGGAGCAGGAGTTGCTGTATCGCGATGACGCTGAGCGCATCCGTTATCCGGCCGGAGTTGACCATCTCCCCGGCCTCCGACAGGCTCACGCGCCGCACCTGAAGCCTCTCCGTGCCCTCGGGCCGGCGCTCGACCTGCTCCAGGCCCTCGGCCAGAAACCAGACTGCCAACTCGTCCGAGACCGAGTTCGAGAGGTGCGCTTCGCCCATCTTCGTCCAGCGGCGCGCGCGCAGCCCCGCCTCCTCCTCAAGCTCCCTGCGCGCGGCCTGCAAGGGGTCTTCGCCCTCGGGGCAGCCGCCCTCGGGAATCTCCCAGGAGTAGATTCCGAGCGGGTAGCGGAACTGGCCGACGAGGTAGAGCGACTCCCCTTCGACGGCCAGAATCCCGACGGCGACGTTCTTGAAATGGACTACGCCGTAGATGCCGGGGAGCCCGTCCGGGCGCACGACCTCGTCCTCGCGCACGAGAATCCACGGGTTCTCGTAGACGACGCGCGCCGAGACCTGCTCCCAGGGGTTCTCGAACTCCTCGGCCGACATTTCTCAGGACGACCCTCCCGGCGCGGCACGCAGCTCCGACTGCTCTTCGATGAGCGTCTCGCCCCGGGGCGGCCCCGCGGGCGAGACGTCGGCCTGGCGGAGCACGTCGAGGAGCGCGATGGTGATGGCGACGATGACGGGCCCGAGCACGATGCCGAGGACGCCGAAGACCTGTAGGCCGCCGAGCACGGAGAAGAAGACGAGCAGCTCGTGCAGGCGCGTCCGCTCGCCGACGAGCTTGGGGCGCAGGAAGTTGTCCACGCTGCCGATGACGAGCGCGCCCCAGACCGTCAGGATGAGCGCCTTCACCCAGTCGCCCGTCAGCGCGAGGTAGAGGGCCGCCGGCACCCAGACGATGAACGCCCCGAGCATCGGGATCATCGAGAGGAAGATCATCACCACGCCCCACAGCAGCGGCGACGGCAGCCCCAGCGCCCAGAAGGCCACGCCGCCGAGCACGCCCTGGATGACGGCGATGACGAGCACGCCGTAGACGCTCGCCGAGATGACTTCGCCCGTGCGCTCGAATATCTCGCGCGCCTTCTGGTCGCTCAGGGGCACCATGTCGTAGGCGGCCTCGCGCAGCCGCTCGCCGTCGCGGAAGAGGTAGTACATCGTGAAGATGACGAAGAAGACTTCGACGACGAAGCCGACCGCGCCGCCGACGAAGCCGAGCGTGCGCGAGGCGACGGCGCCGCTCACGCCCTTCAGCCGTTCGGCGACGAACTGCTGCGACCCGAGCCGGCTCACGTCCACGTACTGCCCGAGCCAGCGCACGGCGGGCCCCGTGTAGGGGTTGTCGGGGGCGAGCAGGCCGCCGGCCGCGGCCGCCGCGCCGCCCGTGCCGTCGGCGTTCGGCTGGAGCCACTGCGTGAAATTGGAGACCTCGTTGACGACGGCAAAGGTGAGCAGCGTGAGCGGGACGAGGATGACGAAGATGACGAGCAGGCAGGAGAGCACTGCGCTCCAGCCGGGGCTCCCGACGCGCGCGCGGATGCGCCTGTGGACGGGGAAGAAGACGATGACTAAGACGACGGCCCAGAGGACGACCTCGACGAACGGCTGGAGCATAGACCAGCAGAGGTAGAGCGCCACGGCCGTCGCCGCCAGCAGCCCGAACCAGCGCACCTGCCTGCCCCTCGGTTCCGCCCACTCACCCATGGTGCCGCACACTTTACCACAGCCCCTCGCCGCGCATTTTCAAAAACTTGTCACTTTCACACCCCGCGCGGGCCGTCGCCGCACACGGTTTGCGCTGAAATGTGCGCGTGTTAACATTCGTCCTCGTTCGGAACGTGTGCTCCCGTAGCTCAGTCGGATAGAGCATCTGCCTTCTAAGCAGAGGGTCGCTGGTTCGAGTCCAGCCGGGGGCATTCGGGGGTCGGGCGCGGTGCGGGTCAACTTGTCAGCGCCGGGCGCGGTTGTTAGTATTGGGTCTCCGTTCGCTTCCCCCTTTCGTGGCGGCCATAGCTCAGTTGGTTAGAGCGCCTGACTGTGGATCAGGAGGTCGCGGGTTCGAGCCCCGCTGGCCGCCCCATCAAGTTTCGAGGAAGCGGACTTCCCGAGAGTCCCCCTTCCCTTCTCAAACTTAAACGCTGAAGGCTTCCGCGACGATGAAAGTGCCGCAGTTCACGCTCTTCGGGTTCAGGCGACCGCGCGAGGTCGTGGGCGCAGCGCTGGGCAAGCTGGAGAAGACGGTGATGGAGGAGGCGTGGCGGCGCGGGCGCGTCAGCGCGAGCGACATCTACCGCGCCTTCGGCGAGCGCACCGCCTACACGACCTGGATGACGACGCTCGACCGCCTCTTCAAGAAGGGGCTGCTCGGGCGCGAGAAGGAGGGTCGCGCCTACCTCTACACGCCGCGCGTGACGCGCGAGGAGTTCGAGCGCGGCGTGGCCGAGGACGTGCTCGGCGACCTGCTCGGCCGCGGCGAGGGCGGCGCGGAGCCGCTGCTGGCCTGCATCGTCGACGCCGTGAGCGAGCACGACCGCGCGCTCCTCGACGAGCTGCACCGCCTGGTCGAGGAGAAGAGGCGCGAGCTGCGCGAGGAGGAGGAGTAAGCGGCCTTGTACCTGCTGCTCGGCACCTGCCTGGCCCTCGCCGCCCTGCTGGCCGTGAACGCCGTCGCCTCGGCGCTCGCGGGCGTGGTCTGGCGCGTCGCCGCGCCGCGCGTCGCGCGGAGGCCCGCGTCCGCGCGCGCGCGACTGCTGTTCGCGCTGCGCGTGGCGCCGCCCGCGCTCGCCGCCGCCCTCGTCCTCGCCCTGCTCGTCCCCGCCTACATGCTCTACGAGCCGACCCACACGGACGAGCGGGTCGGCGTGAAACTCCTGCTCCTCGCCTCCGCCTCGGCGGCCGGCGTGCTGCTCGCGCTCTGGCGGGTGGCGCGGACTTGCGCCTCGACGCGGCGGCTCGCGCGCGACTGGGCGCGCCGCGCCGAGCCCGTGCGCGTCGCGGGCGCGCGCGTCCCGGCCTACCGCCTCAGCCACCGCTTCCCCGTCATCGCCGTCGTCGGCGTGCTGCGCCCGCGGCTCTTCATCGCCTCGCAAATCTTCGACGCGCTCACGCCCCGGGAACTCTCCGCGGCGCTCGCGCACGAGCGCGGGCACGTCGAGGCGCGCGACAACCTGAAGCGCGCGCTGCTCCAAGCCGGGCAGGACGCGCTGCTGCCGCTGGCGCCGCTCGGGCGCGGGCTGCGGCGCGAGTGGCAGCGCGAGTCGGAGCTTGCGGCGGACGAGTTCGCGGCCGCGGCGGGCCCGCGCGCGGCGCTCGACCTCGCCTCGGCAATCGTCAAAATCTCGAAGCTCGTCCCCGCCGGCGCCCGGCCCGCGCTCCCCGCCGGCGCGCACCTGCTCGGCGACGAGGAGGGCGGCACCTCGCGGCGCGTGCGCAACCTCCTGCGCCTCGCCTCCGACGCGAGGGACGTGCGCGCGGCCGGCGCGCTCCGCCCGAGCCCGGCGCTCAAGGCCGCCGCCTGCCTCTGCCTCTGCGCCGCGTGTGCGCTCCTGCTCACGCGCCCCGCCGTCCTGCGCGCCACGCACGACGCCATCGAGCGCGTCGTCGAGCGTTTGAGATAAGCCCGCCGGCCTCCGCCCGAACACCTCCCTCCGAGACACCCGAACCCTGCGGCCTTCGCGGCGCAACTACGCCCGCTGGTAGTAGCCGTGTGTAAGGTTTAAGGTGACTCCCCCGGCACGTTCCGTCTTTCGCTCCCGTCCGGCGGGAAGCCGCTTCACACAAGTCTCGAAGGAGTAATCATGGAGGCAAGGCTGTCAGCAATCTTTCTGTGCGCGGCGCTGCTGTGCGCGTCGTCTCTGCCGGCGGCGGCGCGGCAGAGGGCGCAGGGCTCGGTCGAGGGCACGGTCACGGACGCGGCCGGCGCGGCGCTCGCGGGCGCGCGCGTCTACCTGATGGACGCGCGCCAGGCTCTGGTGGCGGCGGGCGAGGCGGGGGCGGACGGGCGCTTCCGGCTCGAAGGCGTCGCGCCGGGCACGTACGTCCTGCGCGTCGCGCGCAAGGAGTTCGCGGCCCGCCGCGTGCCCGTCGAGGTCGCGGCCGGAAGGCCGACGAGCCTCGCCGTCGCGCTCGAAGTCGAGGCGCTGGCCGAGCGCGTCACCGTCACGGCCGAGGCCGGCCAGGCCGTGGACGCGCGCGCGACGGCGCAGCCGATCAACGTCATCCCGGAGGGGCGGATTCTGGAGCGCGCGCCCGAGGTCGTCGCGCAGGCGGTGGACGAGGAGCCGGGCGTCAGCTTGCAGCGCACGAGCCCGTCACTGAGCGCCGTCTTCGTGCGGGGACTGACGGGCAGGAACGTCGCCGTCTACGTGGACGGCGTGCGCTACACGACGAGCGCGCAGCGCGGCGGCGTCGGCACCTTCTTCAGCCTCGTCGAGCCTTCGAGCCTGGAGGCCATCGAAATCCTGCGCGGGCCGAACAGCTCGCAGTACGGCTCGGACGTGCTCGGCGGGGTCGTCAACTTCGTCTCGCAGGCCCCCGCCTACGGCAACGCCGGCGGCGAGTGGCACGGCCACTCGAACGTCTTCTACACCTCGCCGACGAACGGCTTCGGCGGGAACGCGCTCGTCACCCACGGCGCGCGCAAGCGGGGCGCGCTCGTCAACCTGAACGCGCGCCGCATCAACCGCCTGCGCCCGGGCCGCGGGCTCGACACGCACGCGGCCGTGACGCGCTTCCTCGGCATCCCTTCCGACGTTCTGGGCGAGCGCCTGCCCGACACGGCCTTCACGCAGTACGGCGGGCTGCTGCGCACGAGCTTCGGCCTCGACGACACGACCCAGCTCCAGTTGAGCTACGCGCGCAGCCAGCAGGACGGCGGCCGCCGCTACGACCAACTGGCGGGCGGCGACGGCAACCTCGTCGCCGACCTGCGCAACATCATGTCCGACCTCTTCTACGCGCGGCTCGTCAAACAGGGCCTGGGCTTCTTCGACGACGCGCAGTTCACCTTCTCCTACAACGGGCAGCGCGAGGAGCGCGTCAACCAGGGCGGGCAGGGCAACCCCTTCGGCGCCGTCACCAACCAGCGCGAGCGCACGAACGTCCTCGGCTTCAACTTCTACGTGGGCAAGCGGCTCGGCGACTCGAACGCGCTCACGCTCGGCTCCGACGTCTACCGCGACCGCATCAACGCGCCGGCCTTCACCACCGACCCCTCGACCGGATTGGCGACGCCCTCGCGGCCGCGAGTCCCGAACGGCGCCCGCTACCTCTCCTACGGCTTCTTCGCGCAGGACGTGTTGACGGCCGTCCCCGGGCGACTGCGCCTGAGCGGCGCGCTGCGCTACAGCGTCTCGTCCTACAGGGCGCGCGCGTCGGACGCGCCCGTCGTCGGCGGGCGCCCGCTCTTCCCCGACGACAGCGAGCGCTTCGGCGCGCTCTCGGGGCGCGTCGGCGCCGTCGTGACCGTCGGCCGCGGCTTCGACATCGCCGCGAAGTACGCGCGCGGCTTCCGCGCCCCGAACGCGACCGACCTCGGCATCCTCGGCCTCGTCGGCACGGGCTTCGAGGTCAACACGGCGACGGCCGCCGCGCTCGGCGGGCTCGTCGGCACGACGGCCGGGCCGGACGCGGTCTCCTCCGGCATCCCCGTCACGCGCCTCGTGCCCGAGAAGAGCGACAGCTTCGACCTGAGCCTCCGCTACACGCGCCCGCGCGTGCGCGCCGAGCTGACCGGCTTCACGAACAAGCTCTCGGACGTCTACTTCGACCAGGCGCTCGTCCTGCCGCCGGGCGCGACGGGGCTGTTCCTGGGGGGCGAGCAGATCGTCAGGCAGACGGCCTCGGGGCTCGTCTTCGTCGCCGCCGCGACGAGCCCCGTCCTCGTGCGCGTCAACTACGACGACGCGCGCTTCAACGGCGTCGAGTTCGACTCGGAGGCGCGCCTCTCGCGCGACTTCTCGGGGCGCGGCAACTTCACCTACATACGCGCACACAGCCTGCCGGGCGGGCTGCCGCCGAACATCGAGGGCGGCGTCCCCCCGGCCGCGGGCTTCCTGAGCCTGCGCTACCAGCCGCGCGGCACGTCGCGCTTCTACGTCGAGCCTTACGCCGTCCTCGCCGGCCGCCAGAACCGGCTCTCGTCGCTCGACCTCGCCGACCGCCGCACGGGCGCGGCGCGCTCGCGCGCGCAGATACAGAACTTCTTCCGGCGCGGCGCGTGCGTGCGCGGGCTGACGACGCCCGGCACGACGGGGCAGTGCGGCTCCGCCGGCGGGATTCTGATTCCGACGGGCGAGACGCTGGCGCAGGTGCAGAACCGGCTCCTGCCCCTGGGCGCGAACATCAACGGCGTGACCGTCGCCGGCCCCGACACGGCCGTCCCGCTCTTCGACCACGTGCCCGGCTACGGGCTGGTCGGCGTGCGCGGCGCGCTGCGCTTCGGCGAGCGCTCGGAGGTCTTCTTCGACTTCGAGAACGTCGGCGACAGGCAGTACCGCGGCATCAGTTGGGGCGTGGACGGCGCGGGGCGCGGCATCACGCTCCGCTACCGGTATAAATTCTAAAGGGCTTTTCGCGGCCGGGGCGCGCGCCGGCGGCGTTGTCGAAAAAATGCGATGACAAGTCGCGCGCCGTTGTTCTATATTCGAAGTGTGCCCGGCGCCCGGGCGCGCTTGCCCCGCACGGCTCACCTGCTCTCCCGCGGCAGCCGAACTCTCCTGAAAGGCGAATTTTGAAGGACGGCAGCGACCGCGAACTTAGTCCGCACGTCTTTGTGCGGCCGGGTCTGGAAAAAGTTCGCGTTTGATGTTAGTCTCCCGCTCGACCCGCCCCGGCCGCGCTCCACAGGCCGAAGGCGGCGAAGCTCTTCCCGTCCTTTTTAATTCAGAACTTACTTTGACGAACCGACCGCAGAAGCCCGGAACGAGTCTCGCCGCAGGTCTGCCAGCCGCGCGCGGGCCCCGCACCCCTCCGGGACTCTGCCGTCAGGACGCCTTCATCGAACCCGGAGCACAGAGGAACCCCCAATGCGTTCAGTTTCCCGACTCGCACTGTCTGCCGCCCTTCTGACCCTTTTAGCCGCCACTGCCTTCCCCCAGAAGCGCATGTGCCCGAAGCCGCCGCCGTCCCCCTTCAAGCACGACGGCGAGATAGTCACGACCTTCGACTCGCGCGCCGGCGGGATGCGCACGACCCTCGAACACCCGCGCGCGCTGGGGAAGGGCGCGGAGCTGTACCACCTCGCCGCCTCCTTCATGCACCAGAACGCGCAGCGGCCGGGCACGCCGACGCTCGACCTCGTCCTCTACACCGACTCGCCGGCCGCGCACTTGCAGGCGGGACAGGCCGTGGCGCTCGTGCTCGACGGGCAGGCGCACCCCTTCACGCGCGGCGCCAGCTTCCGCTCGCAGGGCGGGACGAGTTCCGTGCGGCTCGCGCTCTCCTACGCCGACGCCGCGGCGCTCACGCACGCGCGCAGCGTCAGGGCGCAGATCGGCGGCTCGGAGGTCGAGCTGACGAACAACCACCTCGAAGCGCTCCGCGAGCTGGTCAGCCTGCTCGCGCCCCCGCCCGGCCGCTGGCAGACCGCCGACACACGCTAAGGCAGGAGTAAAAAGGCGAAAGGCAAAAGTCAGGGGATAAGAAGCGGCGTGCCCCTCATCGGCTGTTGATGAGAGGCACGCCGCCTTTCCGTCTTCCCTTTTGCCTTTTTACTTCTGCCCTACCTCGTGTAGCCCTTCGGGTAGATTATCTTGCCCTCGCTCATGCCGGCGACGACGCGCACCTTGTGGAAGCCCTTGTCGGGGTGCGTCGAGAGGTATGTCAGCGCGAACTGCCGCGAGAGCAGCGTGTCTATCTCGCGCAGGAAGGCGCTGAGGCTGACGGGCGCCTGTGTGCCGTTGAAGAAGGCGCGGCCGCCCGTCTCGTCCGCGAGCCGGCTGAGCGCGCCCTGCCCGTTGCTGGCGAGCGTCTGCTCGCCGCCTACCACGCTCGGCGCGTAGACCGAGTAGACGGCAACGCCGAGCCGCTGCGCCTCGTCCACGGCGCGCTGGAGGTCCACGCTCTCCGCGGGCGAAGAGTTCGAGTACCCGCGCGAGAGGTCCACGCCGTCGCTCAGGAGCAGGACGGCGCGGCGGCCGACCGCCTGCGACTCGAAACGCTTGAGGGCGTCGCGCGTGAGCGCGAAGGGGTTGTAGGGCGAGGCGGCCGTCGAGGAGAGCGGGATGCGCAAAGACTTCGCCGCGCGCTCCAGGTCGGGCGTGAACTTCTGCCTGACGCGCAGCGACCCCGAGCCGAGGTACGCCACCATCACGCGCGAGCCCGGCGGGAGCTTGCGGACGAAGTCGGCGATGCCCCTTATCTCGTTGCTCACGGAGGAGGCGAGGTCGTCCTGTATGAGCACGGCGAGCGTCAGCGGCGCGCGCCCCTCGCCGCGCATGGCGAGTATCTCCTGCCGCTCGCCGTCCTCGAAGATTTGCAGGTCGTCGAGGTACTGCACCTCCTTCTGCGGCTCGCCCTTCGGCAGCCGGAGCGTGACCGGGATGGTCACCGTGCGCACGTCGCGCCGCACCTCTGCGCGCCCGGCCGCGTCCGTCCGCCGCTGCGCCGGCGCCGGCGGCGCGCACGCGAGCGCGACGAGCAGCGCGGCGGCAAGGTTTCTGTGGAGTCTTCTCATCGCCCCTCCTCGGGCCACCCTACGCCTCCCGCGAGGCTCTGGTATTATAGCTTTTCGGGCGGTCGAAACGTATCCGGGTCGGGCGCGCCGGCGCCAGGGCCCGTAAGGCGTGAAGGGAGTTGTCGTCGGGCGTCCGCGGTTTGATGCGCCGGCCGGCGGAAAAAGTTCGGCGGGAGGGGATGCTTTGGGCGCGGAGGGGAGAGCGGGCAGACTCACGAAGGGCGACCGGCTGAAGGCGTGGGCGCTGCGCTGGTCGCCGCTGCTCGCCTACGTCGTCCTCGCGTTCCCGCTCCCGGCCTACTTCCTCCTGCGCTACCTGACCGCGACCGAGAACCCGGGCGAGTACATGATATTCGCGCTGACCTCGCTCGCGGTCTTCTCCGTCTTCGGGCTCGCCGCGGCGGCCGCCGTCTTCCTCTACCGCAAGTTCTGGGAGCGGCGCCTGCGCGAGCGGCTGGCCTCGGACGGCGTCACGGCCGACGAGCTTGAACTGTTCGCCTCGGAGCTTTCGGCGGAACAGCGGCGGACGCTCAAGGAGATGGGGGCGCGCCAGCCACTGCTCGCCGACGCCTACCGCGAGACGCTGGCCGCGCGCCTGACGGCCGCCCGCGTGCTCGCCCGCGCGCGCGGCGACGCAGAGCAGGTCGAGCGCCGCCTGCAAAGCGTCTCGGGGCTCCGGGCGGCGGGGCGCGCCGAACTCGAAGAAGACCTGCACAAAGACCGCCTGCGGCTCGAACGCGTCCGCCGCGAGGCCGACGAGCACGCGCGCGAGATGGACGCGCGGCTGCAAATGATCGAGGCCATCGCCAGCCGCGACGCCAGCCAGGCCGACACCGAGCTTGCGCTCAAGCGCCTCGGCTCCGTCCGCGAGAACCGCCCGCTCACGCTCGACTCCATCCGCCAGGGTCAGGACGCGCTCGAAGAGGTCGAGCAGGAGCTGCGCCGCCTCCCCACCCCGCCCGAAGAACGCCCCGGCGTATAGCGGGCTTGTAATTTCAAATTCCAAATAGCGTGTTTGTAATTTCAAATTCCAAATTTGAAATTAAATCCCGCGCCTACGTGGTTACCCCCTGCCGTTCGCGCCGCGCGCACTACAGACGTTTGAGGCGTTCGTCGAAATCCGCGAGGCGGTAGACGCCCTGCTCGACGCGCACGGCGAAGCCTTCGGCGACGAGCGCGTGGTTGCCCTTCCCCGCCTCCGGGCGCGAGAGCCCCGTCACCTTCGCCAGCTCGCCCGCGAGCGTCATCCCCGCGCCTTCGAGGTAGGCGCGCGCCACCTCGCCGAGCGCCTCCTCCCTGCGCACCTTCCGCGACAACTCCTCCGCGAAGCGCCCCTCGCTGAGCGCCCAGATGTATGTGAACCAGGGCTCGTAGAGCACCTCCTGCGGGATGACCTTCAACGTCCGCTGCAACTCGTCGAGCGCCTTCGTGAAGCGCGGCCGCTCCGTGACCTTCGACGCCTCGCGCAGGTCACAGGTCGCCATCTCCCACTCCTTCCTTAAAACTTTCAGCACGGCCCGCGCGTCCCCCGAGAGCGCCTTCGACTCCTCGCGGCGCGCCACGCCCCACAGCGCGTTGAAGTGCGGCACGAGCCGCGGCGCGACGAAGGTCGCGCGGTTCTTCCCCAGCTTCGCGTAGTAGACGCGCCCGCGTCGCATCAGCTCGTCCTTGAGCACCCAGGTCAGGCTGCTCTCCGGGTCCTTCTGCACGTTGCGCGGCATGTGCGCGTCGCGCCGGCCGCAGACGGCGACGTAGAGCGAGGGGCCGGGCCGGCGCGCGTCGGTCATCGTCGCGCAGAAGCCGACCGACTCGACCAGCCTCTCGGCGTCGGCGGCCGTCTCGACCCTCGCCTCCGGCTCGCGCCGCCAACAGCGGTCGCGGTATGCCTCGACCTCTTCTGGAAGTCTCTTCAACATTTCCAGAAATTACGCGGATTGCCTTGACAAACTCAGGCCAACTCTGTTTAATCAGTGTTGGCTGCTCAGATTTTTGAGCAGACTCAAGCGGTTTTTCAGCCGAAAACGGCTTCCGACCCGCGCCGGCACGCGACGCCCTCAACGCCGGCGGACATAAATCGACCCCTTCCCGATGTCTTCAGGCGACCCAGAACCGAGAGCGGATACGGCGACGGTCGCCGGTCTCTCACACGCGCTCGACTCGGCCACGAGTCGGGCGCGGCCCGGACACGCAGGCCACACGGATTCCCGGAGGTGCAACTTGGCCGGCAGCATAACAGAACGACCCACGCGGCGCACGACCCTTCGCCTCGTCTCCTCCCTGCTCGCGCTCTGCCTGCTCGCGCCGACCGCCGCCGCGTGGTCGGGCAAGGGGCAGAAGAACTACAAGCAGGGGCTCCAGTACGAGGCGGCGCAGCAGTGGGAGAAGGCTGCCGAGGAGTTCTCGCTCGCCGCCGCGGCCGAGCCGGGCAACAGCGAGTACCAACTCCACCTGCGGCGCGCGCTCTTCAACGCCTCGCAGGGCTTCTCGCAGCAGGGCGCGGCGCTCATGGAGCGCGGCGACTACCTCGGGGCCTACAACGCCTTCCGCCGCGCCTACGGCTACGACCCGGCGAACGAGCTGGCGCGCACGCTGATGGAGCGCGCCTTCCGGCTCCAGACCGGGGGCGTTGAGAAGGAGACCGCGGCGCCTTCAGCTCCGGCCGCGAGGCCGCAGTCGGCGGCGCGGCTCCGCCCCACGTCCTACGACGCCTCGGCGGAGCGTGCCCGGCAGGACGAGCCGCTCGCGCCCGCCACGCGCAACGAGCAGTTGCAGTCCATCCAGTACGGCGGCGACCTTGAGAAGTTCATCCGCTACCTCGCGCGCCAGATACGGCTCAACGTCGTCTTCGACCGCGACTTCCCGAGGCGCGAGGTGAACGTGGACCTCGTGGACGTGACGGCCGCGCAGGCGCTCGACTACATCTTCCTCACTCAGGGGCTCTTCTTCCAGAAGCTCTCCTCGCGCACCATCGTCGTCGCCGACCAGATCAAGCGCCCGCAGTACCAGCAGCTCGTGCTGCGCACCTTCTACCTCTACAACGTAGACCCGGCGGACGCGCGCACGCTGATTACGGCCTCCATCCCGCCGCAGGCCGGCCGCCAGCCGGTGATTACCGCCAACAAGGCGACCAACTCCATCACCGTCCGCGACACGCCCGAGAACGTGAGGCTCGTCTCAGACCTCCTGCGCTCCATCGACAAGGAGCGGGCCGAGGTCGTGATGGACGTGAACATCTTCGAGGTCTCGCGCGAAGACCTCCTCCAGTTCGGCAACCAGATAGGCACGGGCGACTCGCTCGCGAACCTCGGCGGCATACAGAAGGGACTGAGCGTGCTCGGCGGCAGCCGCCAGGTCGTCACGCAGGCGCTCGCCTCCGTGCCGACGGCGCTGGGCGCGGCCTTCATCGTCCCGCCGACGGCGCTCTCGGCCTTGCAGCGGCGCGACAACACGCGGCTCGTGGCCTCGACGCAGGTGCACGCCTTCGACGGCGAGAAGTCCACGGCGCACATCGGCCAGCGCGTGCCCGTGCAGACGGCGGCCGTCTCGCCCTACGGCGCGGTCTCGGCCGGCGGCGACAACAACAACAACCAGCCGGGCACCGCGCAGGGCCTCTTCGGCGGCAACGGCTACCCCGTCATCCAGTACGAGAAGACGGGCCTGACGCTTGAGTTCACGCCGCAGGTCTTCCCGAACCTCGACGTGCAGGTGAAGATGTCGATCAAGTCGAACGACGTGGTTCAGGTGAAGGGCGGCGCGGCGCTCACGCCGACCTTCACCGAGCGCAACATCGAGGGCACGGCGCGGATGCAGAACAACCGCACGCTGATGATCGCCTCGGTGGCTCAGAACCAGCAGTCGCGCGGCCGGCAGGGGCTCCCGCTCGTCGGGCTCGTCCCCGTCCTCGGCAACCTCTTCAGCGCGCCGACGCGCGAGAACTCGCAGTCGGACATCGTCATCGCCGTCACGCCGCACGTCATGCGCGCCTCCTCGGTCACGCCCGAGGACGAGCAGATGCACCCGTCGGGGACGCTCCAGACGCCGACCTCCGGCACGCTCGAAGCGATGCTCGAAGAGGTGACGCGCGAGGAGCAACTGGCCGCCGCGCGCTCCATCCCGACGCACGCGCGCGTCGAGCTGCCCGCGCAGGCGGCCGAGACGACGCCGCCCGCACCGCAGCAGGCGGCCGCCGAGACGCGGCCGGAGGAGACGACCTTCGTCCCCGCCCCGAAGGAGTTGATGAACGGGGTGGCCGAGCAGACCGACGCGCGGCCCGCCGCGCGCGAGGCCGTGCTCACGGCCCCGGCCGCCACGACCCCGTCGCCCGCGGAGACGCCGCGGCCGACGCCCGGCAACTCGCTCTTCTCCTTCGAGAAGCCCGCGGCCGCGCGCGAAGTTTCGTCGTCGGCCGAACCGCCGGCCGCGCCCGCCTCCGTCATCACGGAGAAGGCCCAGACCGACCGCGCCGCGGCGGCGGCCACGAGCGCGGCGGCCTTCCGGCTCATGTCAGACCCGAGCCCGCTGCGCGTCGGCGAGCGCCGCCAGCTCAAGCTGCTGCTCAAGACGGACGCGCCGCTCGGGCTGCTCGCGCTCTCGCTGCGCCTCACGCCCGGCGTGCTCGCCGTCCGCTCGGTAGCCGCGGGCACGCTCTCTTCGCCGGCGGCGGCGCGCGTCACGCACACGCTCACGGAGAAGGGGCTGCTGCTCGTCACCGTCGCGCCCGACTCCCAGCCCTTGACGGGCGCGGGCGTGCTCCTGACCTTCGAGGTCGAGGCGCTCGCGGCCGGGGCCGAGCCGCTGCGCTTCGACGCCGACGACGTGCACCTCGTCGCGACCGACGGGCGGAAGGTGCTCGTCAAGGTGATGACCGACCAGGTCTCGGTCGCGCGCTGAAACAGAAGAACCCGCAAAGAGAGAGGGGCTCAAGTACTGACGTACTTGAGCCCCTCTCTCTTTGCGCCCGTCCGCGCCGGCCGTTTTCAGTCCGCGCGGCGGGCATCCGCGCGGCGGCTCTCCCTCAGCCCGCGCCCGTGTTCGAGGGCGCGCGCGACGCTCTGCTCGACGGCTTCGAGCGGGAACGGCTTGAGGATGAAGTCGAAGGCGCCGAGGCGCGTCAACCCTTCGGCGTGCTCGCGGTCGCCGATGCCCGTGACGACGATGACGGGCGTGTCGGGCTGCTCGCGGCGGAGGTGGCCGAGGAGTTCGACGCCGCTCAGGCCGGGCATCGAGATGTCTGTCAGCACGGCGTCGTAGGTCTGCTCGCGGAGGAAGGAGAGCGCCTGCTCGGCCGTGGCGGCGACGTGGCACATGTGCTCCTCCGAGAAGAGGTCGTAGAGCACGTCGCGCACGGCGTCGTCGTCGTCAACGATGAGTATCGCGGCCATAGGTTCCTTTCCCGTGCGGGCGTGCGCACGCGCGCCGAGCCCCGCAGGGTTCACGTTCCCTGCCCGTCCGAACTCAACTGGCAAAGGGCCGAGAGGTTTTAAGGGCGGCCGCATACTAACACAGCCCCGAACGCAACCGCGAGCGGCAGCGAAAGGGTAAAGGGAAAGGCGAAGGGGTAAGGAGTCAACCCTGACCCCTTACCCCTTCACTTCCCCTGCCGAATGCAGAGAGCGCCTTACCTGTTCGGCGCGCTGGCGCGGAGGGTCACCTCGCTGCCGCTCAGCAGTTCGAGGTCTTCGCGCCCCTGGACGTAGACGGAGCCGGCGCCGGCGCCCGCGCCGACGATGGCGCCGATGGCCGCGCCCTTACCGCCGCCCGCGATGGCGCCGATGATGGCGCCGACGGCCGTGCCGATGGCCGCGCGCTGCGCGGTCGTCTTGGTCTGGCTGTCGTCGCGCACAGAGCCCTCGTTGTCCACCTGCACGGTCTCGCCGCCCTGCGTGCGGACGCTCTCAAGGAAGCCCGCGAACTGGTAGGTCCGACCCTGGTAGCGGATGGTGTCGAAGTTGAGCGACATGTCGGAGCGCCCAGTGATGCGCCCCGAGCGGCTGGCGCTGGCGATGTGCCCCTCGATGACCGCGCCCTGGAACTGCGCGGGCGAGGTGACGGTCATCGTGAAGCGGTCGCCCGTCTGCGCCGTCCTGGTCGTCAGGTCGGTCTCAAGGCGCGCCGTCAGCATCTGCCCGTCGGGCACGACGAAGTCGCCCGCGGCCGTCGTGCCGACGCCGGTCTGCGTGCCCGTGCCGCCGTAGCCGGCCGTCGAGCCGTTGTAGACGTTCCACTCGGCCACGTCCGACGTGCGCTCGTAGACGTTCTGGACGACGATGGGGTTGACCCCGAGGCGCTCGTTCCAGATTTCGCGCGTCACGCGCAGGCGGCGGCCGCCCTCAATCGGGTCGAAGGTCACGGTGAAGTCCGTCTCGCGGTTGCCGGCCGAGCGGACGACGAGGCGGTCGCCCACGATGGTCGAGGCGACGCGCGAGTAGGAGCCGTTCGGCAACTGCTCGCGGGTCTCGGGCGCGTTGGCGACGAAGGTCGTCTGCGGCGCGCGCGAGCTGGCGATGGTCACGTTGTTGCCGTTGCGCTCGATGGCGAGCATCTCGGGCGCGTCGAGCCGGCGCATGAGCTGCTCGCGCACGCGGGCGCGCTCGGCGTAGGGCAGGTTACGCACGGCCGTCTCGGCCACGTTCGCGGCCGTGTCGCTCTGCGCCGCGTCGAGGCGGAAGGTGCCGCTCAGGCGGTTCGCGGCGCGCACGCCGCCGCCGCCGCGGCGGTCGTTCCGGTCGAAGACGCCGGTGTCGGCCGTCGTGTTGCCGCCGTAGCCCGGGAGCTGGCGCGCGTCCCAGTTCCAGGCCACGCTGTAGGCGGTGGCCAACTGGTTCAGGTCGCCGCGCAGCGTCGTCCAGTCGTTCTCGGCCCTCATGGAGAGCGTCTGACGCTGCATGAAGTCGTCGATGTAGGTCGCCTGACGGAGCACGTTCTCCACGTCGCCGGCGACGGAGGTGCGCGCGTCGAAGCGCGAGCGCAACTGGTCGGTCGCGTTCTCGAAGTCGCGCACGAACTGGTTGATGTTGTCCTCGGCGCGGGTGCCGTTGTAGGTGCTGCGGTTGAGCGCGGTGCCGAGGTCGGCGCGGAAGCGGTCGGCGCCGTTCTCGATGCGGCGCAGGAGCGCGTCTAGCTGGCGGTCGCTCACGCGGTAGGCGACGCCGGCCTGCGGGTTGCCGCCGACAGGGTTATTGTACCCGCCGACGTTCGCGCCCGACTGGCGCGTCCAGTCCCACGTCACGTTGTAGGCGCGGGCCAGGGCGTCGAGGTCGGCGCGCAGCGTCGTCCAGTCGTTCATGGCGGCGGCGTCGAGCCGGTTGCGCATCATGAAGTCGTTGAGGAAGGCGGCCTGCCGGAGGACGTTCTCCACGTCGGCGGCGGCCGCGTTGCGCCCGTTGAAGCGCGAACGGAGCTGGTCGGTCGCGGCCTCGAAGTTCTGCACGTAGCCGTTGAGCTGGTCTTCGGTGCTCGTCCCGTTCCAGCGGCTGCGGTCGAGCGCCGTGGAGAAGCTCGCGCGGAAGCGGTCGGCGTCGGTCTCGACGCGCCGCAGGGCGTTCTCGACCTGCCGGTCGTTCATGCGGTAGGGGCGCGTCGTCTGCGCCTGCGCCGAGGCCAGCCCGAGGCCGACCATGGCGACGACGAGCGCCACCGAGATTGTCTGTCTGATTCTGTTCATCGCTCTTCCCTCCAAATGTGCCTGCACAATTCAGTGTTCAGTAATTTAGGCCAGGCGGCCCGCCTTCGAGAGACAAGTCCGCCCCCTGCTCCGCAAACTTTACGGGGAGAAGCGTTGGAACCCTGAGAGACATACGCTTCGAGCAAGGATTCACCTACCCTTCAGTATTAGGCAAGACCCATGCCCCGCAGGCGTGCGCCGCGTCGGAGCGGGCGCGGGAGTCGGCCGGAGGCTCCGGCGGGCGAAACTTGGCTGGGGGATTCGTCAAAGCGGCTGCGGGTTGCCGACAAATTTTCACCGCCGCCCCCACAAAAAGCCCCATTTTCCGCGGCAATTCTGTACTGAACCCGTCGCCGATGTCCGGCTAGCGTACAACGCCCAAAAGCCCCGTGAATCCCATTCGCGGGCGCGGGACGGTCTCCGCAGGGCTGCGGACGCTCTCCGCGCGCCGCGGATGGCTCCCGCGCGGGCGCGAATGACTCCCGCGGCCTTGCGGTTGACGTTCGCGCGGGCGTGAATCAAGTCCGCGGTGACGCGAACGCCGCGCGCGCCGTGTTATCCTTGCCGCCGAAGGGGGTTTCAAGGCTCATGGACAACGGCGGGGCGAAGGCCATCATCCACAACGCGGGCGGCGGGCTCTTCGTCGGCATCACGCCGAGCGGGCACGCGCAGGTCTTAGAGACAGACCACGAGCGCGGGAGCGCGGCGACGCCGATGGAGCTGCTGCTCGTCGCGCTCGGCGGCTGCACGGCCGTGGACGTGATCTCGATCCTGAAGAAGAAGCGGCAGCGGGTGACGGACTACCGCGTCGAGGTCAGCGGCGAGCGGCGCGAGGAGCACCCGCGCGCGTTCACGCGCATGGAGGTGCGACACGTCGTGCGGGGCCGCGGCGTCTCGGAGGCGGCCGTCGCCGCGGCCGTTGAACTCTCGGAGACGAAGTATTGCAGCGTCGCCGCCACGCTCCGGCCGGGCGTCGAGATTGTGACGACTTATGAGGTCATCGAAGACGCCGGGTGAATTTCATCGAAGGTTGAGAATGGCACTCTTCATCAATCAGGCGCTCGTCTGCGCCGCCTCGCTGCTGCTCGCGCTCTCGTGCGCGCGCGTCGAGCCGGCCGCGAACCGCACGGCACCCGAGGGCGGCTCCGCGGAAGTCCCGCTCCTCTCCGCCGCCGAGCCCGTCGCCCTCGCGCCCGAAGACCAGACCGAGGACGCGCTCAACACGACGCGGCGCGCGGACGAATCCGCACGCGCGGCCGACGGCCAGCTCCCGCAGCTCACGCCGACCGAGCACATGCGCCGCGCCGCCATCTACCAGGCCAACCGCGCCTTCGACGAGGCGCGCGCACACTGGCGCGCACTCATCGAGCGCTACCCCACGGACGGCAACGTGCCGGCCGCGTACTTCGGCATCGGCCGCACGCTCTTTCAGGAGCGCCGCTATGAGGAGGCGCTGCCCGTCTTCCAGAACCTCGGCGACAGGTATCAGACGACGCCCGCCGGGCGCGACGGCTTCTACTACGTCGCCGCGACGCTGCTGCGCCTGAACCGCGCGGGCGAGGCGGCCGCGCGCTACGCCGAATACGTCGAGCGCTTCCCCAAGGGCGAGCGCATCGAGAACGCGTACCTCAACATCATCGACTCGCTGCGCGAGGCCGGCCGCCCCGCCGAGGCGCAGCCGTGGATAGACCGCACGCGCGAGCGCTTCCGCGGCACGCCGACCGACGTGGCCGCGCTCTTCGCGCGCCTGCGCCTCGCCGTCTCGCTGCGCGACTGGGACGCGGCGCTGCGCGCGGCCGACGAACTCGGCCGCACGGCGCTCCCGCGCGCCGCCAACACGACGCCGCAGGAGGTCGCCTACCTGCGCGCCTTCAGCCTTGAGATGTCCGGGCGGAAGGACGAGGCCGTTCGAGCTTATCAGGGCATCGCCGACGGGGCCGGCTCTTACTACGGCTGGATGGCGAACGCGCGGCTCGAACACCTCGGCGGCGCGGCGAAGTCTGCGGCGGCGGCGCGCGAGGCGAAGGTCGCGGCGGACGTGAGGCGCGCGGCCGGCGACTTCCCCGCCCCCTTCCGCGAGGCCGTGGTGCGCGCGTCGAAGCAGTTGAAGCTCGACCCGCGCTTCGTGCTCTCCATCATGCGGCAGGAGAGCGGCTTCAACCCGCGCGCCAAGTCACCGGCCGGCGCGCGCGGGCTCTTGCAGATGACGCCCGACCAGGCGGCGAAGTACGCGCCCGCCGTCAAGCTCGGCCGCGTGACCGAGGACGACCTCTACCGCCCGGAGACGAACATCCTTCTGGGGAGCGCCTACCTCGCGGAGCTGCACCGGATGTTCCCAGACTTGTACGAGGCGGTCGCCGCCTCCTACAACGGCGGCGAGGACAACGTCGCGCGCTGGGTCGTCCGCGCCGTGCACAAAGACCCCGGCGTCTTCACCTCCGAGGTCGGCTTCAACGAGTCGAAGGACTACGTCAACAAGGTGATGGCCAACTACCGCGCCTACAAAATCCTCTACACCGACGACCTCAGAAGGAGAGGTTAGAGGTTAGAGGTTAGAGGTTAGTAGTTGAGCCCTGCCGCCGGCCCCGCTTTCATTGACGGGGGCCGGCGGCAGGGCTCTTTTACTAACCTCTAACCTCTAACCTCCCCTACGGCTCGGGGCAGTAGCCGGGCTCCTCGAAGCCGCGGGCGCGTTCGCGGCGGCGGAGCGCGCCGTCGTCGCGCCAGGGGCGCGGCAGCAGGCCCAGCCGCACGAGCGCGTCGCGGTACTCGTAGCGCACGGTGATCTCGGCCGCGGGCGAGCGCTCCAAGGGCATCTGAATCCACACGACGCCGTTCTCGACCGGGCGGCCGATGCCGGTCGCCGCGTACCCTTCGTCGGCGCGCGGCGTCGCGGTGGCGGCCGCCCCGCCCGAGCCGCGCGCCTTCCGCTCGCCGCTTTCGGAGCGCATCAAGTCGTCCTCGGCGGGGGCTCCGGAGCGGGGGCGCGGCGGCCTTTCGTAAGGCGGCGTGACCGTGTAGGCCCGCGGCGCGCTCTCGCGGAAGAAGACGGCGGTGATGAGGCCGAGGTCGGAGGCGCGGCCGAGGCGCGCGGCGTAGGAGTCGCGCTCGCTCGTGAAGTAGAAGCGGCGCGCGCGGCTCGAACTCATCTGCCAGCCCGTGATGCGCGCCGTGCCGTAGGGCTCTATCACCCACTTGCTCGCCTCCCAGGCCGAGGTGCGGCGCGCGTCGATGGTGTTGAGCCCGTCCACGGAGAGCGCGACGGCCACGCGCACCGGCAGCGGGTTGCGCAGCAGTATGTCGTACTCCGCCCCCTCCCTCGCCTCGACGTAGCGGCGGCCGCGCCCGTAGAGCACTTCTAGAGGGCCGCCGCCCAACAGCACGTCCACGCCGAAGCCGCCGTACTGCGGACGCGCGACGCGCCCCCCCTGCGCCGAGGCCGCACACGCCCCGGCGAGCAGCAGCAGAACCGAGCCGAATAGAAAGACCGCCCGCAAGCCTCTCATCGCAAAACCCTCCTCAAGCCGGACTCCCACACGGGAGGAACGACGCGCGGCGGGACTTCTTGCGCGGGCACTGAACTGTTTATGCCAGGCGGTCCCGACGGCCGAGGAGCAGGCGCGCGAAGACGAGGAGCGCCAGCGCGGTGGTGACGCAGGCGGAGACGAGGCAGTAGAAGCAGAAGGCTTCGATGACGAACGCCTGTAGGTAGAGGAACCAGAGCGTCGCCAGGAACATGACGGCGACGAGCGGGACGAGGAGCTTGCGCGCGCCGCCGTAGCCGAAGGCCGCGAGGGTGGCGAGGCTGAAGACGGCGAAGTAGGCGACGGCGCCCACGGCGGCGACGGGCACGCCGCCCGCGACCGTCGCGTAGCCGCTCTGCAAGACCGTGTCGCAGCCCGACACGATCATGCAGCGCACGCTGTTGCCCGACAGGTGCTCGGCCGTCAGGTAGGACGCGTCCGCGAGGCCGACGGCCGCGACCGCCGCCACGGCCCAGTCCCACCCGCGCCCGCGCGGCGCGGCCCCCGCCTCGACCTCTTCCGTGCTCATCGCCATCAGGACGGGGCCCTCACAAGACGGCGCCGCCTCAACGGCCCGTCGAGCCGAGCGCCGCGTCTATCTCGCGCCGCAGGTCGTCTTCGGTGACGAGCTTGCCGGGCACCAGCTCGCGGCCGTTGAGGTAGACGGTCGGCGTGCCCTTCACGCCCAGAGACATCCCGCGCGCGTAGTCGGCCTTGATGCGGTCGGCCAAATCCTGCCGCTCCATGTCGGCCTTGAACCGCTCGACGTCGAGCCCGAGCCGCGTCGCGTAGGCCACGAACTGCACGCGCGGCTCCATCGCTTCGCTCCACTCCTTCTGGCTGTCGTAGAGCGCGTCGTGCATCTCCCAGAACTTGCCCTGCTGGCCGGCGGCCTCCGCCGCGCGCGCCGCGAGGAACGCGTACTTGTGCATCGAGAGCGGGAAGTTGCGGAAGACGAGCCGGACGCGCTCGCCGTAGTCCTTCACGACGCGGCGCAGCCCCGGCTCAAGGTTGCCGCACGCGGGGCACTGGAAGTCGCTGAACTCTTCGAGCGTCACGGACGCGGAGGCGCCGCCGCGCGTGTAGGGGCTGGGCGCGCCGGCCGCCGCGGGCTGCCTCGGCTGCTGCGGCGCCGACGCGTTCGCGCCCGCCTGCGTCGCGGGCGCGTCCGTGCCCCCGCCGCCCGCGCGCGACATCAGCACGACGGCGGCGATGACGGCGACGAGCACGACGCCGATGATGATGAACGGGAGCGGGCTTTTCGACTGCTGCTGTTTGGGGTTGCGACTCATAAGGACAGGCACCGTTCGAGAAATATTCAAGGGCGAGGGCCGGCAGGCCCGCGCGCCGCGGGGTGCGCGCCCGCCCCGCGGCCGACACATGGTAACACTTAACGGCCGCGCCAGTCGAAACCGCCCGGCGGCGCGCGCGGCGGCCGACAAGCTTAGAAAAACGGGGCAGTTGTGTTACCTTTTGCGAACCGCCCCCCAAGCCGTTTACACGAGCCCGGCGCACGCGACCGCCCGGGCACTTCCGGCCGCCGCGCGAGGAGGAGAATGAGCCAGGAACAGGCGACAACCACCCGGCTGCCCGACAACCCGGTCTCGATCTACGACCGCTTCACGAACCTCTACGACCTGATGTTCCGGGTCAACGGCTACGGGCGCTCGCTGGAGCGCTACCTGCGCGAGAACCCGCTGCCGCTGCCGACGGGCGCGCGCGTGCTCGACGCGGGCTGCGGGACGGGGCTCCTCACGCTCGCGCTCCTGCGTGCGCACAGGCGGCAGGCGGCGGTCGCCTCCATCGACCTCTCGCTGCGCTCGCTCCAGACGGCGCGGCGCGCGGCGGAGAAGCAGGAGGGGCGCGCCGCGCGCCGCCGCGCCGCCTTCGCGCAGGCCAACGCGCTCGCGCTCCCCTTCGCCGACGAGACCTTCGACCTCGTGATGACGAGCGGCGTGCTCGAATACCTCCCGCTCGGGGATGGGCTCGGCGAGCTTTCGCGCGTGCTCGCGCCGGGCGGGCTCCTCTTCTTCGTCCCCGTCAGGCCGTCGCCCGCGACGCGCCTCCTCGAAATCATGTTCCGCTTCAAGGCGCACCCGCCGGCCGAGGTGGACGCCGGCACGCGCCGCTTCTTCCGCGTCATCGAGCACTACCACTTCCCGCCCTACGAGCCCATCGGCTGGACGAAGTCGCTCGTCCTCGCGCAAAAGCCCTGAGTGAGAGATGAGTGATGAGTGATGAGTGAAAGCAAGTCCCCTCTTCTTTCTCATCACTCATCATTCATCACTTATCACTCATTACTCCCTTTATCACTTCGCGCGCGACGGTCGGGATGATGTCGCGCTCTTTGGCGAAGTCGCTGGTGAA
Organism: Pyrinomonadaceae bacterium; assembly: GCA_036389815.1. Lineage (GTDB taxonomy): Bacteria > Acidobacteriota > Blastocatellia > Pyrinomonadales > Pyrinomonadaceae > QHXN01. The sequence goes on along the minus strand of DASVWB010000447.1, from coordinate 1,656 downwards.
GGTGACGATGACGAGGCGGCGGCCGCCGGGAAGCTCCAGGTAGGCGGCGTCGTGGCGCGCGGTGCTCGTCCAGCCGGCCTTCGACCAGAGGCGCACGCCGGGGAAATCTTTGAGCGCGATGCCGGTGAAGCCGTGCGCCTGGTCGTCCGGGTCTTCCGACTCGCCGGAGTAGTCGCGCTTGAGCAGCGCCATCATCTGCCCGCTCCGCGCCTGCGTGACGGCGCGCCCCGCGGCCATCTCGGCGAGCAGGCGGGCGGTGGCGTCGGTCGTAAGCCGATTGCGGTTCTCGAACTTCGGGCCGAGGAACTGCCGCTCGCGCCCGTACGGGCCCTCGCACCACGGCTTCTGGTTGACGTTGATGCCGCCGGGCCCTACCGCGTAGCCGAGCGAGGCGAAGTAGCGGTTGACGGCGTTGCGCCGCTCGGCCCACTTCTTCAGCTTGTCGGGCGGCAGCTCCTCGCCGTTCGAGACGCCGGTCAGCGAGTCGAGCACGTAGTGCGTCGCGTCGTTCGACGACTCGACTATCATGTCGCGCAGCCCCCGCTTAAACTCCTCGGTCTCCTTCAGCCGCCCGTCCTCCAACCAGCGGTGCGCCGCCGCGAGGTAGAAGAGTTTCACGACGCTCGCCGGGTAGATGGGCTCCGCGCCGCGGAAGCCCGCCTGCTCGGGGCGCGCGGGGTCCGTGAGGTCTACGACCGTGACGGCGAGGTTCTTCTCCGCCAGCCCCTTCTCCCTGAAGCGTTCGAGCGCGGCGCGCGCCGCGCCGTCAACTATCCTTTGCAGGCGGGGCGACGCGGCCGGCGCCCGACCGGCCGGCGCGGACTGTCTAGCCCTTCCCTTCGCCGCCGAAAGGGCCGGCACACAAACGAGCAGCGCGAGCGCGAGCGGCGCGAGTTGACTCTTTCTCATTCCGTTTCTCATCCGGTCTCAGCGGACAAAATTCGTGTAGAGGTTGACGAAGAGCAGGATGACGAGCGCGTTCGAGAGGTCTATGAAGAAGGCGCCGACGACGGGGACGACGAGGAAGCTGCGCGGCGCTGGCGCGAAGCGCTCGGCGAGCGCCTCCATGTTGGCGACGGCGTTGGCCGTAATCCCCAGCCCGAAGCCGACGTGCCCGCTCGCCGTCACCGCCGCCTCGTAGTCGCGCCCCATCAGAGGGAACGTCACGAGCAGCGCGTAGGCGACCGTCACCAGAACTTGCGCGCACAGGATGACGAGCATCGGCAGCGCGAGCCCCGCGATCTTCCAAAGCTCCAGACTCATCAGCGCGATGACGAGGAAGAGCGCGAGCGCGACGGCCGCGATGACGCCGACCGCCCGGCCGTCCACGCGGAACCAGCCCCGCCGGTCGTCCACGTTGCGCACGAACGCGGCGAGTATCATCGCGCCGATGTAGTCCGGCAGCGTGAAGTTCGGCTGCGCGATGAAGACCCGCAGCAGGGCGTTGACGCCGTAGACGAGGCCGAGGCTCAGCACCGCGCCCGCGCCCATCAGGAGAAGTACGAGCAGGAGGTTGTGCAGCACCGCGCCCGCGTCCGGCCCGCGCTCCTCCTCCGCGGCGGGCGCTCCCGCGTGCCGCGCCTCGTCGTCGTCCGGCGCGACCGTCGGGCTCAGAGCCCAGAACTCGTCCTCCTCGGCGCGCGCCTCCGCCCTCGT